>NZ_VMHP01000001.1:957458-1276610 GCF_008795985.1 Marinobacter halotolerans | reverse complement strand
AGTGAGTGTCTGAACAATCGTTATTATCCTTTCGACGGTTACATTAAAAACTTGCTTTCATGGGAGAATAGCCGAAAGTAATTCCAAAGTTTGTAAAATTAGGTGTGGAAATCTTGATGGCCGACGCGGGTAGCAACGATGTCAGCGCGAAACTGGAGGTTCTGCGGCAAAGGTTCAGGGATAAGGCACTAAAGGAATTCGATGCACTGGATGCGATTGCCAGGTCATTCCTTGCCGGCCAGGCAGATTGCCAGGAGCTTGACCAGGTTTATCGCATTCTTCACCGACTTGCCGGTTCGGCCGGAACATTCGGCTATTCTGCCCTGGGGGAAGAAGCCCGACGGCTCGAGTTGTGGGTCAAACCGCAGGTTGATGACTGCGAGGATGGCTTTTTAAAGTCATCAGAAATCAATGAGGAGTTCTTCAGCCACCTGGTCAGCCTTCGGGAGATGCTGGCTCTCAGCGACCGCCAGCATACCGAAACGGAAGCCAGCGTCTATGCAGCGCAGCCGGATGAGGCGCCGGTGCTGGTGATAGAACCGGATGCTTCGAAAGCGGAACAGTTGGCGGAGGGCCTGGCGCTATACGGCTATCGGGTCTCCGCGATAAAGTCCCTGGTGGAGTGGAACCCGGCATCCGATACCCGACCTTCCGTTGTGGTTGTTCGCGATGAGGTTATGCTGGCAGAGGCAAGCCGGTTACCTGCCGAATTCAGAGAACTGCCGGTCATCTGCATTGGGGTATCCGATTCCTATTCCCATCGGTATGCCCTTGCACGGGAGGGCGCCGAAGCTTTTTTCTCCGACCCGCTGAATCTGCCTCTGCTGGCAGATCACCTGGAACGTCTGCTTACCGATCACGCGGACGCGGCCAGTGGCCGGGTTCTTATCGTCGATGATGACCCGGAACTCAGAGAGCATTATCAACTGGTGCTTTCCAACGGCGGTATGGAGGCAGAAGGCGTCACCGGTGACCCATCCGTCCTGTTGCCGAAACTTTCAGAATTCCGCCCTGACATCGTGCTGATGGATGTTCAGATGGGCGGCATTTCCGGCACGGCGCTGGCGCGTATGATGAGATTCGAGCCAGAGTTTCTAAGCCTGCCGATCGTCTATCTGTCCGCGGAAAGCGACCGGGAGCTGCAGCTAGAAGCACTGTCCAAGGGCGGTGATGATTTTCTGACCAAGCCGGTTTCCGACTCGTTTCTTCTGCGAACTGCCCGCATTCGCTGCTATAGAGCCAAACAACTGGACAAGCTGGTTTCCAGGGACAGCCTGACCGGCCTGCTCAAGCATTCTCTGGTGAAAGCCGAGGTTGCCAAAGAACACGCCCGCTGCCGTCGCATGCATCATGATTCTGTTGTCGCGATGATGGATCTGGACCATTTCAAGAAGGTCAACGACACTCAGGGCCACCGCTCTGGGGACCTTGTCATCAAGGGACTGGCCAACCTTCTACGGCATCGACTGCGAAAGACAGATGTCATCGGTCGTTACGGCGGGGAGGAGTTTCTGGTGGTGTTGCCCGAGTGCACTCTGGAACGGGGACAAGAGGTGCTGCAGGCTGTTTGTGAAGACTTTTCACGGATCGTGTTCGAAGGCGGCGCTGGCGAGTTTTCGGTGACCTTGAGTGTCGGTATGGCAGCGCTGCCCGATTATGACCATCCTGAGGAAGCCATCGAGGCGGCTGATCGGGCGCTCTATGAACGTAAACGGGCAGGCAGAAACGGCGTGACTGCGGTTGGCTTATGAAAATTCTTATCCTTGAGGACGACGAGCTGGTTGCAGATCTCCTGGAAACTGTCGTTTCCGGGCTTTGTTCCGGCGCCAAGATACAGGTTGCGAGCCAGGTTTGGGAGGCCAAGGAACTTTGGAAGAAAGATCCTGCGGACCTGGTCATCGCTGACTGGAACCTGCCGGACGGATCGGGGCTTGACTTGGTTCGGGAAATTCGCCGGTCTGACCGCACAACGCCTGTGGTGATCATCACGGGCCGATCGGACCGGGATTCCATTTTGCAGGCCGCCAATCTGGGCATTAGCGGTTATATCGGCAAGCCCTTCACCGTGGAGCTGGTTCACGAACGACTCAGCAAGTTGATTGACCAGAAATCACCAACGGATATTGGAACTCCGTCCCTTGAGGACCGGTTGGCGGCCGTATCCGAGTCCGAATCCGGAGTTCATCTTCCCGGGGCAACCGAGGCCTCTGCCATTCTGGAACTGGCGCGACGGCAGGATGATCTGACGCCGGGCCAGCTGGCCGAACGCTGGAAACAGGATGCTGCGCTGAGTGCCAAGCTGCTGGAAGTGGCGAATCGGGCGTCACTGAAACGCTCCGGCCAGTCGGTCCAGAGCGTTAAGGATGCGATTACGGCGATCGGCGTGCCCATGGCGCTCAACCAGGCCCTGGCCCTGGCCATGGACGTAGCCGGTCAGCTGCCTGAGAAGCGGTTGAAAGAGCTTGCCCGGGTTTATCAGCAACAGGCGGAAGAGGTGGCGCTCCAGGCCCAGCGGCTGGCACTGCTTCTTGGCGAGCGTGGCGAATCTTACTTTACCGCCGGGCTTCTGAGCCGGGTGGGCGAGCTGGTTACCCTCAGGGTTATTCAACAGCACTTCGATTCCGGGGACACAATGACCGATGAGCAGATCCACCAGGCCCTGCGTGACTGGTCCCAGGTGCTCGGGAACCGGGTGAAGATTCAGTGGCGTCTGTCGCTTGCCCTGCGGGAACTGATCGGTGCGATCTATCTCCTGCAGAGTGATACCGTCTCCAGAGATCGCCTGATTATGAGAGCGGCGGCACTCAGAGCAGCGGGTGAGGAAGACAGTGAACAGTGCCGGCGCGTGCTGCGCCGGCTGGGGATCAGTGAACAGGAAGGAGAAACCGGGCATGGAAAAGAATGAACCGCTGAAACGGGTGATGCTGGTGGAGGATGAAGAGGATATCAGGGCGGTTGCGGAAGTGGCCCTGGAAACCGTCGGCGGCTTCACGTTGAAAGCCTGTGCCAGCGGAACGGAGGCATTGGAATCCATCGAAGAGTTTGCGCCTCAGCTTGTCATTCTGGATGTCATGATGCCCGGTATGGATGGCCCGGAAACCCTGCGGGCCATCCGCAAGATTCCTGATCACAAGTCTACCCCCGCCGTGTTTATGACCGCAAAAGTCCAGTCCGAAGAGATAGCCAGCTATCTGGCTGAAGGCGCCTTAAGCGTCATTCCCAAACCCTTCGACCCCATGACGCTGGCGGACCGGGTACAGGAAATCTGGCGGTCCAGCTGACGCATCGGTTAAGCTTGCGTTCTTCATTGTATTTTCATTTTTGCTCTAAAGGTTCAGTGCATGTCTTCTGATCAGTCGCGGGACGAACTGCTATCAAAACTCAACCTGGAAGCCTCCCAGATCAAATGGCGTGATCTGCAGACCTACTTCGCCCGTGGGCATGTGGTCCGGGTCTCGCCTGATCTGGATCTGCTTGCAGTGGCCGCCGAGCTGGCGGCGGATAACAAGGCGACCTTCGAACACTGGATGTCCAACGATCAGGTGGGCCAGGTGACGCCCGATCAGGCTCGTCACTGGTATGAAGAAGACAGTGAGCTCTGGGCCGTGGTGATTGCGCCCTGGGTACTGGTTCAGGACCGGAACGACCATGTCCTGCATTGACCCGGCGGCAGGCCTATGCTGACGGGTGCACTGCTGATACTGGCACCGCTGTTCCTGGGGTTTGCTGTCCGTCTGGAAAATCGACGGGTGATGACCGTTATCCACTATTTGGTGGAATCGCTAGTGTATTTCATTCTGGCGCTGCTCGGCCTTGGCCTGGGGCAGATGAGCGGTCTGGCGGATCAGCTGGCGGGTATGGCAGTGCAGGTCTTTGCCCTTGTCGGTGTTCTGCTGGTGGCCAATCTTGCCGGGCTCTGGTTGCTGCACCAGTTCCAACCCATGGTGCCGGAAAAGGCAGACCCTGCGGCCGCGCCTACCGGCTATCGCCGCCTGTTTCTCGCTGGGCTAAAACCTCTACTGGCCGTGCTGGCCGGTGTAGCGGCAGGGTACTGGCTGCTGCCGGACCTGCCCATGGCAGAGGGCCTGGCTACGGCGATGTTGATGCTCCTGTTGCTGTTAATCGGCCTGCAGCTGCGCAATGCGGGGCTGTCATTGCGACGCTTGTTGTTCAATCGTCACGGTCTGGGTATCGCCCTGGTCCTGGCGGGCAGTTCTCTGCTGGCGGGTCTGGTGCTGGCACCTATGCTGGACACCGGCTGGTACCAGTCGCTGGCACTGGCATCGGGATTTGGCTGGTATTCCTTGTCCGGGATCGTCATCGGCGACGCTCTGGGTCCGGTCTGGGGCGGCGTTGCCTTTCTCAATGACGTGATCCGGGAGATTATTGCTCTGGCAATCATTCCCTTGTTGATCGCCCGGCGACCGGGTATGGCCATTGGCTATGGCGGCGCGACCGCCATGGATTTTACCCTGCCCATTATTCGCAGTAGCGGCGGGCTTGCCTGTGTACCGGTGGCGATCGCCTCCGGGTTTATTCTCTCGTTCCTGTCTCCGGTGCTGATGGCGGTGTTTCTGTCGCTGTCGGCGTGACCGGCTCTGTCGCACGGGCCAGGTGTGCCTTGTGCCACTGGTCGCAAAGACGTTTTACCGAGCTCATGACATCCAGCAGGTCGTCGCCTGTTTCCGGCGTCAACAAGCGCTGAACCATCATCCCGAGAACAGTGGACTTGAGGCGCTGGTATTCGATAGCGGCGGTGTTTGCCGAATCCTGTCCGATTTCCCGGCTATTGATCAGTTCCCCAACAGCGGCCAGATACCGGTCAATGGCCGGGCCCAACGCTGCCGGACCGATGGAGCGGTAATCATTGCGAAGGCTTGAAAGCTGGGGTGCAAGGCTGGCGGCCTCGGCCAGGTAGCGGCAGGTTCGCACGCTGTTAGTCAGCGCTGTGACGGTTTCTTCCAGACTACCACCGGTTCGCACTTTGGAGATGTAGTCAGTGATGGTGTTGTTCAGTCGCTGAGCGGCAGACGCCTGTGCAAACAATTGGTCAGGCGGTAGTTTCGGCTGCGCCAGGCTGGCTTTCAGCAGAATTCCGGTCATCCCGAACAGACGATTCATTTCCAGCCGCGCTGCGGACAGGGCCAGGTCAGGCGTGGTGATTAACGTGCTGTCGAGATAGCGGGGTTCCGCGTTGTCCTCTTCCCGGCTCCGGAAGAGTTTGCCGAGAAGCCTCGCCATCCGGCCGGTCAGCGGAAGCATCAGCATCGCGCCCAGCACATTGAAAAGGGTGTGGAACAGCGCGAGAGAAAGGGCCGGGTTTGCCTCCAGGTCCATGGCGTCTGCCAGCCAGGCCACCAGCCAGAGCATGGCAGGCAGAATGATTAGAGCAAGCAGGCCCGTTATGGCATTGAACAGTATGTGGCCAAGTGCAAGGCGCCTGGCATTGGCGGTCGCTTTGAGTACCGAAATGGCGGCGGTTGAGGTGGTGCCCAGGTTGGCACCAATGACTGCCGCCGCGGCGCTCTCCAGCGGTATCAGGTTGCCCGCTGCGGCGGTCAGAATCATGGCCAGCGCAGCACTTGAGGACTGGGTCAGCAAGGTGGCCAGAAACCCCATAAGGAGAAAGAAGGGCAATCCGTAATTTCGGCCAAAGAGCGTTTCACTTCCTAGGCCAGCGGTTAGGCCGTCCAGTGATTCTTTCAGCAGAGCCAGGCCGAGGAAGAAGAGAGCGAAACCGGCAAGAGCTTTCCCCAAAGCCTGATATCGGGGCGACGGGGCGGCGATTTTCAGTGCCACGCCTGACGCCAGAATCGGCATTGCCAGGGCCTCGATCTTGAAACCGAATCCGACGAAGCTCACCAGCCAGCCGGTCATGGTGGTGCCGATGTTGGCACCAAAAATAACGCCCAGGGACTGGGTCAGGGTCAGCAGCCCGGCATTGACGAAACCGATGGTGGCGACGGTAACGGCACTGGAGGATTGCACGATTCCGGTAATGAGTACGCCGGCACCCAGCCCCCGCAACGGCGTACGGGTCCATTGTCCCAGCAGGTGTTTCAGGTGGTGGCCCGCAAAGTTCTTGAGGCCATCGGTCATCATTTCCATGGCCAGAAGGAAGAGCGCCAGGCCGCCCAGAATCTGGAAAACAGAGGACATCATTCGAGGAATTTTATTACATCAATGTTGTATAGCTCCGGATCCACCGAACGCAGAATCCGGTCCTGATTGTCGGGCCTGGCCAGATCCATCCTGGTCACGCTGACGGGCGCGCGGGCATGGGTATCGTACATGACGCGAAGCACGGGCAGTCGCTGATCGTCGTCGTTGGTTTCGACGACCACGCCCAGGCGGCCGCTTTCCAGCAGCACCAGGGATCCAATGGGGTAGAGGCCGACGCAGCGGATGAACTCCCTTACCAGTTTCGGGTCCAGATGATCGCCGCTCCATTCCAGCAGCTTTTTCAGCCCATGGCTGGGGGTAACCCCCCGGTGATAAACCCGGTCAGCGGTGATGGCGTCATACACATCCGTAATGGCGACCATGCGACCGTATATCGAAATTTCTTCGCCCTTCAGTCCTTCGGGGTAGCCGGAGCCGTCCAGCCGTTCGTGATGCTGGGCCGCGGTAATAATCGAGAGCTCGCCAATGCCTTCGGTGGTGGCCAGTATGTCCCGGGAATGTCGGGCATGGGCTTTCATCACCTCGAACTCCTCGGCGCTCAGCCGACCTGGTTTGTGCAGGACTTCGTCCGGGGTCAGAATCTTGCCGATGTCGTGCAGCAGCGCGCCTACAATGGTCTGATGCAGGGCGTCGGATGACAATTTGCGGTACCGGCCGAACAGCGACATCAGTACGCTCAGGTTGACCGAATGCTCCAGCAGGTAGTTGTCTTTCTCGCGGATCCGGCCCAGGCAGCTGAGAGCGTTCGCGTTGCGAAAGACCGAGTTCTGCAGTTCGTCAGCCAGTTCGTGAATCGGGGCGATGTCGATGGCACCGCCCAGTTTGACGTTGCTCATCAGGTTGCCGACCAGCCCCTGGGCCTGGGTGTGGATCTGCCGGGCCTTTTCCATCTCTTCCGCAACCGAGGTCTGCCTGGCCATGCCCGGTGTCAGTTCGCCGGCGCTATCAAGCAGTTTCTCGTTGCGCAGGTCTACGTCCCGGGCGGGTTCGGAATCCTGCGTGTCCAGGCCTTTAGCGGCGTCGATGTAGACGTGTTTGACCCCCATGCGCCGGATTTTATCGATGGTTTCGTCTTTCTTGATAACGCCGCGTTTACGCTGGGTGTTGTGGGGAATCCAGTCGTTGTTCAGGTCGGTGATGTACATACCGACCTTCAGTGCCGTGATGGGGATGCGTTTGATCATGTATGTGGGAAAAACGTCCTCAGGCTATTGGCGTAAGTGGACGCCAGAACATCCTGCAGCGGCAGGTCTTTAACCTCGGCAATTTTTTCGGCCACAAACGGGATGTAGAAAGGGGCGTTTTCCTTGCCGCGATAGGGCACCGGTGCCAGGAAGGGCGAATCGGTCTCCAGCAGAATCTGTTCAATTGGAGTCATGCGAACGATGTCCCGGACATTTTCCGCCTTGTTGAAGGTGGTGATGCCGTTAAAACCGAGGCACCAGCCTTCACTGAGGGCATACTCGGCCAGGCCGGGGCCGGACGTGAAGCTGTGAATCACGCCCCGGCGCTTCAGCGATCCCTCGAATTCCTTCAGAATGTCGATGGTATCGTCATCCGCCTCGCGGCTGTGAATCACCACCGGGCGGTCGGTGTCGCTGGCAATCTGCAACTGGCGCCGGAACACCTCGCGTTGCACATCGCGATCAGCGTTGTCGTAGAAATAGTCCAGGCCGATTTCGCCGACCGCCACAATCTTTTCGTCGCCAGCGTGGGCGCGGATTTCCGCCTCGGCTTCATCGGAATATTTTTCGGCATCATGGGGGTGAACGCCCTGGGTGCCGTAGACCCAGGGAGCGGTCTGGCTGAGTTCACGCACCGTGCCCAGGTTTTCCGGGGAGACGGCAATGGTAATCACCCGCTCGATGTTTACCCGCTGCATTTCCGCCAAGGTGTCTGCCAGCGGCCGCTCCTTCAGGTAATCCAGATGGCAGTGGGTCTCGATGATTGGATGATCGAAAACGGGTATCTCGCGACGTTTTTTACTCATTATTGGCTATTTCGCTCCATCGCAACCGCAGCGGGGGCTGCTATCCTGAGTGATTAGTCACAACAGTTTAACAGCTTGTCTGATTGTTGACCTGCATCGCAACGATAGGGGCTTTGGATGAAATCGACGGACGCGATCGGACTCTGGGCCAGACGCTGGTGTTTTGACACTACCAGACGGAGTTTCAGTGACTACCCGACGCTACTGGACGAGGATGTGGATCTGCCCGGGCTTGAGGCCAGTCTGGATGAGATAGGCGAATTCCAGCGACGGCTCTGGGCGAACCGTGAAAAGGCGTTACTGATCATTGTTCAGGGCCCGGATACCAGTGGTAAAGACAGCCTGATTCGCACCCTGGCCACTTATACCGACCCCGCAGGCTTCCATGCCTGGTCATTCGGCCGCCCCGAAGGCGCGGAAATCAGGCACGACTTTCTCTGGCGGGTCTCCCGCCTGTTGCCCGGCCTGGGGGAGATGGTCGCCTTCAATCGGAGCCATCATGAAGCGGCGATTGCCGAGCGCGTTTGGCCCGTGCACGCGCCGGAAAGTTACAACTGGGCCAACCGCTTCCGGTCAATCCGGGAGTTTGAGCGCCACCTGACCGAAGAAGGTACAACACTGATCAAGATATGGCTGAATCTCTCAGAGGATGAGCATCGCAGGCGATTACTGAAGCGTCTGGACAAGCCCAGAAAGCGCTGGAAATTTGATGAATCCGACATCGACGGCTGGGAAAAACGCGGTCAGTATGAGGCATTCGCTGAAGAAGCCGTTGCCGCGACCCACACTGATGACGCACCCTGGTATATCGTGCCTGGTGATCGTAAGCCCCATGCACGGGCCATTGTTGCCGCAATCCTTGCAGAAAAGCTGAAGCAGATGGCGCCTCACTACCCGCAAGAGCATGCCGGTGTGCTGGAGGCCTATCGGCGTCTGCTGGCTGGAAGCGGATCAGACTGACCCTTCCCGCTTACCGGAGTTCCCGAATCAAGGAGTCTGTTCATGCACATAGCAGTGGTTGGTGGCGGCGTTGTTGGTGTTGCCACCGCTTATGAGCTGAATCGCCGTGGCCACAGGGTAACCGTGCTGGAGCGCCACGGGGTCGCCGGCAATGAGACCAGCAAGGGCAACGCCGCCCAACGTTCCTATGGCGTGGTATACCCCTGGGCCGACCCTGCTATGGTGACCAAAGCCATCCCCTTTCTGCTGAAAAAGGATGGCCCCCTGAAAATGTCGTTGCCGCCGTCCAGGAATACCCTGCGGTTTCTGTTTTCCACCCTTCGCTATGCCTGGTCACCGGGCCTGTTTGGCCTGAACAAGCGCGCCATGCTGAGGCTGGGTATGCACAGCCGGGAGAAGTTTCTGGCCCTCGAGCACGAAGTGAAGCTGACCTTTGATGGCGGCCACGGCGGCCTGCTGCACCTGGCCAGTACGCCGGAAGCGCTGGAAGGCTATCGCACAACACATAAGCTGCTCAACGAGCTGGGCATCGCGTCCCGACTGCTTTCTCCGGAAGAGGTGCGAAAGGCCGAGCCGGGAATGACTGGCACCGGGCCTCTCTATGGCGCTCTGAGCTATGACACCGACGGCACCGGTGATTGCCATATGTTCTCCCGGGAGCTGGCGAAGGCCTGTGAAGCCAGAGGCGTCAGTTTCCGTTTCAACACCGACACTACCCACCTTGTGGCTGACGACAGACGGGTAACCGGTGTGGCGGTTCGTTCTGCAAATGGCGCAAACCAGACCATTGAAGCGGACGCGGTGGTGGTCTGTGCCGGCTGCTGGTCGAATGAACTGACCCGCTCCCTTGGCCTTAAGCTCCCCATCTATCCGGTGAAGGGTTACAGTCTGACTGTGCCAATGAAAAGCAACGATCAGGGGCCGCTGTCCACCATTCATGACGACCGCTTCAAGGTGGTTTCCACCCGTCTTGGCGATCGCCTACGTGCCTCCGGGTTTGTCGAAATGGCCGATTTCAACCGCGACATTCCGGAGCAACGGCTGGCGACCATCCGCAAATCCGTGGAGTCCCGTTTTCCGGGCTGCGCGGACCTCCATGCTGCGGAGACCTGGACCGGCTTCCGCCCCATGACTCCGGACGGGCCGCCGATCATTGGTCGTGGCCCGCGGGAGAACCTTTACCTCAACACCGGCCACGGTACCTTTGGCTGGACGCTGTCCGCGGGCAGTGCCAGCGTAATCGGTCAGTTGATTGATGGCGAGCAGCCGACCGTATGTCTTGATCCGTTCCGGCCCGGTCGGTTTCGGGAGTAGTTGCCTTGGCGTTCTCTTCCTATGGCGCCGGGTGGCAACAGCTGAATGAGTGGCTACACGAGCACCGGGAGTTCTGGCGGCCGGCCCCCTTTACCAGCCCGGCACCGGATTGGACGCTGCGCTGGCCGGACATGGCCCGACAGGTTAGTGGCTTCAGTGACGACGACTGCCAGCGTTTTGAAAACGACCCGGTCGCGCTGGCGAGTTCGCTGGCGCCGCTGCTGCCGTCTTTGTCCAGACTGCAGAAGCTGACAGACCTGCCGATGCTGACCGACGAGTTAACGGCGCAGGCGTGCACCCTGCCGGAAGTGCGTGCCCGGGACATGCCGGGGCGTAAACGCCTTCAGTCTGGCGCCTTCTCGGCGGCGTTGCGACCCCTTGGCGCCCCGGTTGTGGACTGGTGCTGCGGCAAGGGGCACCTGGCACGAACGCTTTTGCCGTTTTCCGATCACCCGGTTACGGGCTACGACTGGTCCCCGGCGCTGGTGGATGATGGCAACCGGCTGGCGCAAAAAGCGGGCGATGCAGTGCGGATGCAGTGCCAGGATGTGATGGCGGATGACCTTCTCCTGCCGGATAACAGCCACGGCGTTGCCCTTCACGCCTGTGGTGACCTGCATCGCAGGTTGTTGAGGCAGGGCACTGGTCAAAGCCTGCCGCGACTGAGCATTGCGCCCTGTTGTTATCATCTTTCTGAGGCTCCGCTATACCGGCCACTGTCGCAGGCGGCTGCCGAGTGGGCCGGGTGCCTTCGCCTTGATCGGGCGGACCTGAAACTGGCGGTAGAGGAAACGGTCACCGCGCCGGCCCGAGTGCGTGATCAGGTGCAGAGGTTCAGCCGTTGGCGGCTGGGCTTCGATGGCCTGCAGCGGGAATTGCGGCAGGTGGACGACTATCTCCCCGTGCCCTCGCATCCGAACCGGATAGCGAGGGGCAACTTCCGGGAGTTCTGTGGCTGGGCTGCCGAGCAAAAAGGGCTGAGCTTGCCGGACAATGTCGATTACCCGGCCTGGGAGGCGTACGGTGCGAGCCGACTGGCGCAGGTTCGTCGGCATGAGCTCATCCGTCACCTGTTCCGCCGCCCACTGGAGCTCTGGCTGGTGCTGGATTATGCGTTGTTTCTTGAAGAGCAGGGCTATCGTGTGCGCATCGGCACCTTTTGCCAACGGCACCTCACGCCGAGAAATCTGCTGATTGATGCCAGGCTTGAGGGCTGAACGGGCTCAGGGCTTGCGGTAAACCACCTTTTCCACGCAGCCATTTCTGAAATACACGTAGGTGAGCTCGTAAAGGGCTCCGTAATATTTGGTCTGGTAAACCCAGGTTTCCTGGGGCGCGGGATAGGTTTCCGGGGGTTTGCCGAAGGCGTCGATAACGTTTTCCCGGGTCATGCCTTTGACCACCTGCTCACGAATGAGATAGCGGCGCAGATCCGTGGAGTTTATATACCGGCAGGTGTCGGACTCGGCTTCGCTATTGGAAATTTCCGGTTTGGGCGACGTTTCTGGTTCCGGGGCCGGGGGCAGGTTCTGACCAAAGTTTCCGCCAATGCGGTTATCCTGGACGGTAATCTTCTCGGCGCCGTCACCGCAGGGTTCGTCCGCAAAGCGGACACCGGTTTCCGACTCACAGCGGTAGATCTCAGCCGCTGCAGGGCCCGGCCAGCCAATCAACACGCCTGCTGCCATCGCAACCACTTTCAGCATAGTGACCCCGCTATATATGCGTTTGCCCGACCGCTGTCATGGCAGGCACTTCGCCCTGAAACAGAAAAGGCGCCCGGAGGCGCCTTACTGCTCTTGCTCTGTCATAGTCCATACGGCCGACCGGCCAATATGGCTTAACGCTGCATCTGGAAGCGAGCCTCAACGCGGCGGTTTTCGGCGCGTCCCGCAGCAGTGTCGTTGCTGGCGATAGGCTCGGCTTCACCATAGCCCACGGCACTGACGCGGTCTGCACTGATGCCCAGGGGTCCGGTCAGACGTGCGGCCACTGCGTCAGCCCGGCGCTGGGAGAGGAAACGATTGTAGTCGTCATCACCACGACTGTCACTGTGACCGGCGATTTCCACTGTGGCTTCCGGATTATTGCGCATGTAGGTGGCTACCTGGGCAATCTCGCTGTCAAAGCGGTCACCGATCACCGAACTGTTGGTGGGGAAAGTCACGTTCAGTTCGATGGTTTTGACAGTCTCGGTCTGACCGGTGCAGCCAGTGGCATCCACTGTTGCGCCTGCGTCCGTGCCCGGGCACTGATCCTTGCTGTTGACCACACCGTCGTTGTCGTCATCCCGTTCGCAGCCACGGTTGTTCACGCTGGCGCCTGCGGGAGTGGACGGGCACTGGTCGCGGTTGTCGGCGACGCCGTCATTGTCGCTGTCAGGCACGCAACCGTTGCTGTTCACGCTGGTGCCGAACGGTGTATCCGGGCACTGGTCCCGGCTGTCCGGTACACCGTCCTTGTCGGAGTCTGCCGGCTGGCTGGGTTCCGGAGATGAATCCGAAACAGTGCGATTGAAAGCCAGGCTGATGCCCAGCGATACCTGGGTGTCAAAGGTGCTTTCTTCAGGGCCATGGAACTGGCGCAGATCACCACGCAGTGACACGGTTTCGCTGATGTTATAGCGGACACCGCCACCGACGTTCACCCGTGTCTCGTCATGGTCTGACCCGAGGGTGTTATAGCCGATCCCGGCGTCTCCAAAATCGGTATTGCCAGCGCCCAGAGCCACGTAGGGATTCCAGGACTCTTCCTGGCCGGCAAAATAGTAGAGTGCATCCAGGCGCATGTCCTCGTAGTCACTGTGCCCGGGTACGTATTTCTGGCCAATGCTGTCCGAGGCATAGACCCCTTCCAGTGCCCAGTGGGGTGAGAAGCGGTATTCCACGCCAATACCGGTGATGCCGTCTTCTTTCAGGTCACGTTGGTCGTCAAACACCTGATAGGCAATGAAAGGATTGATGTAGATGGTCTGCTTGCTATCCGCCAGAGCCGGCGTGGCCATTGATGCTGCCAGAGCGGCGACTGTCAGTGGGCGCATGATGTTCATGCGGAACCTCCTGTTCTGTTGTCGTTGTGTTGGGTCTTTCTCGTTATTTTTTATAAGGTTTTTAATCTCACTACGGTAAATTTACGTTACAGATTCAAAAAAAACAAAATAAAGCCGGTTAATGTTGTCTCTGGCCCCGGTTCAGGGTTCTTCTGTAAGGCCCGTAAAATAAAGGTGTGCGCTTTTCTTACTGAAGTTCAGCGTGTCGCCGGAGTCAAACCTGACTTCGAAAGACTGGTTATCCTCTCCGGCTACGGATCCGGGGCCCAGCACCGCATGCTTCAGCCGTTGCAGGGTCCACACCGGCCGCTCCCCGGAAGTGTCGGACTGCCGGGCGCCGCTCAGAGTGACGGCTTCCCGGGCGGCATAGCGTTCGGCGGTTTCGGTCAGCGGTGCGCTCAGGGTGAGCTGATACTCGTCATTGTTCCGTTGCTCCAGCCAGCCTCCGAGTTCCCGGGAAAGGTCAAAACAGAGTTCGCTGACAAAACGGCTGGGGCCCAGATCCCCTTCCAGGTGGGAAGGGCCGCTCAGGGGGCGTGTAATCAGATGAAGACTATGTCTTGTGCGGGTCATGGCCACGTAAAGAAGGCGGCGTTCGCTTTCAAGAAACCCTTTGAGGTCCTGTTGGGATCTGGGGCTATAGGGCAGATACTTTTCCTGCAGGCCGGGCAGTATCACCGTCGACCATTCCAGCCCCTTGGTGCGGTGGATAGTCGAGAGCAGCACACCGCCGGGCCCGTCTTCGCCCGCCTGCTTTCGCTGGCCTGCCTGTTCCTTCAGTGCTTTCAGGTGAGCCAGGGCGCCGGCGCAATCCACATCCAGTGATGCCAGATAGCCCCTGAAGCCCTGAACGGTTTCGATACGCTCTTCCGCCGATTCGTGAGTCAGAGCCAGGCTGCGGATACCTTCGTTAAGCTCCGTGGCTTCGGCATACTCGCGGATGACGTCCGCAACCGGGCCCTTGTGGCCGTTCAGGCGGGCCAGGGTTTCCCCCAGTTTGCGCAGCTTGCGGGCCGCCATGGGTGCCAGGGCGTCGAAGTCCAGAGCCAGCAACCGCTCATGCCAGCCGTTGGAAAATCCGGACAGAAAACGGGCAAGCTGTTCCAGTTCCGGCTCCTTCAGACCCACATGGGGAAAGCGCATCAGATGCCGGGCGATATCCAGTCGGTCTTCGTCGGGAAGATTTGGCAGGCGGTTGCCAATCACGCTCAACAGGCTGGTGATGGCCTGAACCTCGCGGCTGAAGAGCGCGCCTTTGCCCGCATCAATGCGATAGGGTACCTGTTGCGCCAGCAGTTTCAGTTCAATGGGAACGCTCTGGCTCCAGACCCGGAACAGAATGGCAGTGCTGGCAAGGCTGGCGTCGTCCATCGGCTCCAGCAGCTTTACCACGGTATCGCTGTCATTCTCCTGCTGGTGCAGGGTGATCCGCGTGTCCGGCGTGATGGGGTGAGAATGGCACTGCACGTCTTTGCGGCCGGTGTTGTGACCGATCAGGTGATTGGCCAGCAGTGCCACCTGGTGTCCATACCGGAAGGTGTAACTCAGGGTCTGCTCCAGGGGCTGGTCAAACTCCTCGCTGAAGCGGGTGAGAATGAACTCTGGCCGGGCACCACGGAACTCATAAATGGTCTGGTCCGGATCCCCCACCACCGTCACCCGGGCACGGTCTCCGGCCACGTAACGCAGCAGCAGATGCTGGATTTCGTTGGTATCCTGATACTCGTCCACCAGAATCATATCCATCTTGTTGCCCACCAGCCGCTGCAGCGGAGGATTCTGGTGAATCGCCATCACCGGCTCGTACAGCATATCGGCGTAGCTGATGCGGCTCTGGGATTTGCGCCATTGCTCAAAACTGTGGAACAGGTCAATCAGGTAGCGGTGTTTGTCGGAATACCCCAGCTCCTCGAAAACGATCTCGGCGGGGGAGAGGGTGGTCTTCACCCGATCAATGAAACTGACGGCGGTTTCCACAAAGTCCTTCTTGTTGCGCTTGATCTCGTCTTCCAGATCCTCCGGCGCCAGCCGCCGGGTCAGTTGCCAAGCCTGAAAGCTGATTTCCTGGTCGGTGAGAATCTTTTCCGAAAATCCCGGCAGATAGCCATCTTTGATAAACCGCCGGTAAAGCCGCAGCCCCATGGCATGGTAGGTCCGTACTTCCGGCAAACGCAGTCCGGTATTTCGACTGACGTCCCGCAACTTCCACTCGAAATCCTCCCGGGCGCTACGGTTGAACATCAGTACCAGCAGCCGGTCGGGATCGTGGCCCTGTTGCAGCAGATAGCGAATGCGCCAGGCCAGGGTAGAAGTCTTCCCGCTACCAGCCACGGCAGTGATTACCGCATGCTCAAATCCGGCAGTAATGATGTCGTTCTGCTCACCAGTCAGAAAATCCGGCAGATCCGTAGCGGTATCAGTTGCAGTAGATGTTAGGGTTGGGCTCGTCATGGCGCTATTGTACGGAGCAACTGGCAGCGCAGATACCAGTCCGACATAATTGCGTTCACCCCGGGGCTCGTTGGCGGTTTGGGACAGGGGCTTTCAAAACTGTGCGGAGCCATGGATGGCGGAGCCCAAGGGTCACATGGATGTGCCGTAAGGAGCGTGTTTTGAAAGCCCCTGTCCCAAACCGACACTCCCCCCAAGCTAAATGGAGAAAGATTTATGGCGACGACTGCTGAACCGGTCAATGTTTTAGGCGAGAAACTAGAGGTCTGCGGAACGGACCCGCAAACTGGCTTCTACCGCGATGGGTGCTGTAACACAGGCCCTGACGACTTGGGCGCCCATGTGGTGTGTGCTGTGGTCACGGACGAGTTTCTGGAATATTCCAAATCCAAAGGTAACGACCTGAGCACCCCGAGGCCGGAGTTCGGTTTCGAGGGCCTGAAAAGCGGGGATTCCTGGTGCCTGTGTGCCTCCCGCTGGCAGGAGGCTTTCGAGGCTGGCTCTGCGCCTCGTGTCAAACTAAAGGCCACCCACCGGTCCGCGCTTAAGTATTCGACTCTGGACGACCTCAAGCGTCATTCAATGGATCTGAGTTGAGCCTTTGACGACCGTGCCTGATCAGCCGGGCGTTTCGGCCTGGCGGCAATTCCAGCGGCGTCTGCGGGAGGCCGGCCACCGGCGGTTGGTGTTGCTTGAAGGCGACCGCCAGGCGTCCCTGGACTGGCTTGCCGAACATCTTCCGAAGCTTTCTGTTGCGCCCGGCGTCTGGGTCGGGAAGGACGAGGCTCCCTCAATTGAGGGCATTGATCCCATCCCGGCAAAGCATGCCCGACGCTGGCTGGGGCGGGATCTAAGCTGTGTCGTCTGGGACGGCTGGCAGGGCAATCCGCCGGACGGGCTGGCAGCGCTGGCGGGTACGCTGGGCGCCGGCGGTTTGCTGTTCTGGTTGATGCCGCCGCTGGATCAGTGGCCCACCTTCAAGGATCCGGACTACCGGCGGGTTGGGCTGGATTCGTCCTCCGTACATCCGTTTCTGTCCCGTCTGGCCCGCGTGATTGCCGACGACGCTTCGGTGATTCGTCTGCAGGCGAGCCAGGGTTCTGCTGCCGCGCTTCCCGAACTGCCTGTTGGCGATCCGCCGTTTCAGGTGCAGGCGACGCCGGAGCAGATCAGGCTGATCGAGAGCCTGGTAAAGAGCGGCCTTGGCCGGCGTCGCAGGCCGTTGGTGGTGACCGCAGACCGGGGTCGGGGTAAATCGGCGGCGCTGGGAATGGCCGCTGCCAGGCTGGTTGCCGAAGGTCGTAAGCAGGTGGTGGTCACCGCGACCGGCCCGGCCGCGGTCGAAACGCTGCTTCGTCATGCAGAGCCTGCCGTCAGTGAAGGCAGGGTCCGGTTTTTCTCCGTGGACGATTTGCTGGAGCATCGCCCCGAAGCCGAGGTTGTCATGGTGGATGAAGCCGCTGCGGTGCCGCCAGATCGGCTGAAACAGATCCTTATGGGCTGGCCCCGGGTGGTGTTCGCAACCACGGTTCACGGCTATGAAGGGGCCGGGCGGGGCTTTTCCGTGCGGTTTCGCTCTGTGCTCGACCGGGAAACACCCCACTGGAAACAGATTGCTCTCCAGGCGCCCATCCGCTGGTCTGAATCCGATCCGCTCGAACCCCTAATCAGCCGAATGTTTCTGCTCAATGCCGAGGCCACAGGCTTGCCCGATGGGGAACAGCCACGAAAACCGGTAACTGTGGAGCGGTGGGAGCCAGCCAGTGCACCTGACAACGAGCTCGAGCAAAGCTTCGGGTTGCTGGTCGATGCCCACTACCGCACCACGCCATCGGACCTGCGGCAGTGGATGGACGATCCCTCGGTGGTGAGCTGGCGGGCAACGGTTGATGGCGTCGTTGTCGGAGTGCTGTGGGCGGCCCTGGAAGGTGGTCTGGATGATGCGCTGGCAGAGCAGGTGATGCTGGGTCGGCGGCGCGTTCGTGGCCAACTGTTGCCGCAGTCGCTGGCGTTTCACAGTGGTTTCGCCAGCGCCGCCCGACAGCAGATATTGAGAGTCGTGCGGGTTGCGGTCAGTGCGAATGTTCGTCAGCAGGGCGTCGGTACTGCTCTGGTTCGGGCTGCCCGCGATTATGCCGAGGCCGCAGGCGTGGATGCCCTGGGCACCAGCTTTGGTGGCAATGCCGAGCTGGTGACATTCTGGCAGTGCAGCGGGTTGGTGCCGGTCAGGCTGGGGTTGTCCCGTGAGCACAGCAGTGGGGAGTTGCCGCTACAGATGTTGCTGGGCACCTCGGAACCGGGGCGAGCGCTCACAGAAGCATTGCAAGATCGCCTGGCGCGCCACTGGTTAACGCTGGTGCCCCACAACTGGCCTGATCTGGAGCCACGGTTGCTGCTGCAGTTAACCGCCAGCCTGCCATTGGTCCAGCCGCTGAACGAAGACGACCGGCGGGATCTGACAAGTTTCGCCCGGGGCCACCGCGGGTTTGACCTGACTCTGCCGGTGTTGCGCATGCTCTCCATGGCGGATGGCATTGCCGCGCGGCTGCTGGCTGATGACGATTCCGGTCTACCAGTACTCTGGGCCCGTGCGGTTCTCCAGGGCTGGAGCTGGTCCCGGTTGCGCGGCTACGGTCTTTGTCCCGGGCGTGAGCAGGGCGAGGATCGGCTGCGCCTGGCCGTGCAAAATCTTTTGCAGAACCGGCCGGACTTGTGACCAGCTCGATTTAATTCTTGCCTGCGGGTAACCAGAATAACCGCATTCATGTTCAACCAGAGACCCGATAATCATGGCCCAGGGAACCGGACCCACCTTTCACACTGTTTTGCTGACACTAATGATCAGCCTTTTACTGGCCGGCTGCGCCAGCCCAAAGCCTTCCAATCTCGCCCAGCGGGAAGCCTCAGCGGCCAATACGCCACTGATAGAAGCGGTCAGCCGTGGTGATTTCGAGAAGGTTCAGGCGCTGGCGGAATCCGGTGCCTCACTGAACACCCTGACCGAGCAGGGAACGCCGCTGGAAGCCGCTGTAAAAGCCCGTGAGGACCGTATTGTCTGGTTCCTGCTCAGTGAAGGGGCGTCACCTGACCTGGTCGGGAGCGCCGAAAGAACGCCATTGATGACGGCAGCGGCGAATGGTGATCGTCGGCTGGTGCGCTTGCTGCTTTCCGCCGGTGCGGATGTGAATGCCCGGGATGCCGGTGGCGCCACGCCGGTGATGCTGGCCGCCCGCAGTGGCCATTTGCCGGTGGTAAAGGTGTTGCTGGCGGCCGGCTCCAATGTCAATGTCAGCCAGGATGGCCGCTCACTGCTGATGCAGATTGTTGAGGGTGGGGATCTGTTGACCGCCGAAATGCTGGTCGCTGCCGGTGCCGACGTGAACTATCGCAACGACCGGGGCGTGACCGCTCTGGATATTGCCCGTGCCGAAAACAACCGTGACCTGGAAATGCTGCTGATTCAGGCCGGCGCGGAAATCTGAATAGGGTTCAGTCGAGCTTCATTGGATCGGTGCTGTCGTCGAGCGTCGGTGTGAAATGGCTTTCCACCACGTCTTCGGGTACCTCCGCGACGGAGCCGAACGACCATCTGGGGGACTGGTCACGATCAATCAGACGTGCGCGGATGCCTTCTATAAGGTCGGGTCTTTCGGTGCAACGGGTGGCCATGGTCAGCTCCATCCGGAAAATATCCTTCAACGACATCTGCTGCGCTTTTCTGAGCTGGGTCCACACCAGCCAGGCTGTTACCGGACAGCCTCCCCGGAGGTTGGCGGTGGCGGCCTGCCACCAGTCCGACTGTTCATCTGCGTCCAGAATCCGATCGACAATCTCCGGCAGATGATCGCCAGCGCTCAGGCGGGCAATGGTCTGCTCATGTCGTGCCAGCTCACTCTCCGGTAACGCGCGATAGTCAGGGAGTTCAAGCTGGCGGAACAGGCGGAACAGACGGTTGTCATCAACAGCGCACTCGCCACTCCAACGTTCCTGTTGCAGGCGCGAAACCAGTCCCTCTGCCTGCTCCGGCTGCAGAACCATATCCGCAAGTCCCACACGCATGGCATCGGACACGTTCAGGCGGGCACCGGTCAGGCCCATGAACAGGCCCAGCCTTCCCGGCAGGCGATTCAGGAACCAGCTGGCGCCCACATCCGGGAACAGGCCGATAGAAATTTCCGGCATCGCCATGACGATATCCGGCGTGACCAGCCGGTAGCGGCTGGCGGTCAACAGCCCCAGCCCACCGCCCATCACGGCACCATGGGCCAGGGTGATGACCGGCTTTGGAAACCGGTGAACCGTGTAATCCAGGCGGTATTCCCGGGCAAAGTAGCCCGCAGCTCGGGTGGGCTCTTCCGCTTTCCCGGCGTCTTGCGGTGACAGGACCTGGTAAAGCTCGCGGATATTGCCGCCGGCACAGAAGCCTTTCTCCCCAGCGCCCCGCAAAACCACCAGACAAATTTCCGGCGACGCTGCCCAGCCATCAAGCGTCATCTGCATACGGTCGATCATGTCACCGGACAGGGCGTTGAGTGTTTCCGGCGTGTTCAGTGTGATGACGCCGACAGAGCCTTCCCGGCAGGGAAGCTCCTGAACCTCTATGGGCATAGGGGGCTCTCCGATGAGTGCAATTTGATATCAATTCGAAAACCCGGCGTATCTGCAAAGGGATGGTGGTATCGGCGCTGCGATGTAACTCACCGGTATGCTGTGCTATAAATTCCGGGGTCAGAAAACTGATATTTAAAAAGAGCGCTTTCTAGCGCCAACAAAATGATGAGAGGGTAAAACCAATGAGTCTGAAACGCTATACCATTGCAGGACTGTTTGTACTGGGTTTCATCTTTCCGGCCGTGTCTGCAGCAGCAGATGCCGAGGCAGGTAAGGCCAAGGCGGCGGTCTGTGCGGCGTGCCATGGCAAGAACGGCATCGCCCAGATTCCCACTTATCCAAACCTGGCTGGCCAGAACGAACAGTATCTGGTGCTTTCATTGAAAGCTTATAAAAACAAGCAGCGCAGTGGCGGCCAGGCAGCCATCATGCAGGGTCAGGCAATGGGCCTGAGTGACACGGATATTGCCAATCTGGCTGCCTATTACGCCAGTCTTCCCGCCGATGGCGGCAAGTAAAAGACGCTAGCCTCAGTCCTGTTTACCGACGATTCGGTAGCTGGGTTCGTAGGCGCCGGAACCGGGCAATTTCATCCGGTTCTGGGCCACAAACTGTTTCAGCATCTCTCCAAGAGGCATCAGCAGCGTTGGATCTCCGGAGATTTCAAAGGGCCCATGTGCTTGTACCTGCTCGATACCGGTCTCCTTGACGTTACCCGCCACGATGCCGCTAAAGGCCTTCCGCAGGTTGGCGGCTACCAGGTGCGCCGGCTGGTCACGGTGCAATGCCAGGTTGCGCATCCGTTCATGGGTGGGCTCGAAAGGCAGTTGGAAGACCGGGTCTATTTTCAGCATCCAGTTGAAGTAGTAGGCGTCCTGCATGGCGCGGCGGAAGGTTTCCACCTCGTGCATGCCGCGCTTCATGGTCTGGGCGACCCGGACCGGATCGTCGATGATGATTTCATATTTGCTGGCGGCTTCATCACCCAGGGCATTGCGGATGAACTCGTCGATCATTTCGAAGTATTCCATATTTTCCTGCTGGCCGGTGAAAACCACCGGAAAGGGCAGGTCGGCATTTTCCGGGTGTAGCAGAATGCCCAGCAGATAAAGGATCTCTTCAGCCGTGCCCACGCCGCCGGGGAAAACAATCACGCCGTGGCCTGCCCGCAGGAAGGCTTCCAGGCGTTTCTCGATATCCGGCAGGATAACCAGTTCATTAACGATGGGATTGGGGGCTTCGGCACCAATGATGCCCGGCTCGGTCAGGCCAATGTAACGGCCGTCTTTTACCCGCTGTTTGGCGTGGCCGATGGTGGCTCCTTTCATCGGGCCCTTCATGGCGCCGGGGCCACAACCGGTGCAGATGCTCAGGCCGCGCAGGCCAAGCTGATGGCCCACCTCCTTGCTGTACTGGTATTCCCGCTCGTTGATGGAGTGGCCGCCCCAGCACACCACCAGATCCGGTCGCCGGCCTGCCTGCAGTACCCGGGCGTTGCGCAGGATATGGAAAACCAGGTTGGTGATGCCCTCTGGCTCATCCCGCTTGAAACCGGCGGCAGACTGGGGAATGGAATAGGAGTAGATGATATCCCGCAACACCGAGAACAGGTGCTCACGCATGGCCCTGAGCATTTCCCCGTCCACAAAGGCGTGGGCGGGTGCGTTGATCAGTTCCAGCTTCAGGCCTCGCGGCTGGGGCACCAGGCGAACGTCGAAATCCGCGTGGGCTTCCATCAGGGATTTGCAGTCATCGGTTTCCACGCCGGTGTTCAGAACCGCGAGCGCGCACTGGCGAAACAGCTGATAGAGCCCGCCCTCGCTTTTATCCTTGAGCCGGTTCACCTCAAAGGTGGACAGAATCTCAAGACTGCCTTCGGGGGACACAAGGGCGTTGATGGTGGAAGCGCTCATTGGCGGAAAAGCTCCTGGAATTGAAAAAAGCCGCAATCGGACAAATGATACATATGTGATGCCCGATTTTGATGCACAAATTGAAAACGGTACACTACTCAATTACTCCAGATTACGCCAATGCGCACAAACCAGACTTTATGAAGCTTTTGATCCGCCCCGCTCCCGAAATTGCCCTAAAGGGCAAAGCTGTGCGCCGTCAGCAGATGCGGCTGCTGCGCCAGAATGTCCGCAAGCTCCTCGGACGCCTGCAAAGCAGTGTAAGGGTGGGCGGCCGCATCCGGGTAGAAGGAACCTGGGATCGGGTCATAGTGGAACTTCCCGAAGACCGGACTCTGTTGCCGGAAGCGATCGACACGCTCCAGCGGGTGCCGGGGGTATCCACAATCCAGGAAATCAGCGTTTTTCCCTGGACGACCATGGATGCGGTGGCTGAGCAGGCCGTTCAGGCATTCCGCAACCGGCTGAAAGGCCGGACCTTTGCTGTGCGGGTTCGTCGGCATGGAGATCAGTCGTTCCGGTCCCGGGATCTTGAGTGTCTGGTAGGCGCTGCGCTTATGTCGGACTGTGAGCCGAAGGGCGTCGATCTCACCCGGCCGGATCTGGAAGTCCGTATCGAGGTCCACGACCATCACTTTCACATTGCCCATCGTCGCCACCGGGGTGCTGGGGGCTACCCCCTGGGGTCGGTGGAAACGGTGATGACACTGATGTCCGGCGGGTTCGATTCGTCGGTAGCGGCCTACATGATGATGCGCCGTGGTATTCGCTCCCATTTCGTGTTTTTCAATCTCGGCGGTGCCGCCCATGAAATCGGGGTACGGCAGGTGGTTCATTACCTCTGGGAGCGCTACGGCGCTTCCCACAGCGCCAAGTTCGTGTCCGTGCCGTTTGAAGGCGTGGTGGGCGAAATCATGAGATCGGTGAACAGCCGCCATTGGGGTGTGGTGCTTAAACGCCAGATGCTGAAGGCCGCTGCCACAATCGCTGGTGAAAACAATGCCACGGCCCTGGTCACGGGCGACTCGGTTGCGCAGGTATCCAGCCAGACCCTGGCAAACCTGAATGTGGTGGATCGAGCCTGCGAACAACTGGTGTTGCGCCCGCTGGTGTCGATGGACAAAGAGGCCATCATTGATATGGCGCGGACAATCGGAACTGAGCCGTTTGCCAGAACCATGCCGGAGTATTGTGGTGTGATTTCCCGCAAACCGGCAACCCGGGCAAAACTTGATCGGGTAGAGGCAGACGAGGCAAAAATGGACCCTGAGGTGCTGTTACGGGCCATTGAAAGCCGTCAGGACACATCGGTGGAACGTCTGCTGGAAACAATGCAGACCCCGGAGGAGGTGGAGCTGGTGCAAACCCCGGCCCGGGAAGACGTGATTATCGATCTTCGCCATCCCGAAGAGGAGGCTGTCGCCCCCCTGAAACTGAACAGCAACCCGGTTCTGGAAATTCCGTTCTATGAGCTGAATGAACGGATCCAGACCCTGCCGGATGACCAGCAATACCTGCTGTACTGTGACCGCGGCACCATGAGCCGGATGCAGGCCTGCAACCTGAAAGCTGAGGGGCACAACAACATCAAGGTGTTTACCCCTCAAGGCCCTTGAAGAATTCCTGAACGTTTTTGCTCAGTGCTTCCAGGTCATACCCGCCTTCCTGAACCACCAGTGTCGGCAACCCTGTCTCGCGGACGTGGGTTGCCAGCCGGCAGAAGCCTTCCGAGCTGACAGACACTTTCGCCTGCGGATCGTTGTGGTAAATATCAAAGCCCAGGGCAAGAATCAGCACATCGGGCTGATACAGCCTGACCGCGGCCAGGGCTTCGTCCAGTTTTGCGAAGAAGTCTTCCTCGGACGATCCGTGGGGCATGGGCAGGTTGATGTTGTAGCCGCGGCCTTCGCCTTCACCACGCTCTTCTTCGTGGCCGGCGACGACCGGATAGAAGTTGGTCGGGTCGCCGTGAATGGACACATAGAGCACATCGCTGCGGTCGTAGAAGATTTCCTGAATCCCCTGACCGTGGTGCATGTCGGTATCCAGTATGGCCACCCGGCCAAACCGCGACCGCAGATGCTCCGCTGCAATAGCGGCATTGTTCAGGTAGCAGAAACCGCCGGCGGCATCCTTACGGGCGTGATGCCCGGGTGGCCGGCAGACGGCGTAGGAGGAACGCTCGCCGGCAATCAGGGCATCGGCGGCACCCAGGGCACTTTGCGCGGACCAGTAGGCCGCCTCCCAGGTTTTCTCGCCAATCGGGCAGCTGCCGTCCGCCTGGTAGCGTCCGGCCTCGGCAAGAATGCCTTTCAGGGCATTGGGTGAGCGTACGAAAATATTCGAGATTACTTCATCGCCCCAGTCGCCCATGGCTTTCCAGCGACGATGAGCCGATTCCAGGAATCGCAGATAACCCAGATCGTGAACTTTCGAGATGGGCGCCGCGCCCTGATCGGCCGGCTGGAGTACCTGTACGCCCAGTTCTTTCAACCCTTCCAGCATCTGTGCCGTGCGATCCGGCACTTCCTGAGGCTGGCGCATCTGCCCACGGGTGAAATAGGTTTTGGGAAGGTGCTGGTCTTGCAAGGGGTGAAAAAATGCCTTCATCTTTGAGGCCTCCTGAATGCGTTTGGTAAGTCGAGTATAGAAGGGGATGGGCGCAGATCAAAACGACGCGCCAGGACTTTACTCGCCCGACTTTACAGTGGCGGTTTCTGCATCCACTATGAGAGACATATCACATTGACGCAAACACGATTTTACCTATTCGCTATACATATTTTAGAGGAGTTCAGAAGATGGAGTCACCATTGCTTCCAAAGCTGACTGGCTACATTGGCGGTCGGTGGTCTGATGCGCCGGCTGGCAACACCTTCGAGGTATACAACCCGGCAACGGGCGAGGTGGTTGCGAACGTTGCCTCCATGTCCGAGGCAGAGGTCAAAGACGCCATCGCCGCTGGCAAGTCAGCACTTAGGCTGACCCAGCCTTACTCCCTCGAAACCCGCCGCAAGTGGCTGGAAGATATCCGTGACGCTTTGAAAGCCAACAAGGAAGAGGTGGGCCGGATTCTGTGTACCGAGCACGGTAAGCCATTGAAAGAAGCCCAGGGGGAAGTGGATTACGCAGCCGGCTTCTTCGATTATTGCTCGAAGCATATACAGGCGCTTGATGCCCATACCATCGCCGAGAAGCCCAAGGACTGCACCTGGACGGTTCATTATCGCCCCATCGGCGTGGCCGGGCTGATCACGCCCTGGAATTTCCCCATCGGCATGATTGCCAAGAAACTGTCGGCCGCGCTGGCGGCCGGTTGTCCGTCGGTGATCAAGCCCGCCAGTGAAACCCCGCTGACCATGATCGCCCTGTTTGCGTTGATGGATAAGCACGTGGATCTTCCGGACGGCATGGTGAACCTGGTGATGGGCAAGGCTAGCGTGATCGGTAAGGCTCTGTGTGAAAGCCCGGACGTGCCCATGCTCAGCTTTACCGGCTCCACCGAAGTGGGTCGCAAGCTGCTGATCGACACGTCTGACCAGGTCAAGAAACTGGCCCTGGAGCTGGGGGGCAACGCACCGTTCATTGTGTTTGACGACGCAGACCTGGATGCCGCAGCCGATAACCTGATCGCCAACAAGTTCCGTGGTGGGGGCCAGACCTGTGTCTGCGCCAACCGCATTTTCGTGCATGAAAAGGTGGTGGATGCTTTCGCTGAAAAGCTGGCCGAGCGGGTTAATCGCATGACCATCGGCAACGGTCTGACCGAGGACGTAGACCTGGGTCCGCTGATTAATAAAGCCGGCTTCGACAAGGTCAAACGCCATGTCGAGGATGCACTGCAGAAGGGTGGCCAGTTGGTGGCCGGTAAAAAGCCGGCCGATCTGGGCGAAGGCCACCTGTTCTTCCCGCCCACCGTGATTTCCGGTGTGACCCGGGATATGGCCTGTTCTCGCGAGGAAACCTTCGGGCCGCTGGTTCCCATGGCTACGTTCCGGGGCGAAGAGGAAGTCATCGAAGCCGGCAATGACACCGAGTTTGGCCTGGCCTCCTACGTGTTTACCGCCGACGCCGAACGCGCCCAGCGTGTGGCCGCCGGCCTGCGGTTTGGCCATGTGGGCTGGAACACCGGCACCGGCCCGACACCGGAAGCACCGTTTGGCGGCATGAAGGCATCCGGTATCGGCCGCGAAGGCGGTCTGGAAGGCCTGTTCGAGTTTGTCGAGGCCCAGACAGTACCGCGGGGCTTCTAAGCCCCGCAAGCGATCAGGGTTCCGGTGTCAGCGCCACCTTGACGCTGTCATCCACCAGGGTGGAATCGAGATAACCGATAGCACCCAGGGTGGATGACACCACGCTTTTCATGCCGCTGGCCGAGGATATTTCGGTCGGCGGCTGCCCCTTCCCGGTCAGGACCTGACGTGCCCAGAATGTCTTCAGCCAGGCGTCCGAACGCTCGGTGATCAGCTCATTGAAGTCGTCTCGCATGCTGTTTCCCGCAGGCAACTCGAAAGCCACTGCTCGCTGGCCGTCCGGCATCTGGGAGCTGCGATTGAGGTAGATGTCACGCACCTGCTGTCGGGTGATGCTGTCCGGCCCGCCGGGGTGGACGATGATGACCAGTTCGGCATGCGCTGTAGCGCCAAGCAACACTAGTACCGCTGCCGCGACCAAAGCCAGCCGGTTCGGTCGCTTCAGTGACAATAAGCCCATGGTTTGCCTCCTGATCAGAATGCGGCGTCGAGCCGGACGGTATAGACGTCGGTGCTGTCGAATGCGTTGTCCGGATTGCCGGCCAGAACAGCCAACTGATTGCCAATCAGCCCGCCAGTGGTATGGCCAAAGCCCCGGGCATGGGTCCAGTCAAACTTCATGGCGACGGACGACACCAGGTCCCAGCGGAAACCCAGGCTGTAGGCCTGGCGGCGCACGTCCAGTACCGCCAGCGGTGTGCCTTCGCGCCGGAAGTTGTCTTTGCTCTCGATCCAGGAGGCGGTCACATAGGGGGTGACTTCGCTGATACGGCGGCCGAATGTGATATAGGCGGAATCCGTATTCTGGAACACGCCGTCTACCTTCACCCGGGTCAGTTCAGACATCAGCAGCCAGGCACCATCATCGTAGGACAGGCCCAGCCCCATGAATTCGGCCTTTTCGTCCTGGCCCAGATTGACCGGGCCGCCAACGCTGCCGACGGAAGCCTCGGCGCGGGCGTAAACGCCGCGGAAGGTCCAGAGGTAATTGGTCCAGTTGGCCGTCAGGCCGTTGAGGTTGCGAAGCTCTACGTCAATGGTTTGACCGAGGGAGTCCGCCTCGTCGTCCAGATGGCCGGCAAACACGCGGGTCTGTAGTGACGAACTGTCGAAGTTGAAGGTATGGGCCAGATCGCCGCCCAGGTAGCTGCGCACCGGTACCGGGTCATAGACCGCTTCCGGCGGGCGGGCCCAGGGCTGGCCATAGCCGATTTCAAGGGTTTCGGATTCCATGAACAGTGGGAGACGCATCTTGCCGGCGCGAACTTCGGTGCCGGTGCGGAACTGGTGGCGCAGGTAGCCCCACTCCAGCTCGGTGTCCCAGTATTCACTGCCGCGGGAAACCAGTTGCAGCACTGCCGCAGTGTTGCGGGCGAGGTCAAAGGTGCCCTGCAGGCCAAACAGGCTCAGGGTCTGAAGATCCGAGTCTTCCGTGGCCTCGTCATAGCCCGCGTTGTTGGTGGCACGGGTATAACCGGTGCTGAAAAAGCCGTTAAACCGGGTTTTCTCCAGGCTGGTTTCGGTCATCTGCTTTTGCAGTGTGTCCAGGCGGGCTTCCAACTGATCCAGACGTTGCTGGTGATCCTGACTGTGTGCGGGCAGGGCAAGAAGGCTCGTCAGAAGGGTAAGCGGAAAAACTGCGCGGGTGGACTTTCTGAAACGGAATAGGGAGTACTTCATACATCAGCTCCTTGATGTCTGATCGCGGCTATCTAATCGCGACTGGGGTGCGCCATCCTGGCTTTGTCAGGGCCGTTTCGGGCCCCGTCTGTTCAACTCGGTCGGAAGTATACATATGTCGTGGGAAATTTCCCAAGCCTGTAGGGCAAAAAATGGCTCGGGTTCGTATTCTGGCAATCTTTCGCCAACTCTTTTTCAGAACTGTTGCCGTGCCTTTCCCCTGTTATAATCCGGCGGCTATCGGCATCAAATTCACCCGATCACAGCGGTTTTGCCCATGGATGTTTCCCCGATTATCGATCCCCTGAACGACGCTCAGCGCGAGGCCGTCACGGCCCAGAACGACCACCTGCTGGTGCTGGCGGGCGCAGGCAGCGGCAAGACCCGGGTGCTGGTTCATCGCATCGCCTGGCTGATGCAGGTAGACAAGGTGCCGCCCACCGGCATTCTGGCCGTCACCTTCACCAACAAGGCGGCAAAAGAGATGCGTTTTCGCATCGAGCAGATGATGGATATTCCCGCCCGAGGCCTCTGGTTCGGTACGTTTCACGGCATTGCCCACCGGCTGCTGCGGGCCCATCACAAGGATGCAGGCCTGCCAGAAAACTTCCAGGTGCTGGACAGCGACGACCAGCTGCGCCTGGTCAAGCGGGTCATGCGCGAGCTGAAAATTGATGAAAGCCGCTGGCCGCCCAAACAGGCCCAGTGGTTCATCAATGGCAACAAGGATGAAGGCTTGCGGGCCGAACATATCCAGGAAAACCCCGGTGACCATTTCACCAGCACCATGCTCACCGTCTACCGCCAGTACGAGAAGCTGTGCAATCTGGGTGGCCTGGTGGATTTCGGCGAGCTGCTTCTGCGCTCCCACGAACTCTGGCTGCATCGGCCGGAACTGCTGAGCCACTACCAGAGCCGCTTCCAGCAGATTCTGGTGGACGAGTTCCAGGACACCAACGCCATCCAGTACGCCTGGTTACAGATTCTGGCGGGCAATCGCGTCCCCATGACGGTCGTCGGAGACGACGACCAGTCGATCTATGGCTGGCGGGGCGCCAGGGTGGAAAATATCCAGCAGTACCAGCGGGACTTTCCCAATGCCCGGCTGGTGCGCCTGGAGCAGAACTACCGTTCCACCCAGCTGATCCTGAAAGCGGCCAACGCGGTGATTGCCAACAACCAGGGGCGTCTGGGCAAGGAACTCTGGACCGACGGCGTGGATGGCGAACCCATCAACCTATATGCCGCGTTCAACGAACAGGACGAGGCCAACTATATTGCCGACACGATCAGTACCTGGGTCAGTGAAGGCAACCTGCGCAGCGAGTCGGCTATTCTGTATCGCTCCAACGCCCAATCCCGGGTGCTGGAAGAATCCTTGATCCGCCAGGGCATTCCCTACCGGGTATACGGTGGTCTGCGGTTCTACGACCGCCAGGAAATCCGCAACGCCATCGCCTATCTGCGATTGGTGCACTATCGTCGGGATGACGCCGCTTTCGAGCGAGTGGTGAATATTCCCGCTCGTGGTATCGGTGCCAAGAGTCTGGCGGATATGCGCGCCTATGCCACGGAGCGCAGCATCTCCCTCTGGGAATCCGCTGAACGGCTACTGGAAGCGGGACAGGTGAAAGGCCGCGCCAAGACCGGACTGCAGTCCTTTATGGGCATCATCGAACAACTGACGGAGATGGTAGACGACGCCACCCTGCACGGGCTGATGAAGAAAACCCTGGAGCTGAGCGGCCTGAGGGATTATCACGCCAACGAGAAGGGCGAAAAAGGTCAGGCCCGGGCGGAGAACCTGGACGAGCTGGTGAATGCTTTGGCGGACTTTGAGGCGGAAGAAGGAGTTGACCCGCTGTCGGAATTCATCGCCCAGGCGGCGCTGGATGCCGGTGAAGCCCAGGCCGAGGCGAACGAGGACTGCGTGCAGCTGATGACACTGCACTCCGCCAAGGGTCTGGAATTCCCGCTGGTGTTCCTGGCGGGGGTAGAGGAAGGCCTGTTTCCCCACAGCATGTCACTGGAAGAGCCGGGGCGGATGGAAGAAGAACGGCGCCTGGCCTATGTGGGCATCACCCGCGCCATGAAGAAGCTGGTGCTTACTTACGCCGAATCCCGCCGCCTGTACGGCCAGGAAAAATTTCACGCGCTGTCCCGTTTCGTCCGTGAAATCCCCGGTGATTGCATCCAGGAAGTACGGCTGCGTAACACCGTCAGCCGGCCTGCCATGGTCTCGCGCCCCAATGAAAGCCTGTTCAGCCAGGATTCCGCCCAGCAGTCCGGCTTTAGCCTGGGGCAGCGTGTTCGTCACCCAAAGTTTGGTGAAGGCATTGTGATGAACAGCGAGGGTAGCGGCCACCACACTCGGGTTCAGGTGAACTTTGATGAGGGGGCGAAGTGGTTGGTGCTGGCGTATGCGCCCCTGGAGGCTTGCTGAATATTGGCGAGGCACAGGTATAATCGGCAGTACAGAGGTTTTCAGTGCCGGGGCAAGCGCAGAATGATCATTGCCGCAATCGCTAGCAGCACAATAGCCGCCGCCTCGAAGAGGATGTTCTGTGGGTCCATGTCCTTGCCCTGCAGCACAATCAGTCGTGCCAGAGCTGTCATGGCGATGAATATCGGATAGACAAACACCGAGCCCTGTCCGGTGTAGGACACGATCACCATGGCGACAACCTCGGTGTACAGAAACAGCAGCAGAATATCGGCAAGTTCAATAACGCCCCGTTCGTAGACGACCAGAATTTCCGCCCCGGCGGCGCCCAGGGTCAGCAGCCCGGTCACAATCAGTAGCAGCTTCTGGATTACATTGAAGCCACCGACCACAACAACCCGCTCTCTATCGCTTATGTTCGGAGCTTCAGGCCGTTTTGCGGCCGCCTTGTCACTATGGCGTTTGCTCCCGTTATCCGATTCTGACTCGCGCATGCTTAACCTTTTGTGGACTCGCCCGTTATAGGCGAACCCGCTCAGCTTAGATAACAATCGCCGGCGGGGCCAGAAAGCGGGGCCGTTTCAGGCAGGGAAGCGGTTCCGTGTCTTGTTGGCAATCCGCACCAGAACCAGCATCAATGGCACTTCTACCAGAACGCCCACCACCGTTGCCAATGCCGCCCCGGATTGCAGACCAAACAGCGCGATGGCCGCCGCCACCGCCAGTTCGAAGAAGTTACTGGCGCCAATCATGGCGCCCGGCGCGGCGATGCAGTGGCGTACTTTCCACAGCCTTGCCCAGCCGTAGGCGAGGAAGAAGATCAGGAAAGTCTGGACAATCAACGGTACGGCGATCAGGGCGATGTGCAGCGGATTCTCCAGAATCACCTCGCCCTGGAAGGCGAACAGCATCACCAGGGTGACGATCAGTGCCGACGGTGTAACAGGCCCCAGACGCTTCATGAACTCGTCGTCGTACCATTGCTGGCCACGTCTGGCGATCAGGGTGCGCCGGGTCAGATAACCGGCGGCCAGAGGAATCACAATGTAAAGCACTACGGACAACAGCACTGTATTCCAGGGTACCTGGATGTCGGAAATGCCCAGCAGGAACACCACGATGGGCGCGAAGGCGAACAGCATGATAATGTCGTTCAGCGACACCTGCACCAGGGTATAGGCAGCATCGCCTTTGGTCAGGTAGCTCCAGACAAATACCATGGCAGTGCAGGGTGCGGCGCCCAGCAGGATGGCGCCCGCCAGGTATTCGCTGGCCAGTTCCGGGGCTATCAGTGGCTCGAACACCACCATCAGGAAGAACCAGGCGATGGCAAACATCGTGAAGGGTTTGATCAGCCAGTTGACGATGGTGGTAATGGCCAGGCCTCTGGGTTCTTTTCTGACACCCACCACCGCACTGAAATCGATCTGCGCCATCATCGGGAAGATCATAGCCCAGATCAGAATCGCGATGGGGATGGATACCTGGGCGTATTCAAATCGGGACAGGGTTTCTGGCACAACCGGCGCCAGTTGTCCGAGGGAAACGCCGGCAACGATTGCCAGCGCCACCCAGACCGACAGGTAGCGGCCGAACAGATCCATGCCCCCTTTGGTATCGACCGCTGTCACGGTTTCAGTATTGCTGCTCATTGAGTCTCCTCACATGCTGCGCTGGTTGACGCGCTTCGAGACGTCTTCGGCGCTTTCCACCCGTTCGGAATAACGGTCCGTCAGGTAGTCACTGCGGTCCCGTATCAGTAACGTGAATTTCATCAGCTCTTCCATCACATCCACGATCCGGTTGTAGAAGGGCGACGGCATCATGCGGTCATTGTCGTCGAACTCTGTAAATGCTCTGGGCACTGACGACTGATTGGGGATGGTAACCATCCGCATCCAGCGGCCCAGCACGCGCAGTTGATTGACGGCATTGAAAGATTGGGAGCCGCCGCAGACCTGCATCACCGCAAGGGTTTTGCCCTGTGTGGGGCGCATGCCGCCGATGGAAAGCGGAATCCAGTCGATCTGGGTCTTCATGATGCCGGTCATAGCGCCATGGCGTTCCGGCGAGCACCACACCATGCCTTCTGACCAGTGAGCCAGGTCCCGCAATTCCTGGACTTTGGGGTGGGAGGCTTCTTCGGCATCGGCCAGTGGCAGACCCCTGGGGTTAAAGATACGGGTTTCGGCGCCCATGGCCTCGAGCAATCGGGCTGCCTCCTCGACCGCCAGGCGGCTGAATGAGCGTTCCCGCAGGGAGCCGTACAGCAACAGAATCCGTGGCGGATGGGACGAAGTTTTTACCGTGAATAGCTGCTCCGTTGTTGGTGCGCGGAACCATTCCGGATCGACGTTGGGGATGTCCTGGTCTTGGGTGCTCATTCTTTTGCCGGATTCCTTTACTCGTAGAGATGTCGGATCTATTCTGCACAAAAATAGATATTCATAATGCCGAATATATGGAAGTTCAGATATGAAGCGCCGTATTTTATTTGTCTGCACCGCCAACAGTGCCCGTTCGTTGATGGCCGAAGCGTTGCTCCGGAACATGGCCGGGGATCGGTTTGAGGTAGCCAGTGCCGGTACCGAACCAACCAGGCCCCATCCGATGGCGCTTCAGGTTCTTGAAGAGGCCGGCATTGCCACCGAAGGGCTGCACAGTAAGCAATTGGCGGAGCTGCAAGGGCAATACTGGGATTACGTGATCACCCTTTGCGAGAAAGCCGCGAACGAGTGCGGCACGGTCTGTCAGCAGGCCCAGCAGATTGCCTGGGATTTTGCCGATCCGGTACCGGCCAACCGTCACGCCACGTTTGCGCTCACTCTGAAAGAAGTCAAAGAGCGCATCGCTCTGTTTGCGCTGGTGCACCAGAAAGAAACCGGGCCGAAGCCGGCCAGCTACAACCCGGTGACGGTATTCAAGGCCCTGGCAGACGACTTCCGTCTGTCGGCGCTGTTGCTGATTCAGAGCCAGGAACAACTCTGTGTCTGCGAGCTGACTGAAGCCTTTGAGGCCCCGCAGCCAAAAGTCAGCCGGCATCTGGCGACGTTGCGGGATGCTGGCCTGCTGGTCACGGAGCGTCGGGGACAGTGGATCTACTATTCCCTGGAACCGGGTATGCCTCGGTGGCTGGCCCGCGTGCTGGATGAAACCGCCAGCCACAACGCCGGACTGATAAAGAGCCCGCTTGCCCGTTTGCAGGCAATGGCAGACCGCCCGTCTGTCCAGTGCCTGTAACTATCACAGGATTGAAAGTCGGAAGAGACACCCTCAGGAGCGCATCATGAACAAAATCAGAGTAGGCATTAACGGATTTGGCCGCATTGGACGCCTGACTTTGCGGGCTGCGTGGCAGTGGCCGGACATGGAATTTGTGGCGATCAATGATCCGGGCGCCGATGTCGGAACGCTGGCTCACCTGCTGAACTTCGACAGCGTCCATGGTCGCTGGAGCCAGGAGGCAACTGTGGACGGATCCGATATCGTCATTGAGGGCCAGCGCATCCCCGTGACCCACAACCGAACCATCGGTGAAACCGATTGGTCGGGCTGTGATCTGGTGATCGAGGCCAGCGGCGTGAACAAGAAAGTCAGCGCCTTGCAGGCCTACCTGGACCAGGGGGTAAAACGGGTGGTGGTCTCTGCGCCGGTCAAAGAGAAGGGCGCCAAGAATATCGTGCTGGGAGTGAATGACGATATCTTTGAACCCGCCACGGATCGCATAGTGACAGCGGCCTCTTGCACTACCAACTGCCTCGCACCGGTGGTTAAGGTGATTCATGAGAAGCTGGGCATCAAGCACGGCTCCATCACCACCATTCACAGCCTGACCAACTCTCAGGTTATCATCGATGCGCCCCACAAGGATCTGCGTCGGGCAAGAGCCTGCGGCAGTTCATTGATCCCCACCAGCACCGGTTCAGCAACGGCGATTATCGAGATATTCCCGGAGCTGAAAGGGCGTCTGGATGGCCACGCTGTGCGCGTGCCGCTAACCAATGCGTCGCTGACCGACTGCGTGTTTGAAGTTGAAACGGCCACGGACAGGGATACCGTAAACCGGCTGCTGAAAGAGGCGGCCGACGGCGAATTGGAAGGTATCCTGGGTTACGAAGAGCGACCGTTGGTGTCGATCGATTACAAAACCGACCCGCGTTCCTCCATTGTTGATGCCCTGTCCACCATAGTGGTGAATGGCACCCAGGTGAAAATCTACGCCTGGTACGATAACGAATGGGGCTATGCCAACCGCACTGCGGAGCTGGCTCATCGGGTGGGCGCTGCCTGATATGACGGCTGCCATCCGACAGTACCTGGTGATCACTGGCAACTACTGGACCTTCACCCTCACCGACGGCGCCCTGCGGATGCTGGTGGTGCTGCATTTTCATCAGCTGGGTTACTCTCCCCTGGCAATCGCCTTGCTGTTCATCTTTTACGAGTTCTTCGGGGTGGTGACCAATCTGGTGGGCGGTTACCTGGGTGCCCGCACGGGGCTGAACCGCACCATGAACATCGGGCTGTTTTTGCAGATTGTTGCCCTGACCATGCTGGCGGTGCCGGCGGCGATGCTTACGGTACCCTGGGTCATGGCGGCGCAGGCGCTGTCAGGGATTGCCAAGGACCTGAACAAGATGTCCGCCAAGAGCGGCATCAAGCTTTTGGTGCCGGACGAGCAGCAGGGCACCCTTTACAAATGGGTGGCGATTCTCACCGGCTCCAAGAACACCCTCAAGGGGGTCGGCTTCTTCCTCGGTGGTGTGTTGTTGATGGCGACTGGCTTCAGGGGAGCGGTCATTATCATGGCCGTGGCTCTGGGGCTGGTCTGGCTGTCCAGCCTGTTCCTTCTGGGGCAGGATCTGGGCAAGAGCAAATCAAAGCCCAAATTCCGCGAAATCCTGTCCAAGAGCCGAGCCATCAACGTGCTCTCGGCCGCGCGAATGTTCCTGTTCGGGGCTCGGGATGTGTGGTTTGTGGTAGCCTTACCGGTATATCTCAGCACCGCTTTTGGATGGGACCACTGGAAAGTCGGCGGCTTTATGGCCAGTTGGGTTATCGGCTACGGGTTCATCCAGACTATCGCGCCGAAGATTACCGGCGACATGGAAGGCATAAAGCCTGCTGCGCTATGGGCGGCGGCTCTGGCGCTGATTCCCGCCGCCATTGCTGGAGGCCTGATGGCGGGCTGGTCACCGCAGGTTGTGATTTTGGGTGGCTTGTTTTTGTTCGGGGTGCTATTTGCCATCAATTCCTCCCTGCATAGCTACCTTATTGTCAGCTATGCCCGGGCCAACGGTGTTTCTCTGGATGTGGGCTTCTATTATATGTCCAACGCTGCTGGCCGTTTGCTTGGCACCATTCTGTCTGGCTGGGTTTACCAGGCCTACGGAATTGAAGCCTGTCTGTTGATATCCGGCGGGCTGGTAACAACAGCGGCGCTGCTGTCTCTGATGCTGCCGGAGAAACGCCCCGTGATTGTCTGATGGACGGGCATTTGAGGATTAGAATATATGCCAGATCACACCGATCTTGATAGCGACGAAAACGAACAGGCTGATGAGTACGAGAGCGTTCCCTCGTCGGTTATCTTCGAGGCGATCCGGAGGGAAGGTGAACACGAGCTGTCGCGTTCGACGAGTGCGCTCTGGTGGTCCGGAGTCGCGGCCGGTCTGGCGATAAGCACCTCGGTTCTGTGCAAAGGGTTTCTTGCATCCATACTGCCAGATGCTGATTGGGCCGCGGGCATCTCAAATCTTGGCTACACTGTCGGGTTCCTGATCGTGATCCTTGGCCGGATGCAGTTGTTCACCGAGAACACAATCACGCCGATACTGCCGTTGTTCCTCAAGCCAACGCGCTCGTCCTTTTACCAAACCGCGCGCCTGTGGGGCATCGTCTTTGCCGCCAATCTCGTGGGGTGCATGGCGGCGGCATTAGTGCTCGTCTATGGACACATCGTGCCGGAGGCCCGTTTCGAAGGCATTCTTGCCATCTCACATCATTACGCTGAGGCAACCGGCTTTGAGCATTTTGCCTGGGGCATCCCGGCGGGGTTCCTGATCGCTGCGCTGGTCTGGATTCTGCCGCGCATGGAAAGCGCGGGCGAGGTGTTGATGATCGTCATAGTGACGTACATGATCGGCGTCGGCGGTATGTCGCACGTGGTTGCCGGTTCGACCGAGCTGTTCATTCTCGTCGTTCAGGGAGAACTAGGCATTGCCGCCGTGGTATTTGAGGGCATCCTGCCTGCTTTAGCCGGGAACGTCCTTGGCGGCACGGGCATTTTCGCGGCGCTCACCTATGCGCAGGTGCGTGAGGAGATTTGAGAGGCTTACACATTCGCACCGGGCGGAATCACGCTCTGCGATCACCAAGCGGAACAGATAAGGACTCTTGTCATAGCGCCGGGTTTAGAAACGGATGACCAGCCCGGCGCCAGCTTCCACCTGTAAGTAGCCGCTGCTTTCGAATCTGAGTTCGCATCCCCCTGAGCAGAAGGCCGAACCCCCGGAATTCAGGGCGGTGTAAACACCGCGCAGATCCAGCCGCAGGCGCAGTTCTTCCGTCAGGAAGAACTGATAGCCACCCCCCAGAGAGAGGGCAGCCCGGTGGTGGGTTTCGTATCTCGAATCGTCCGGTTCAAGGCGGGTAACCCCGATCACACCAGAGACAAACCCGCCGTGATTCTGGCCACCAGGGAAATATACCCCGCCGAACTGGATCTGGTAGATGGTCAGGTCGATGCACTCCACGCCCGGTGCAAACAGACCGTTGTCCAGCCTGGCGGAGGTTGTCTGTCGTCCGAAATAGAGTTCGCCCTGTTTGCCGGCCTCCGGCAGATCAAAATTGAATACCAGCCCCTGGCTTGCGGAATCCCTGAAGTCGATCCGGTCTGTCGTGCTGGCGCCTGCGGTCGCGATATCCACCGAACTGCTCATTCGGAAACCTGCAAATGGCGTAAGGCTGACGTCCGCTGCGACCGGAGGGGCGATCAGTGAAGATGCCAAAGCGAACGGGAAAAGAGATCGAAGCTTCATACATCCGTGGCCTCTGTGGCTGGTTGTCGGCAGGACACTGTGCAATGGTATAGCCGTTACAAATTTTGGTGAGCCCTGGTAATACTATCTTGACAGATCTTGTGCTTGAAAATCTCAGCGTTGGCACTCTCGATAAGGTGTCACTGACGGTGCCGGGAGGCCAGGTTGTCTGCCTGTCCGGGCCTTCGGGTAGTGGCAAGAGCCGCCTGCTGAGGGCTGTGGCGGACCTGGAGCCACATGGCGGCAGAGTTTCTCTGGGCGATGCAGTCCAGTTGGATATTCCCGCCCATCAGTGGCGAAGCCGGGTGGTGATGGTGCCAGCAGACAGTCAGTGGTGGTTTGATGAAGTGGCAGGGCACTTTCCGGATGATGCCGGTTCGAAACTGCCTTCCGCTCTGGGTTTCCCGCCAGAAGTGATGGGCTGGTCGGTGAGCCGGCTGTCCTCCGGTGAGCGCCAGCGGCTTGCACTCTGGCGCGCCCTGGTGCTTGAGCCGGAGGCGCTATTGCTGGACGAGCCCACCGCCAATCTGGATAACGACACCACGGCAACCATCGAAGCCTGGTTGCTGACCGAGATCCGTAGGCGGCAGATCGCTGTGCTGTGGGTCGCTCACGATCCCTCGCAGATCCATCGGGTGGCGGATGCCCACTACCGGATTCAGGGAACCAGTCTGGAGCGCGCCCATGGAAGTGATTGATCTGGCCTGGTGGAAGCTGGGCCTGGCGGCGCTACTGGTTCTGGCCCTGGCGGGGACCGGGTATCTCGCCCGTCTCGGCATCACCCGAAACCTGTTGATTGCTGCACTGCGCACGGTGATTCAACTGGCATTGATCGGCCTGGTGCTGGAAGCGCTGTTCGCATCGTCCGCGTTCTACTGGATTGCCCTGCTGGCCGTGGTCATGTTGCTGGTCGCCGGGCGGGAAGTGGTGGCTCGTCAGGGTCGGCGCTTACAGGGCTGGTGGGCGTTCGGTATTGGTACCGGGGCGATGTTCGTCTCGTCTTTTTCCGTCACGGTCCTGGCCCTGACGGTAGTGATCGGCCCCGAACCCTGGTATGCCCCGCAATACGCCATTCCATTGTTGGGTATGATGCTTGGCAACACCATGACGGGCGTCAGTCTGGCGTTGGACCGGTTGAATGAGTCGGTCTGGCGTCAGCGGGCGGTTATCGAGAACCGGCTGATGTTGGGCCAGACCTGGAGTAAGGCGCTGGAGGATATCCGCAAGGACGCCATGCGCAGCGGCATGATGCCGTCCATCAACGCCATGGCCGCCGCCGGCATTGTTAGCCTGCCCGGTATGATGACGGGCCAGATCCTTGCCGGTAGCCCGCCGGCGGTGGCGGTTAAATATCAGATTCTGGTGATGCTGATCATCACCGTCGGTACCGGCTTCGGGGCGGTGATGGCGGTCACCTGGGGCGGTCGCCGGCTGTTCGACGATCGGGAGCGTCTGCGGCTGGATCGACTGGTGAAACCATGAAAGACCTTTTGCGGCGGTATCCGCTACCGGTGATTGTGCTGGCGCAGCTGTTCGGCACTTCGCTCTGGTTCAGCATCAATGGCGTCTGGCTGTCGCTGTCGGCAGAACTGGGGCTGACAGAAACCGACCTGGGCCGGTTGACGCTGGCGGTTCAGGCCGGCTTCATCGCCGGCACTCTGACCATCGCCGTCACCGGTCTGGCGGACCGCTTTGGCGCCAGCCGGATTTTTGCCCTGTCGAGCCTGCTTGGGGCAATGGTCAACGGCGGGTTCATTTTCGCCGCAGGCCAGCCGCCGCTCGATTTCATCCTGCGGTTCGCCACCGGGCTTTGCCTGGCGGGTATTTACCCACTGGGTATGAAGCTTGTGATCGCCTGGATTCCCCGCTACGCCGGGGCGGCGCTGGCCTGGCTGGTGGGTATGCTGACACTGGGCACTGCGCTGCCGCACCTGATGCGTGGAGCAACCCTGGGCATGCCCTGGCAGTGGCCGCTGATGGCAGCGTCCGTTCTCGCGCTGGCCGGAGGACTGCTGGTGTTTCTGCTGGGGGACGGCCCGCACCTGCCCAAAGGCAATGGCCGTCTGCCTCTGAGCCAGGGCCTGGCGGCGCTGCGAATGCCCCGGTTTCGCGCGGCGGCTGGCGGCTATTTCGGCCACATGTGGGAGCTCTACGCCTTCTGGACCCTGGTACCCCTGCTGATTGGCCGTGAACTGCAACGCCTGGGGCAGGAGGATGCACTGGTTCCCTGGCTGGCGTTTGCAGTGATCGGTAGTGGGGCCGCTGGCTGTGTTGGCGGTGGTCGCCTCAGTCGAACTCTGGGTAGCCAGTGGGTGGCCCGCTGGGCACTGACGCTGTCGGGGCTGGTCTGCCTTCTGTATCCCTGGTTGAACGGTTTGCCCCCGATGTTTCTGATCGGCCTGCTGCTGGTCTGGGGCATTGCGGTGGTTGCGGATTCGCCACAGTTTTCCGCACTGGCAGCGGCAACGGCGCCAAAGGAGTCAGTGGGCTCTTCCCTGGCGGTGATGAATGCGGTCGGCTTTGGTCTGACTCTGCCAGCTATCTGGCTGACCAGCGGGCTTTGGGGTCAGTACGGTGTCTGGGTAGTGCTTTTGCTGGTGCCAGGGCCTGTGTTGGGGCTCTGGTCGCTGGCACGGATGAGTCGGGGCAGCCATTTGACGTAGCCGGTCATGCCGAACAGCTCTACCAGCGACTGGAACACAATCACCACCACCGCCGGCGCCCATAGGTCTGGCAGGGCTATAGCGAAAGGCAGCACCACAAAGGAATTGCGGGTGCCGAAACTGTACGCCAGGGTGCGCCCACGGGCGCCCGGCAGATCAAAGATCCGGCTGAGCAGTTGACCCGCCAGAGCCGCCGCCACCAGATAGAGCGTGAAAATCACCAGCAGTAGCCAGAGGATGCCGCCGCTTTCCGTCACCAGGGCAATCTGGGAGCCGGCGACCAGGAAAACCACCAGGGTCAGAGCGGGCACCGGCAGCCAGCCCAGAGCCGAAACCAGGCGCTCAACTTTGGGCCGCTTTTCCGCGCCCTTTTCCGTCAGCCAGGCCAACAACAGAGGTGTCAGTATCAGCCCGAAGAAGACTGGCAGCAGGTGCCCGGCCAGATTGGCGTCCACCATGGCCTCATCCAGAAACAGCCAGAGATAGAGCGGCAGCAAAACGATCTGCAGGATCAGCAGGATCGGGCTGGCAGCAATGGCCCGGGTTCCGTCCCCGCCGCCCAAGTGGGTAAAACTGATAAACCAGTCGGTACAGGGCACCAGCAGAACCAGCAGTATGCCCAGCCGAACCGCCGGGTCCGCCGGCGCCAGGAACATCAGCAGCCAGACAATGCCGGGCATGACCAGGAAATTGCCCAGCACCAGCGCGGCGTTGAATCGTTTGTCCCGGAAGGCCCGGGCCAGATGGGTCAGGGGTATCTGGGTGAAGGTGGCGTAGAGCAGCACGCCCAGTACCGGCCAGAGCATCTCTTCGAAGTATGCCGTGGTTTCGGGCAGGCTGTGGCCGAGGGCCATTCCGGCCAGTATGCCGGACAGGTAAAGCCAGACCTGATACCTTTCCAGTGTGTCGCGCATGAATTCCTCGCCGTTATCAGCCGGGCCACCTTGACCGCCCTGCAACCGGTTTTTATGCTGAATCGGGTACCGTTCCTTCAGGGAGACAGTTATGGACAGCAGAATAAAGGTACAGTCGCCTCTGGTCATCCTTCATGGTGACGAGATGGCGCAGGTTGCTTTCGAGCATATTCTGGAAAAATTCGTTTCAGCGCGTCTGGATATTCAGCTTGAGGAAATCGACCTGTCCGCGGAGAACCGTCTGCTGACCAACGGCCAGGTGGTGATTGATGCCATTGATGCCCTGCAACGCTGCGGCGTCGGGGTGAAGAACGCGGGCATGACCGTCAATCGCAGTCAATTGGAAGAGTTGCTGTGCAAGCACCCGGAGGTGGACGCAAATAACCTGTTTTCACTGGCCACCAAATCCCCCAATGGCGCGATCCGCAAGGGTATCAGCGGCAATATTACCCGTGAGGACATTCAGTTCCGCAACTTGAAGATCAGCCGGCCGGACTGGATTGGTCGCGATATTGAAGTCGACACCATGGAATTCGGCGGCATCAAGGATAGCTTTAACCAGCTCTCCGAGGCCACCGGTGTTGTCAAACTGATGTTTGTGGGCAGCAGCGGGGACCCGGTAGAGCTGCACCGCCGAGAGGTCCGCAAGGGCGACCCCTGGTTACTCGCCACCAACGATGTGGAGGATGTGCGAGCCTGGGCGCATCGTTTCTTTCAGCGAGCCGTTGACGAGAAACGGGATGTCTACCTGGGGTTGAAGGACACCGTCATCCCCGGCTACGACGGCGCCATGCGCACCGTCATTGAGGACGTTTACCACAGCGATTATCGCAAGCAGCTGGAAAACCTGGGGCTGAACTACCATTACGAACTGATCGACGCCCAGGCCGCGCGCATCGTTTCGAACCCGCCGAAACGGGCGCTCTGGGGTGTGCCCGACAACACCACCGGGCGCAAACTTTTCAAACTGGTGAATCAGCTGCGGGAAGTCGGCATTCCCAGCCGCGGTGCCCATGTCTCCATTTCCCGTATGAGTGCTGGCGGTGGTGACCAGTACGGCAGCTTCAACATGCCCGCCACGGAAGACGGCATTCTCAAGGTCATTGTCGATGGTGACGAGAAACATGCCCGGCGGGTCAGGGAAGGCGATCCGATACTGCTTATGTCCAATGACCGTGAAGCCATCAAGGACTGGGTAACCCAGGTGTTCCGTGACGCGTCCCGTAAAGACAAAGAGGTCTATTTCGGGCTCAAGCGGGAGTACATGGAGTACGACGAGGTGTTCAGCAATGTGATCACCGAGGTGCGCCGGGACCTGGCCCGGGAGCACACGCCGCCGCCGTCCTTCATGATTATGCGGCCGTCCAGCCAGCTCAGGAAAATGATTACCGACCCACCCAGAAACGCGCTCTATCCCTCCCAGAATCTGGACGGCGACATTTTCTCCGACATTTCCGCTGCTCTCGGGGGCAGCCTGGCGACGGCCAGTTCCATCATCGAGAGCAAGGATGGCACCATGCTGTTCGAGGCACCCCATGGCACCGCCCATGACCTTTATCTCAAATACCTCGAAAGCGAGGGGCGCGAAGCGCACTTCAACCCGTCGGCCCTGATTTTTGCCCTCGCCAACGCCCTGGAAACTCTCGGCGAGCGCGAGGACAACCAGCCTCTTGCCGACTATGCGATCAGACTGAAATCGGCCCTCACCGATACCGTTGACGGGGGCGTTGTAACGGCGGATCTGAAGGGCAAGACCGTTGACCCGGCGTCCGAGCAGGTGGTGGATATGGCCGGATTCCTGGCCGCGGTTGAGGGAAACCTGACCTGACTTGAAAAAAGCCCTGGAAATGCCACATTGTGTTAAAGGGCCCTACAAACTATGAGGCATTTCAAGGATGAGACTGGCAGAGTTTATCCGCGCCCATACGGAGCATATTCTTCGGATATGGGAGTTTGATGCCAAACATATTCTTCCCGCTGAGCGCTTGTCCAGAGACGAGTTGCGGGACCATATCGAAGAGATATTGCTCGGTATTACCGTGACACTTGAGCAGTCCCCGGACGAAGAGGGGCGGCCTCCTGACTTCTGCCCCTATAATCCCGAGAGCAGTAACTCCGCACGTGTTCATGGTTCTGAAAGGCACGACCTGGGTGCCGACATCGTCCACGTGGCGGCGGAATTCCGCGCCTTGCGCCATACTGTGATCGAGCTCTGGGTCCAGTTTAACGGCGATATCGATAAAGAGGGTGTCAGGGAACTGATCCGGTTCGACCACGAAATCGATCTGGCCCTGGCGCAGTCCATTGAGAACTACGTCCATAGAAAAGAGAGACAAGGCCGTCGGTTAGAAGCCATGCTGTCTTCACTGCCTGACCCCTGCTATGTGCTGAACCCGGATGGCACTTTCCTGTATGCCAACAACGCCATGGCCGAACTCTGTCAGGTGTCGCCAGAAGAGATTGTTGGTCGGTCGTGCTCAGAAATGCCGCTGCCCTCCCAGTATAACGGTGAAACCAAACTGAAGGACGTGATCCGTTTCCGGGAGCAGCGGGAGAGTGAAGTAAAGATGCAGAGCCCTGCCGGTGAGACCCGCTATTTCGAGTGTCTGTATGCGCCGGTACTTGATGAACAGGGCGAGGTGGAAGCCGTATCCGGCATCGCCCATGATGTGACCCTGCGCAAGGAGTCGGAAACAAGGATCTGGCGTCATGCCAATTACGACCTTTTGACCCGGCTGCCCAACCGTCGGCTGTTCATGGACCGGCTGAGCCAGCACGCGGCGCACTCTGATCGCACCGGCGATCCGTTCGCTCTGCTCTTCATTGACCTGGATCATTTCAAGACAATTAACGACACCCTCGGACATGAGGCAGGTGACGCCCTGCTGAAAGTCATTGCAGAGCGTGTCAGCGCCTGCGTGCGCCAGACGGACACGGTGGCTCGCATCGGCGGTGACGAGTTCACAGTGCTGCTGCTGGACACCGGTGACCGCGAGCTGATAGAGGCGATTGCAGACAACATTCTCGGCGAGCTGAAACGGCCATTCCAGTTGGGAGAGGAGAAAGTCACGATCTCGGGCAGCATCGGAATAACGCTTTTCCCCGGGGATGCCGGCACAGCGCAGCAGCTGTTAAGCGATGCCGATCAGGCCATGTATCTGGCCAAGCATTCCGGTCGCAACCGGGTGTGCTATTTCACTGAAATTATGAAGAGCGCCCGCACCGAGCGCCAGCAACTGATCAACGATTTGCGGGAAGCGCCCCTCAAGGAGCAGCTGAGGTTGTTTTATCAGCCCATTGTTGACCTTGCCAGCGGCCGCATCGTCAAGGCCGAAGCGCTGTTACGCTGGCAGCACCCGGAACACGGGCTCAAACTGCCGGATGAGTTCCTGGCGTTGGCAGAGGAGACCGGTCTTATGTCGGCCCTGGAACACTGGGTGTTTTCCGAAGCCGCCAACCAGTCCGCGCGCTGGGTAGAGCTGATGGAGGGCGAGTTTCAGCTCAGCATTAACTCATCGCCCGTGCAATTTGTCAGGAACAGTCACAGCAAAGCCTGGCAGGCGCACCTGGAAACCTTTTCGCGTTCCAAGGGTGGCTTTGTCATTGAACTCACGGAGAATGTTTTCCTCAGTGACTCAGAACAGCTTGATAAAAGTTTCTCCGAGCTGGCAGCAGCCGGTGTGCAATTGGCACTGGATGATTTTGGCACCGGCTATTCATCCCTGGAGTATCTCAAGCGCTTCAATGTGAACTACCTGAAGATTGACCAGAGCTTTGTGCGGGAAGACGGGCCCCGGTCGAGCAGTGGCACTATTGCCGAGACCATCATCATGATGGCCCACAAACTGGGTCTTGAGGTGGTGGCAGAGGGCGTCGAGACGCAGGAGCAGATGGAGTGGCTCAAGGCAGTGGACTGCGACTTCGCCCAGGGGTTCTTTTTTTCTCAGCCAATGCCCGCCCCGGAGTTCGAACAATTGCTTCGTGCCGGTCATATCCATCACTGACGCCTGGGCGCCTTAGCCGGAGTGAACTACACTCTTCGGTAAAACGAGAATTCCGCCCTGTCAGAGGGATGCGCTATCTATGGCAATCAAGTCCAGTCACGGGCAGCAAATTGCCTCCTCCACCGGGTTTTTCCAGAAGCTGGCTTCTGGGGTGCCCGGTGTTCTCTTTACGTATTGGCTCAGTGCCGATGGCCAGTCCCACCATTACCCGTTTGTCAGTAACCAGGTGCATTCGTTGCTCGGGGTCGACTCGTCGATATTGAACCAGAACGCTGACTCCGTGTTCTCGGTGATTCATCCCGCTGACGCGGGCGAAGTGGTGGAAACTATCCAGCAGTCGGCGCTGACTCTGGAGCCGTGGCGTTATCGGGCCCGCCTGAAGCTCATAAGCGGCGAGTACGAATGGTTCGAAGTGCACGCCCGGCCTGAGCGCCAGGAGGACGGCAGTACCGTCTGGTACGGCCAGTTTCACAACATCCAGCATTACAAGAACCTGGAACAGAGCCTACGGGAGAGCGAGGCCGAATTCTCCTTTCAGGCGGGCTTTCAGAAGCTGATTGCCCGGCTTTCCAGTGAATTCATCAACCTCGGTTTTGGCACCATTGACCAATGCATTGATGAAGTTCTGAAAAGTATTGGAGAGTTTTTCGAAACAGACCGGGCCTATCTCTACAGTTTTTCCGAAGAGTACCGGCGGATGTCCAATACCCATGAGTGGTGCAGGGAGGGCGTGCCCTCACTTATCGCCGACCAACAGCAGGTGCCGATTGCCGACTTTCACTGGTGGCATCAGCAGATAGAAAACATGGTGGCGGGAAACCGGGTGGTGTTTATTGAGGATGTGGACAAGCTGCCAGCGAACGCCTCGTCCGAGCAGGCCATGCTGCGGGAACAGGGTGTGTCGTCCATGTTCTGTGTGCCGATCAGGGTGCGTGGCAGGGTCAGCGGATTCTTTGGCGTGGATTCCCTGAGACGTCGTGACTGGCGCCAGGACCAGGCAGACCTGTTGATCATTGTGTCGGGCCTGCTGTCTGGGGCGCTGGAGCGTTTCCGGCTGGAAGAAGAGCTGCTGAATCAGTCCATTCGGGACCCGCTGACAGGCCTTCACAACCGCCGCTATCTGATGCCCCGGCTGGAGGAAATGCTGGGCCGGAGGGATCGGCGCGGCGAACCCTTTTCCTTGGCCATGTTTGATCTTGACCGGTTCAAGGCGATCAATGACTCGATTGGGCACCTGGGCGGGGATAGCATCCTGCAGAGGTTCGCCGAAATCCTTCTGCATCATGTCCGACCCATGGATGTGGTGGCCCGGTTCGGCGGCGAGGAATTCATTGTAGTGTTCAGCGACGTGGCAGGCGGTGACGTGCGTCATCTGGTAGAGCGGATTCTGAATACAGTGCGTCTGGAAAGCTTTGTGTTTGACGGGCGCCCGATTCCCGTCACTGTCAGCGCGGGGGTGGCGGACATTGGCGAATTCAATGACGGCTCCGCCAGCCCCGATGCCCTGATCTCCATGGCTGACCACCGGCTGTATCTGTCGAAACAGGCCGGCCGCGACTGCCTCACCGATTCATCCGGAACCTTCCTCGAATGGTCCAGATAGCCGCTCAGATGGAGGGCGCTACCCAGTCCGGTGTAATGCCGGACTGCCGCACGCAGTCATCGATATTCATGCCTTTCAGTGAGCCGTGGTTGCACACCAGCAGCGTGGCCATGCCGGCGGCCTGTGCCCCGAGGATGTCGGTGTGGAGAGTGTCCCCCACCATCAGAATGCGATTTCGTTTTATGCCGTCAAGCCGATCCAGGGTGGCTGCGAACGCCGGGGCATAGGGTTTTCCGAAGAATTCCGGCTGAACGCCCGTGGCTTCGCGAAGTCTATGGGCAAAGTACCCCGGCTCTAGGGTCAGGCAGTCTCCCCTTGGGGCCACCAGATCCGGGTTGGCCACTTTCAGCGGCCGGCTGTGCCGGTTCAGGCTGGCGGTCAGTTGCTGATGGATTGTTTCGTTCCAGTCTTCACTGCTCATGAAGATGAAACCGCCGAATCCGTCCAGCTCCCGGTCGGTAATACCCGGGCGTACCGGCTTCTGGTTTATTCCCGGCAGCGACTGGCTGCCCGAGTGGGATGGTGCGATCACGCCCCAGAGATCGTCCTGTCGCGGCGCCCGGGCCAGGGCGTCTTCCAGCAGCCAGCGGCTGGAAATAATCTGGTGGTCGGTCAGATCAAACCCCATGCCGCGATACTTTTTCGTCAGATTCTGAACGCTTGCGGTGGCGGCGTTCGAAAGCACCAGAACCGGCTTGCCACCCGCCTGCAGAGACGCCAGACGCTCAACCGCACCAGTGATGACCGAGGGGCCGGTGTTCAGAACGCCAAAGGCGTCAAATACGAACGCATCGAAACGGTCCGACAGTGGCTCAAGGGATGGTACCCATCGGGGGGCTTCTGCGCTGGGTTTGGCCTGGGGAAGCTGGTCCCGCAGGCGCTGGTATTGTTCGAAGGCCCAGGTCGGGGTAGGGACTAGGCCTTCAAAAGAGGTGGGATGGGTGTCTTTCATGCCCTCAGATTACCGCCTGACGTACCCGCGCGGAAACCCATTCTGAAATAACCACTGTTGCGAGGATCACTACGAAGATCATCGCCACCTGATTCCAGGCCAGGGTTGCCAGTGATGCGCTGAGCTGCAGCCCCAGGCCGCCAGCGCCTACCAGACCCAGGATGGTGGATTCCCGGATGTTGATGTCCCAGCGGAACACGCTGATCCCCCAGAAGGCGGGTAGTATCTGCGGCACAATGGCGTAGTCGATCACCTGGGCACCGCTTGCTCCGGTTGCCCGCACCGCTTCCACCTGGCTGGTGTCGATTTCCTCAATGGCTTCGTAGAGCAGCTTTGCCACAAAGCCGATGGATCGAAGGCCGATCGCAATCACCCCCGCCAGCAGGCCAGGGCCGATCACGGCGACCAGCAACAGCGCCCAGATCAGGGAATTGATGGAACGGGAGGCAACAATCACCAGCAGCGCCAGCGGACGGACGAATCGGGTGCTGGGCGTGGTGTTACTGGCCGCCAGAAAGGCCACCGGAATGGCGATGGCAACGCCGATCAGGGTCCCGAGGGTGGCAATGTTGATGGTGTCCCAGAGCGGCTCCCAGAGTTCACTGATATAGCCCCAGGCGGGTGGGAACATCCGTCCGCCGATGTCAGCGGCCTGTGCCGGTGCGTCGCTGACAAAGGCCCAGATGGTGTCCCGGGTCATTAGTTGCCAGCAGAAGACAGTTAATGCCACCAGTGCGAACCATCCCAGCCATCGCAGCAAAACCTGCTTGCGGGAGCGGAAATGCCAGACAGGGGGTGCTGGTGAGGTGGCCGGTGAAATCGGACGGTCTGTCACTGGACCCACCTGCGAATATAGGAAGAGGAGTATTCCACCACCAGCACAATGGCGATGATGATGATCAGGATGGCCCCGGCGGAATCGTATTCGTAACGGTCAATGGCGGTGTTCAGGGTAGCGCCAATGCCACCGGCACCGACAATACCGATCACTGCCGATTCCCGGAAATTGATGTCCAGTCGGTAAAGCGAGAGTCCCACCAACCTTGGCATCACCTGGGGCTGCACGGCGTAATTGACCACCTGCCACCAGCCTGCGCCGGTCGCCCGGATCGCTTCGATCTGGCTGCGGTCGCAGGCCTCAATGTCCTCCGCCAAAAGCTTCGACAGGAAGCCGATGCTGGCAAACGCCAGGGTCAGGAAGCCGGCGAAGGGCCCAAAACCGAACATCGCCACCAGCAGAATCGCGATGATGATCTCCTGAAACGAACGGGACAGGGTAATGATTCCGCGGCAGGCCAGGTAGACCGGTGCTGGTGCCAGGTTGCGGGCGGCGCCGATACCGATGGGTACGGACACCAGAATGCCGGCAACGGTGGAGGTCACCGTCATGGTCAGGCTTTCAATCAGGCCCTCGCTGATGTCCCGCCAGCGAGTGGTGAAATCGGGGGTCAGAAAGCCTTCCACGAATTTCCAGCCTCGATCGAGCCCCAGATACACCCGCTGCCAGTCGACCTCGATACTCTGCATTGCCAGTACAAGGTAGATCAGCGCTCCGACGTAGATTGTCCGTCGCCAGAGCGTGTGGGTGAAAAGAACCGGTGGCCGTTTCCAGGTGGTGGGGTGGGACATTACACCCCCTCGGCCAGATCAACGGTCGGCGTTTGGGGGTCATCCTTGCCGGACTCTTCGCCCCGCATCCGGGTCCAGTCCTCGTCCCCGTAGATCAGGGTCAGTACTTCATCGGTGAGCGCGTCTGGGGAGCCGTCGAAAACCACTTCTCCGGCACGTAGGCCGATGATCCGGTCAGTAAACTGGCGGGCCAGCATCACGTCGTGAATATTGATTATGGCCGGCAGTTCCCGCTCGCGGCAGGCGTCGCCGATCAGACGCATGATCTGGCGGGAGGTTTTCGGGTCCAGCGAGGCTGTGGGTTCATCCACCAACAGCAGTTCCGGATCCTGTTCCAGGGCGCGGGCGATGCCCACCCGTTGGCGCTGGCCGCCCGAAAGCGCGTCCGCGCGTTTGTTGTAGTGCTGTGACAATCCCACCTGCTCCAGCAGTGAAAAGGCCTTGGTGATGTCGTCTGCGCAATAGCGTCGCAGGAATGAACGCCAGGCGGGGACGTAGCCCAGCCGACCGGACAGTACGTTTTCCATGACCGTCAAGCGCTCCACCAGGGCGTATTCCTGGAAGATCATGCCTATACGCCGTCGGGCGCGGCGCAGTTCCCGGCCCCGAAGCCGGGAAAGGTCCGATTCGCCCAGTACGATGGTGCCACTGGTGGGCTCAACCAGTCGGTTGATGCAGCGAATCAGGGTCGATTTACCTGCCCCCGACGGCCCGATCAGCCCGAGAACCTGCCCTGCAGGAACCTCGAAACTGACCTGGTGCAGCGCCGTATCACCGGTGGCATAGACTTTGGAAAGTCGGTCCAGCTTAAGTAGGTTCAAGAGTCACCGTTTACTGGCAGTTGTAGGCAACACCGTTGGCGGCGTCGATCTTTCGGATTACTTCCCAATGCTCCTTGAAGGTAATGGGAATGAACTGCGCCTCGCCGGACTTGGAGAACTCTTCTTCCAGTGCCGAACCTTCCCAGTCAAAAGAGAAAAAGGCCTCTTTAATCTGCTCTTGCAGTTCAGGCTTCAGGTTATGGGCCAGGCCATAGGCGGTGGTGGGAAAGGTCTGGGACGTGTAGATGGTTTCGATCTGGTCTTTGCTTACCACATCCCGATCCAGCATGCGCGCCAGCACTGAATTGGCGATAGCCGCCGCCGGATAGTCCCGGTTCGCCACGCCGAGAATGGAGTTGTCATGCTTGCCCGAGAATACCGGCTCGAAATCCTCGCCCGGGACCATGTTGTAGTCGGCTTTCAATATTGCTGAGGGCGCCTTGAATCCCGAGTTGGAGGTCTGGGAGGTGAAGGCCAGTTCGCCGCCGCGGATGTCTTCCACGCTATCAATACCGGAATCCGGATGAGTGATGATTTCCATTTCATAGCCGAAGGAGCCGTCTTCCGCCGCCATCATGGCGAACGGACGAAGCCCGGCGCAGGCAACGGCAAGAGGGTTGGAGCCGGTATTGAATCCGGCGATGTGCAAGCGTCCGGCTCGCATGGCTTCAATCTGCGCGGCGTTGGACTGAACAGGAAAGAACTGGACCTTTTTGCCAGTGACGTCAGACAGGTGGCTCAGAAATCCGGACCAGACTTCACGGTAGACGGCAGGATCTTCAACCGGGGTGTAGGCGAAGATCAGGGTGGACGGGTCGACCAGTTTCGACTGGTCGGAGGGGATATCCGCAATCAGGTCACCGTCTTTATCCTGGTACTGCGAATCGAGACTGAACTCTGCCTGGGCGGACAGGGGCGCCAGCAGCAGGGCGCAGGCAATGGATGGAAGCGTTTTCATGTTCATCGTCGATCTCCGGTTACGGGAAGTTACATCCCGACCCTAAGACTAGACGATGACGTTTTTATGACAACTCGGGCTGGTCCGGTACTTCGCGGATACGGCCGTGCTCGTCAATAGCCACGTAGATGAAGAGCCCTTCGGTCACTTTACGGGGGGTTCTTGCACTGCGGTCCAGGGTCCAGACTTCGATGTTGATTTTCATGGAGCTGCGGCCTACTTCCACCAGTTCGCCGTAGCAGCCGACCTGGGCGCCCACTCTCAACGGTGAAAGAAATTCCATCCGGTCCATGGCTACGGTGGCGTTGCGGCCCTGGGATGTGCGCCCGGCGAGGGTGGCAGCGGCAATGTCCATATGGCGGACCAGCCAACCGGCAAAGACGTCGCCGTTGGGGTTGGTGTCGGAGGGTAGGGGAACAATCTGGGTAATCAGTTCGCCGCGCGGCGCAGGCATATCGTCATTCAGGGCTGTCATGGGTACTGCCTTTATGGTGGCGCTGGAATTATTTTTGGTATACGCATGTTAGCGTCCCACGAGGTGTCTGCAAGAAAAATCCACTGACCTGTTCTATATTTCAGGGGTTGTCACAAAGTTGTCACAAAACGTCTTTAAGGTTTGCGTATCGGTGAAGCAACCCGACCATAAAGTCAAAATGACAGCTAGATGGAGACTCAACGTGATTAACCTTAAAACAGCCCTCACCTCAGTAGCACTGGCAGGCAGCATCGCTGCCGTGTCGACTCCTGCCATGGCTCGCGACACTATCAGCATCGTCGGTTCTTCCACTGTTTACCCGTTCGCCACCGTTGTGGCCGAGCGTTTTGGAACCAAGACTGACTTTGCCACGCCCAAGCTTGAATCTACCGGCTCCGGCGGCGGCATGAAGTTGTTCTGCCAGGGCATCGGCACCCAGCACCCTGACATCACCAACGCTTCACGCCGCATGAAGACTTCCGAATACGATCTTTGCATGGGAAACGGCGTTAAAGACATTACCGAATTCCGTATCGGTTCAGACGGTATCGTGATTGCCAGCTCTCAGGAAGCCCAGAACCTGGAGCTGACCCTTGAGCAGCTGTTCCTGGCCCTCGGCAAGCAGGTGCCGAACCCGGACAACGAAAACGAATTGATCCCGAATCCTTACAAGACCTGGTCCGAGGTTGATTCCGATCTGCCGAACGTCAAGATCCGTGTAATGGGTCCGCCTCCGACTTCCGGCACCCGTGACTCATTCAACGAGCTGGCCCTGCAGGGTGGCTGTGAAGACCTGCCGGCCGTTGCCAAAATGAGCGAGGACGACATGGAGAGCGTGTGCCAGAGCGTTCGTGAAGATGGCGCGTTCATCGAAGCTGGCGAGAATGACAACCTGATCGTGCAGAAACTGATTGACGACGCTGGCATGTACGGTGTGTTCGGTTACAGCTTCCTGGAAGAAAACTCTGATCGTCTGCAGGCTGCTACCCTTAACGGTGTAGAGCCGACCAATGAAGCAATCGCGAGCGACGAATACCCGGTCGCACGTTCACTGTTCTTCTATGTCAAGAAAGCACACGTTGGCGTTATTCCCGGCATTGCTCAATACGTTGAAGAGTTCACCAGCGCTGCGGCGATGGGACCAAACGGCTACCTCAAGAGCGTTGGCCTGATTGTTCCCACTCGTGATGCCCTGATGAACCTTCAGGAGAAAGCCGAGAAAATGCCGAACCTGGCCAAAGAAGAGCTGATGTAAGCAGGTAAGCGTTACTGTCGTTACCTGAGATAGGGGTGCGGGCCGAAAATGGCCCGCACCCTTTTGCACGTTTACAGCTCACAGTGCGAAACCTGTTTTAAATCTTTACACTTGTCGCCTATCAAAGTGTCAGACGGGAAAATACATGCAATCATCCACGCTCCTCTTACTGACCCTCGTACTGGCCCTGGTGGCCTACGGTCTGGGCTACGCACGGTCCCGGTCGCTGGCGATGCCCCTGGGTGGTATTCGCCACCTCAAGTCACTGCCATTCTATTACGGTGCCCGGGCAGCGCTCTGGTGTGTCATTCCAGGGTTGCTGGTGCTGGTAAGTTGGGCGGCATTTCAGGATAAAGTCATTCAGACGCTGGTTATTGGTTCATTGCCGCAGGACATGGTGCCGGATTCAGAGGGCGAAGCCAGTCTACTGCTCAGCAAGATCAGCAACGTTGCCAGTGGTGCGCTGCCACCGGCGTTCGTGGATGGTCCCATCGCCGCGGCTGCGGAACGTCTTGAGTCGCTGCGTCAGCAAAGCCAGTTTCTGATGAGCTCGCTGGTCATTTCGGTGACGGTACTGGCAGGATTTCTGGGCTGGGTACGAGTCGGGCCAAGGGTCAACGCCCGGGCGCAGGTGGAGTCGATTCTAAAGTGGCTGTTTTTCTCCTGTGCCGCCCTGGCGATTCTGACCACCATGGGCATTATTTTTTCAGTGGCTTTCGAGACCTTCCGGTTTTTTCAACAAATTTCGTTTATCGAGTTTTTCTTTGGCACCAACTGGAGCCCCCAAACCGCCCTGAGGGCGGATCAGGTGGCGGCCCAGGGTGCCTTCGGCATGATTCCGCTGTTTACCGGCACTCTGTTGATCTCTGCGATTGCGATGGTGGTTGCCGTGCCTGTTGGCCTGCTGTCCGCCATCTATCTGTCGGAATACGCCAACAAGCGGGTTCGTGGCGTGGTCAAGCCTCTCCTCGAGATGCTCGCGGGCATTCCCACCGTGGTTTATGGCTTCTTCGCGGCATTGACTGTGGCGCCGTTTATCGCCGATTTTGCCGCATCTCTGGGCATTGATGCTTCCTCCCAGAGTGCCCTGGCCGCCGGTGGTGTCATGGGCATCATGATCATTCCGTTCGTGTCGTCCCTGTCCGACGATGTGATCAATGCCGTACCCCAGACCCTGAGGGACGGCTCCCTGGCCCTGGGCGCCACTCAGTCGGAAACCATGAAGAAGGTGATTTTCCCGGCGGCCCTGCCAGGGATCATGGGCGGCATATTGCTGGCGGTCTCACGCGCCATTGGCGAAACCATGATCGTGGTGATGGCGGCAGGGCTGGCGGCAAATCTCACTGCCAACCCGCTGGAGACCGTCACCACGGTCACCGTGCAGATTGTCACTCTGCTGACCGGCGACCAGGAATTCGATAGCGCCAAGACCCTGGCCGCGTTCGCACTGGGCGCCATGCTCTTCCTCGCTACCCTGCTTCTGAACGTGGTGGCCCTGAAAATCGTTCGCAAATATCGGGAACAGTATGACTGATCAACGTTCACAGGCGGAGATTGTCCGCCGGTCACTCAAAGCGCGTTACCGCAAGGAACTCCGTTTCCGGGCCTACGGCATACTGGCCATTGCCATCGCGCTATCGGCGCTGGTTGTGCTGTTTGCAGACATTATCGGCAAGGGTTATACCGGTTTCATCAAAACCACCATCACCATGGAAGTACCGCTGGACGGTGAGATGATGTACCTGGATGATGCCACCGATGCGCGTCAGCTCAAGAATGCGGATTTTGTCGAGCCTTTGCTTCAGGCTCTGATCAAACAGGTACCGGGCGCCAACCAGGATGACAAGGATGCGGTCCGGGATCTGCTCAACCCATACGCCTCCATTGAGCTGCGCAACATACTCAAAGCGCATCCGGATTGGCTTGGTACCACCCAGACCATCACTGTTCTGGCTCATACCGACGTGGATGTCTATGTGAAGCATGCCGGTGATGATGCCTATTCCATCAAGCTGACCGAGCGCCAGCAGCGTTGGGTGGACCAGCTGCTGGAGAAGGGTGTGGTGGACACCTCCTTCAACGACGTGTTGTTCTCCAATGGCGATTCCCGTGACCCGTCCCGGGCCGGCGTGTTGGGCGCGATTGTAGGTTCCCTGCTGACCATGTTCGTGACGCTGGTGCTGTCGTTCCCGATTGGTATCGCAGCAGCGATCTATCTGGAAGAGTTTGCACCGCAGAACAAGTTCACCGATTTCATTGAAGTGAATATCAACAACCTGGCGGCGGTGCCATCGATCATCTTCGGTCTGCTGGGTCTGGCGGTCTTCATCAACCTTTTCGGTCTGCCTCGCTCGGTACCGTTTGTGGGCGGCCTGGTGCTGACGCTGATGACCCTGCCCACCATCATTATTTCCAGCCGGGCGGCGATCAAGAGTGTGCCTCCTTCCATCCGGGAAGCGGCGGAAGGTATCGGTGCTTCTAAAATGCAGGTGGTGTTGCACCACGTTCTGCCACTGGCGATGCCGGGTATGCTGACTGGCTCCATCATCGGGATGGCGCAGGCTCTGGGCGAGACAGCACCGCTACTGCTGATCGGCATGGTGGCATTTATTGTGGATGTACCCACGGGCTTTTTCGATTCGGCAACGGTACTTCCGGTTCAGGTATTTCTCTGGGCGGGCAGCCCGGAACTGGCCTTTATAGAACGCGCGTCGGCGGCCATTATGGTGCTGCTGACATTCCTGATTAGCATGAACGCATTGGCCGTCTGGCTTCGCAAGCGCCTTGAGCGTCGGTGGTAAGGAGATAAACATGAACACGATGAACCCTACAATTTCCAGTGAAGCGGATCGTCATGCTGTCGAGGCGGAGGAAGCGGTTCCTGTGAGGGACCAGCCGGAAGAGACTGTTATTGAAGAGGGGAAAACGGTCGGTAAACCGTTCGCAGACAATCCCAAGTTCAAGTTACGGAACGTGAGCGTTTCCTACGGCAATGATCGTGCAATCAAGGACATCAGCCTGGATATTGGCCAGAACGAGGTTATCTCGTTTATCGGCCCCTCTGGCTGTGGCAAATCCACCTTTCTGCGCTGCCTGAATCGCATGAACGACAGTATTGATATCTGTCGTATCAAGGGTCAGCTGATGCTGGATGATGAGGATATCTACAGCTCGAAGCGGGATGTCGTCGAACTGCGCGCCCGGGTGGGCATGGTGTTCCAGAAGCCGAATCCTTTTCCCAAATCCATATACGACAACGTGGCCTACGGCCCGCGTATTCATGGCCTGGCCAACCGCAAGTCGGAACTGGACGATATTGTTGAAAACAGCCTGCGTAAAGCCGGCCTGTGGAACGAGGTAAAAGACCGGCTGGATTCGGTGGCAACAGGTATGTCGGGCGGCCAGCAGCAGCGCCTGTGTATCGCCCGTGCCATTGCGGTCAGCCCCGAGGTGATCCTGATGGATGAGCCCTGCTCGGCGCTGGATCCAATTGCCACGGCCCGTGTGGAAGAGCTTATCTCCGAGATGTCGGAAAGCTACACTATTGTCATCGTGACCCACTCGATGCAGCAGGCGGCGCGGGTTTCCCATCGCACCGCGTATTTCCACCTGGGGCATCTGGTGGAAGTGAATGAAACCAATAAGGTGTTTACCTCACCGGAGCACCCGCTTACCGAATCCTACATCACCGGGCGTTTTGGTTAACGCCGGTGCGGTTGATTACTGGAGAACATAGCTATGCCAGATAGAAAGGATGATGTTTACGGCGATCACATCTCGCACAAGTTCAATGACGAACTCATGGCCCTGAAAAGCGAGTTTCTGGAAATGGGCGGGCTGGTGGAGTCCCAGGTTGACCGTGCCATCAATGCGCTGGTGGACAACGACGGCCACCTGGCAGACGAGGTGCGTGCTACCGACAAGAAAGTCGACCAGATGGAAATCGAGTTGGACGAAGAGGCAACGTTGATTCTTGCCCGGCGCCAGCCTACGGCGCGCGATCTGCGGCTGGTGGTGGCTGTTATCAAGATGGTGTCTGACCTGGAACGGGTCGGGGACGAGGCCAAGAAAATTGCCAAGTTTGCCATCAAGCTATCAGAGGAAGGCCAGGCGCCCCGGGGCTATGTGGAAGTCCGTCACATTGGCAACCACGTGCTGGGCATGCTGCACGATTCCCTGGATGCCTTTGCGCGCCTGGATTCCGAGCAGGCATTGCGGATCATGAAGGAAGACAAGCGGGTCGACGAAGAGTACCAGGCGGCCACCCGCACCCTGCTGACCTTCATGATGGAAGACACCCGCAACATTTCCCGCTGCATGTCGGTCATGTGGATTCTGCGCGCCCTGGAACGGGTAGGTGATCATGCCTGCAACATTGCCGAAAATGTGATTTTCATGGTCAAAGGCGAGGACGTGCGGCACACACCGGTGGAAGAAGCCGAGAAAGTCGTCGGCCGCTGAGTTTTCCACCGATGCTGCTGCAAGCGGGCCGGCAATACCGGCCCGCTTGCCTCCCCCCAAGGTCGGAATGCCTCAGGCCTGCTTCATTTTGTCGGTATAGGGCGGCCAGCCGAGGGGTTTGCCGGCCAGCACGTGCAGGTGGATGTGAAACACGGACTGGCCAGCGCTTTCGCCGCAGTTCATCACCGTTCGATAGCCCTCGTCGGCAAAACCCATCTCTTTTGCCAGTTTGGCCGCAACCCAGTAAAGATGACCGACCAGTTCGCGGTCGCCTTCCTCCATATCGTTGATCGTCGCGATTTCCTTTTTCGGGATGATCAGCAGATGGACCGGTGCCTGCGGGTTGATATCGCGGAAAGCCAGGCTGACGTCGTCTTCATGGACGATATCCGCCGGAATTTCGCGGTTCATGATCTTGGTAAAGATTGTGCCTGACATGAGTTCTCCCTCTCTCTGAAGCTAAAGGTGTCTGAGCCCGGGCAGCCGCTGAGCGATCTGGCGGGCCAGGGGTGGTAGTTCGTCGTCGATCCCCATAGCGTAGCGGGCCACCTGATTACGGGCAAAGGGCATGGCTTTGGCGGCGCCCAGCCCCAGGTTGCGCAGCAGGTGCAGCGGCGGTGTCTCGTTGCTGAACAGATGGTAGAACAGGTCCATCGCCATCATCATCCGGCGGTTGGCGGGGCGCCGCTGGTTTTCATAGGTAGCCAGCCACTGTGCGTCTGCCAGGTCACTGCCGGCCCGGCGCGCCTCTCGCAGTTGGGTCTGCAGGCACTGGGCATCCTGAAAACCGAGGTTAACACCCTGTCCGGCCAGCGGGTTGATGGTGTGGGCGGCATCGCCGACCAGCACAACCCGCTGATTCACATAGTGTTTGGCATGCTGGCGGGCAATCGGGAAGCTGGCCTTCGCTTCGATATGGGTCAGCGGCGGCAGTTCCGGTGGAAAGGCCATGGCGATTTCCTGCAGCAGTTGATCATCGGGAAGCGCTTTCAGGCGGGCCAGCACCTCCGGTGAGTCATACCACACCAGGGATGCCCAGCTTTCTCCATTGCCCGCGCTGTGCAGGGGCAGAAAAGCCCTTGGACCGGTGGGGAAGAAGCCCTGCCAGGTGATGTCTTCCACCGGCCCCTGGTACCTGGCGGAGATTACCATCGCCTGCTGCTGGTACTGGTTGCGGCTTACGCCGATACCGGCCAGATTCCGCACGACAGAGCCGGCGCCGTCTGCCCCGACGACTAACCGACTTTCCAGAGTGTCGCCGTTATCAAGGGTCACTCTGGCGGACGTGGCATCGTTTTCCAGCGCCGTCAGGGTGCGTCCCGGGAAAACGCTGACGGTGGGCTGGCTGCTGGCAGCGTCCCAGAGGGCCCGTTGGGTAACCGAATTCTCGACAATGTGCCCCAGGTGGCTGGCGGACAGGTTGCGGGCATCGAAGGTGACGTCCGCCAGTTTGCGCGGAAGCAAGTTGCTCAGGGGGTGACGGGTTTCGTCCCACACGGCAAGCCGGGTGTAACGGGTGGCGCGCATGGCGTTAATGGCCGACCACACACCCAGTTGATCGAGATAGCGTTCACTACCGGCGCTGATGGCGGAAACGCGGATGTCGGGGGCCCGCCCTTCCTGGAATTGTGCGGGCTCCGCCTGGTCGATCAGGGCTACGGTGAAGCCGCTCTGTCCCAGGCCGGTAGCCAGTGCTGAACCCACCATGCCGGCACCGACAATCACTATATCGAAAGCTTGAGTCATAAAGATGTCCTGTCTGAGGCGTCCAGTTTACGCAAACAACCGGATCAGACAAGCAATACGACCCAGGCCCGGGCTTTGGCCTGTCGGTGCTCAGTAGCCTGCCATATTGGCAGCGTGACCTTCGGTCAGGGCGTCTCCTGTGGTTGTCCGTTTACGGGTAAGCCAGGCGGGCTTCTGGCTGCCGGGTCTGACAAAACCCTGCTCCAGCACCATGGGACGAACAAGTTCCAGAAAATCGCTGGTTTTCATGTGGATGGATTCGGTGTGGCTGCCGGCGGCAAAGGCCAGCTCCGGCTGCCTGGTCAGCGCCTCAGCGCAGTAAACCGGCATGTTGAACAGATTACCGAAAGGGGGCATGGCGCCGACTTCGCAATCGGGGAAGCGGTCCTGGAATTCCTGTTCGTCGGCCAGATCGACAAAATCCGTGTCGAGGATGCGGGTCAGGCGATCCCAGCGTATCCGCCAGGTTGCCGGCATCACCAGCATGGCCATCTTGCCGTCGAGCTCCAGAATCACCGTCTTGACCACCCGGTCTCCGGCGATTTTTACGTGGTGGGCAAGTTCCTGGGCAGTGAAAGCGGGGGGGTGAGGCAGGCACATATATTCAACGCCTGCGTGATCGAGGTGCTTCTTCAACTGCTGTACCGGCATAGTGACAACCTCCTACCAGCAATGACAGCGGTACTGAAGCCGCGGGCTTCAATGACCTGGCGGCGGCATTTGAGCTTTGCCGCCGCCATCATTGGTCAGCTTAGTCGAGGCATTCAGGAATGCGAGTAACAGATTGTGTAAATGAGAGTTCAGTCACCCGTCAGTCGATCTTGCTGTTGTAGACATGCACATCCCGCTGGGGGAACGGAATGGTGATGCCGGCCTCGTCAAAGGCTTTCTTGACCTTTTCGTGCATATCCCAGTAGTAGGGCCACAGATCATCCGTGGCTACCCAGGGGCGGAACATCAAGTTGACGGAGTTGTCGCCAAGGCTTCCGACACAGATCCGCGGTGCAGGGTCCTGAAGCGAGCGTTCGTCTTCGTCGAACAGGCGCTGGAGAATGGCCTTGGCCTTGTCGATATCGTCGTCGTAGTGAATGCCGAAGGTCATGTCGCAACGGCGCTTGTCATAGATGCTGACGTTCACCAGCGTGGCGTTGGACAGACTGCCGTTGGGGATGACAATACGACGGTTATCGAAGGTATTCACGATGGTGTAAAGGATCTGGATTTCAGCCACGGCGCCAAGATGCCCCTGGGCTTCAATGGTATCGCCAACCTTGAAAGGCTTGAAGATCAGGATCAGTACGCCGCCCGCGAAGTTGGACAGACTGCCCTGCAATGCCAGACCAATCGCCAGGCCGGCGGCACCGATAACGGCGATAAAGGAGGTGGTTTCGATGCCGATCATGGATGCGACCGAGATCAGCAGCATGATCTTGAGGATGGCGCCGATCAGTCCGCAAAGGAACTTGTTCAGCGTGGGGTCTTTTGCGCCCAGCTTCTTGTCCATCACGCCGATAACGCGGTTAATCAGCCAGAGACCGAGAACCAGCGTAACAATCGCCAGCAGCAGCTTCGGGGCATAGGCCATGATTAGCCCGCTGGCCTGATCATAAAGTTCCGGCACATTGATGTTGCCTACAAGGTCTTCCATCTATTCGCTCCTTTGGAATGGAATGTTGTTTTCGAACAAACATCGTCTGCGAATGGTTATAGCAGACGAGTCTGACAACGCCAGTTACTCCGCGAAACCGCGAATGGTTTCAGGACCACCCCGAACAAGAATTCGCCCGGCCTTCTGGGCCAGTTGATAGTCGTACATGGGGTCGTAATAGTGCTCGAGCAGTGACGCGATCCAATAATCGTGGCCACTTACGTCGCCGGTGGCGTGTTGGTTTTCAAGGGCTTCCTGCATTGACTGGCGCAGACGCTGGTGGCGTTCGCCCCCAAGACGTTTGCGGATGCGGTCCAGGGCGCTCAACAGGTAGTCTTCAAAATTTGACCAGCCTGCTTCCTCGCCATCGCGCCGCGAATAGTCGGAGGCCATTTTCACCACGTAGTCCTCGCGGATGATCCGCACCCGTTCCTCGATCGGTTGCTCCAGTACCAGCAAAGGCGCAGCGGCCATGCGCTCTCTGAGGCTTTGGGGCAGGGCACAGCGGCCTACCAGGCGGCTTTCATCCTCAAGGTAAACAGGGCCGCCCACTCTGTGATGGGCTTTCAGCATGGCCACTGCCAGGCGGTTTTCGAAATCAATCTGGGTAGGCTGGGGTGTCACTTCACGGCCGAAGCTGGAGCCCCGGTGATTTGCCAGTCCCTCCAGGTCCACCGGGTTGGGAAGCTGGTTCAGTACCCGGGTTTTCCCGGTGCCGGTGCGCCCGCTGACAATAAGGAATTCCGATTGGGCGATGCGTTCTTCCAGCTGGTCAATCAGAAAACGACGCAGGGCCTTATAACCGCCTTTGATCAGGGGGTAATCAAGGCCGGCCTGCTGGATCCATTGTTGGGTCAGTCTGGATCGAAGTCCACCACGAAAACAGAACAGGTAGCCGTCCGGGTGATCCGCGACAAAACGCCGCCAGGCTTCGATACGTGCCTCTTTTACAGTGCCGGACACCAGTTGGTGACCTAGTTCGATCGCTGCATCCTGGCCGTCTTCCTTGTAGCAGATGCCCACTTGATGACGCTCTTCGTCATTCATCAGCGGGGCATTGACGGCATTGGGAAAGCTGCCCCTGTCGAATTCCACCGGAGCACGGACATCCAGTAGTGGTGTGTCGTTCAGAAAAATCGAGAGGTAATCTTCGGTGTCTGGTCTGGACCGCATAGGTGAAGATCGTCGGCGAAAAATGAGGCGCCAGTATAACGGAAGTGCCGGGCCCTTGTCCGGCGCGGGTGCCTGAGCCCCGCAGACGGTCTACAATGGCGCCTGGTCAGCTGGTTCAGGAGTTAATTATGGCATCGGCGGAAGTCCTAAATGGCCACCTGGCCAAAACCCTGAGTCGGGGCAGGGTCGCCGCTACGCGACCGGCGGGTTGTCCGCAGATTTCCCTCTATTTGTTTGATCCGGACGCTCTGGAAGGGCCCATAAGCCATGATGAGGCGCAGGCGGTGGTTGCGGAGCCCGCTTACTGGTCATTCTGTTGGGCCAGCGGTCAGGCTCTGGCTGCTTATATCCTGGCACGCCCGCATCTGGTGGCGGGCAAGCGGGTGCTGGATTTCGGTTCCGGCTCCGGTATTGTGGCCATCGCCGCGGCGATGATGGGTGCCCGCGAGGCAATTGCCTGTGATATTGATCCGGCAGCGCTGGATGCGGCGGCGGCAAACGCTCGTCTAAACAACATCAGCCTGACTCTGTGTGAAGACTGGGAAAACCGGCCGCCGGGAATCGATATTATGACGGCGGCAGACGTGCTCTACGATCCCGATAACCGCCCGTTGCTTGAGCAGTTCCGGCAGTCCGCGCCTCAGGTTTTGCTGGCAGACTCGCGCCTGGCCTGTCTGGGCAACAATGCCTACATCCAGCAGGCAGTGCTGCATTCAAGAACTTGGCCGGATCTTCATGAATTCGAGGAGTTCAATAGGGTGAGGATCTATCTGACGGCGACTGACGACGCGGAACGCTGACATAAAAAAAGGGCAACTGTTAAGTTGCCCTTTCCGGAACAGGTCATCGCGTCCTTGCGTTACCGGCAGCAGCCCTGCTGCCGAATATCTGTCCATGATCCCTGTATAACCCGTCCGTGGTGCCAGCATCCGAGCCAACAATCCAATTAGTTTCCCTTAAGCGCGAGGCGTCCCTGTGTCCTTGCCTCTCCCTGCGTCCAGTGCGGGGGTGCGTCCGTTGCGTCGTCCCTTTCCCTGTCATCCTTGATGGGAGAACTATATCAATCTGCAGGTTTCGTTCGTGTGAAACAGTTCGGGGTTTTCAGCGAGCACTGAAAGTGGGTTTTAGAAAAAGTTTTAAAAACAGGGGTTTAAGATTTTCTCATGAGGAGTTGAAGGTATTACGTATGATAGACAACCGTGCTTTCTCACGGAAACGTGAGAGATATCGCACAAGGAGGTAGGGCAATATCGCAAATCCAGAAACCGGTGCAGAGCTCAGCGTCCGGAAGAATAGGGCTCACGGTTAAAAATAAACCGGCAGGGCAGCAGGCCCAGGACGATTCCGCCTCCGTCTGTTGCCAGATCAAGGAGAGAAAATTCTCGATGCGGCAGGAATGCCTGAGTGATCTCGATCAGCAGACCGAAACCCAGAACCCCGAGCGCAACCCAGATTCGCGACAGATAGGGCCAGGCCAGACGGGTCACAACCGTTAGCTGAATAAACGCAAGCAGATGATTGATCTTGTCGCTGGAAGCCGAGGGTATTGGGTAAGGCTCGCTGGTGGTCGCCAGAAAGAGAATGACCATGGCCGAAAGCACAAGGCCGGTGCGCCAGAATGGCTGGCACCGGAGAAGGCGCTGCAGGTTATTTGCGATAGAACTCATGAAGACGGTCGGGCTGTGGTGAAGTTTGCATCATGATATGCTCTGCAACCCCTACTGTCATTGAAGCTGAGGTGCTGCGAACCATGTTGAAAGGCAATTTTGTCCGCGGCCTGGGATATCTCGGAGAGGGCTTTGGTCTTATCCGGCAGCCGGGCCTGCGATTGTTCGTTGTCATTCCGCTGATCATCAATGTTCTGCTATTCGGTCTGCTTTTCTATTTCATGGCGGAACTGTTCACCGGCCTGATCGCCGCCGCAATGAGCTGGCTGCCGGACTGGGCATGGTTGCAAAGCCTGGACTGGCTGTTCTGGCTGCTCTATGGCGTGGTTATCCTTTTGATGCTTGCCTATGGTTTTGTGATCGTCGCCAACCTGATCGGTTCCCCCTTCTACGGCTACCTGTCCGAGTTGACGGAAAAACACCTCACCGGGCAGGAGGTCAACACGGATGACGGCTGGGCGCAGATCATCCGTGACATCCCCCGTGCGCTCTGGCGTGAAGTCCAGAAGATTCTCTATTACGTGCCCCGGGCGCTGGGTCTGCTGATTATCGGCCTTATTCCGGTGGTGAATCTTGTCGCTGCGGTGCTCTGGTTCGGTTTTAACAGCTGGATGATGGCGCTTCAGTATGTGGACTTTCCCGCGGATAACCATCGGGTCAGTTTTCCGGATCTGCGCCGGTCGCTGGCCGCCTCGCGGCTTTCCGCCCTGGGCTTTGGCCTGCCGGTGGCACTGGCGGCCATGGTGCCGGTTCTGAACCTGATTGTGGTGCCTGCTGCCGTCTGTGGTGCTACCGCTTTTTGGGTTCGTGAGAACCAGTCCAGCTGAGGTTCAGCTTTCTCGCATTTATTTCCATTTTCTGGAGGCTTCTTGGATACATCGGATTTTGTCATTGGCCAGCGCTGGGTCAGCCACAGTGATACCGGACTCGGGCTCGGCATCGTAACCGAGCTTTCCGGGCGCAGAGTGACGCTGGGGTTCCCGGCAGCCGATGAGGAGCGCACCTATGCTATTGATAACGCGCCCCTTTCCCGCATCATGTATCAGATCGGCGAGGAGATTGAAACCTTCGACGGCGAGCGTTTCGTGGTTCGAGCGGTGGAGGATCTTGGCGGCGTCCTGATGTACTACGCCGACGACGGTGGCGAGGAACTTGCGCGCGTATCGGAAGTAAAACTCAGCAGCGCCGTTGATTTTTCCGCGCCCCATCAGCGACTTTTCGCCGGTCAGTTTGACCGTAATGGCGCCTTTCGCCTGCGCATGGCCACCGTTCGCCATCAGGACCGGTTGCGGGCGTCAGACGCCCAGGGACTGATCGGTGCCCGCACCCAGCATCTTCCGCATCAGATCTACATTGCCCATGAGGTAGCGACGCGTTTTGCTCCCCGCGTGTTGCTGGCGGATGAAGTGGGACTGGGCAAAACCATCGAGGCGGGCCTGATTCTTCACTACCAGCTGCAAACCCAGCGGGCGCGCCGTGTGCTCATTGTGGTGCCGGATTCACTGGTGCACCAGTGGCTGGTGGAGATGCTGCGGCGCTTTAACCTGCGGTTCTCGATTATCGACCAGGGCCGCTACGAGGCCGAGTCGGCGTTCGCTGATCTGCCCGATGAGGAAGATGAGGACTTTGCCGACGACCCGTCGGCCAATCCGTTTGAGGCTGAACAACTGGCCCTGTGCAGTCTGGATTTCTTGATGAGCAATCCACAGGCCCAGGAAGACGCTCGCCTTGCTGGCTGGGATCTGATGGTGGTAGACGAGGCCCATCACCTGGCCTGGAGCCCGGAAGCGGCAAGCCCGGAATACCAGCTGGTTGAACAACTGTCCACGGCCAGTCAGGGCCTGCTTTTGCTGACGGCAACCCCGGAGCAGGTGGGGGTGGCCAGCCACTTTGCGCGCCTCCGCCTGCTGGACCCGGCGCGTTTCCACGATCTTGAAACCTTCCGCAAGGAAGAGGCCCGTTATGAATCAATCAACAACGCGGTAACACGACTGAGAGAGCAGGGCACGGATCTTGACGACAGTGACCGCAAGTCCCTTAAGGGGTGGCTGGGTGACGATTTTGACCGGTTGATCTCTGCTCCGGACCCGGTTCAGGGCATTATTGATGCACTGCTTGACCGTCACGGTACCGGGCGGGTGCTGTTTCGCAACACGCGGGCCGCCATCGCCGGCTTTCCGGAGCGCAGGCCTGCTGCCATCCCGCTCCCGTGTCCGGAAATCTACGACCCGTCCGTACGCTATGGCATGACGGCGCTAACGCCGGAAATCACCGTTGATGAAGAACTCTGGCTGGCGGAAGACCCCAGGGTCGGCTGGCTGGAGCAAACGTTGACCCAGCTGAAGCCGGCGAAAGTGGTGGTCATTTGTGCCCACGCGTCAACGGCTGTGGCTCTGGAGCACTATCTGCAGTTACGGGCCGGTATTCGCAGCACCGCGTTTCATGAACACCTGAGTCTGGTGGAGCGGGACCGGGCTGCGGCCTATTTTTCCGACGACCAGCAGGGCGCCCATGCGCTGATCTGCTCGGAGATTGGCAGCGAGGGTCGCAACTTCCAGTTTGCTCACCATCTGGTGTTGTTCGATCTGCCAGCAAACCCGGATCTGCTTGAGCAGCGTATCGGGCGCCTGGACCGGATCGGCCAGACCGAGGCCATCGACATCCATGTACCCTATCTGGAAAACACCGCTCAGGCGGTGCAGTTCCGCTGGTTTGACGAGGGCCTGAATGCCTTTGCGGCCAGTTGCTCGGTGGGGGTTGCGGTCCAGGAAAAGGTGTCGGAGCAGTGGGAACAAGCAATTGGTGGTGGCAGTAGCGAACAGCTATCAGCGCTTATTGACGACTCGCAGACCGAGGCCGATCGCTTGCGGGAGCTGCTGCGCAAAGGTCGGGACGCGTTGATCGAGCTCAACTCCTGTCGCCCGGAAGTGGCCCAAACCCTGATTGAAGCGATTGAAGCCGAGGAAAGCGGTGACCCGGTGCGGCAGTACATGCTCGACGCCTGCGACATTCTGGGCGTGGATATTGAAGACCATTCCGAGCACGCCGATATATTACGTCCCGGTGAGCAATACCAGGCCGGGCACGTCACCGAGCTTCCGGAAGACGGCCTGACCGTGACCTGGGATCGCCAGCAGGCGCTTCAACGGGAAGATATGGCGTTTATGAGTTGGGAGCACCCACTGGTGAGTGGCATCATGGAATCGGTCACCAGTTCCGGTCTGGGCAAAGCGGCACTGGCCACTATGACGGTGAAAGCCCTGCCCGCGGGAACCCTGTTGCTGGAGGCCCTCTACACGGTGCATTGCCCGGCGCCTGAATCGCTTCAGCTGTCCCGTTTTCTGCCGGTATCGCCACTGCGACTGTTGGTAGACGTCAATGGCCGCGATCTGTCCGCGACGCTGCCTCACGACCGGTTGAACGACATGTGTTCCAACATCCGCCGCCGGACCGCCCAGTCCATCGTGCCGCAGATCCGGCCCCAGGTGGAAACCATGGTAGATCATGCCGAGCGCCTCGCAGCACCGCATCTTGAGCCCTTGCGGGCCCAAGCGCTTGAAGGGCTGGGCCAGTTACTGAAGCCGGAGATCCAGAGGCTTGAATCCCTGAAGCAGGTCAATCCGGCGATCCGGGAAGAGGAAATTGCGTTCTTCCGGGAGCAACTGGCGGCAGCGGAGGCGGCTATTGGCCAGGCAAGCCTGTCGCTGGAGGGTATTCGGGTGATTGTAACTGCCTGAAAGTGAATCGGTTGCTATTCAATCATCATCTGTTGATGTACTTTAGTCGTAGATGATTGATGGTATTTTTATTCAAGTTATTGAAAACAGAGAGTGTTGAAAATGACGATTATTCTGCTTGTGGTTGCTGTAGTCGGGCTTCTGGCCCTGATGCGCAAGGAAGCCGGCGCCAAACCTGTGATCGGACTGCTTGGCATTACCGGCGTTCTATCGCTGATCTTCGCCTCCGGTCTGTTGGGCCTGATTCTGCTCGTTGGCGCAGCAGCCACCGCTGTGGCCGGTCTTCCCGGCTTCCGCCAGAGCTGGTTGACTCCGCGGGTTTTCGCCATGTTCAAGAAAGTGGCGCCGAAGGTGTCGGATACCGAAAAAGTGGCCCTGGAAGCCGGCACCGTAGGCTGGGACGGCGAGCTTTTCACCGGTCGTCCGGACTGGCACAACCTGTTGATCAATCGCAACACAGGACTCACTGAAAAGGAGCAGGCGTTCGTCGACAACCAGTGCGTTAAAGCCGCGTCGATGTGTAACGCCTGGGACGTTGGTGTCGAGCGTGCTGACCTGCCTCCCGAGCTTTGGGAATACCTGAAGAAAGAAGGCTTCTTCGGCATGATTATTCCCGAGGAATACGGCGGCCTGCATTTCTCCGCAAAGGCCCAGAGCGCCGTGCTGCAGCGTCTGGCCTGCAATGAGACCCTGATGGTCACCGTCGGCGTGCCGAACTCCCTCGGCCCCGGTGAGCTGCTGGTGAAATACGGCACCGAAGAGCAGAAGAACCACTATCTGCCCCGTCTGGCCGATGGCCGTGATATTCCCTGCTTTGGCCTGACCGGCCCGCGTGCCGGCTCTGACGCCACGTCGCTGCCGGACACAGGTATCGTGTGCAAGCAGAAGTTCAACGGCAAGGAAACCGTCGGCATCAAGCTGAATTTCGAGAAGCGCTGGATCACCCTGGCACCGATTGCCACGGTTGTGGGTCTGGCCTTCCGTATGTTCGACCCTGACGGTCTGCTGGGGGAAACCAAAGACTACGGTATTACCTGTGCATTGATTCCCCGCGACACCGACGGCATGGAAATCGGTCGCCGCCATTGCCCTATCGGCAGCCCGTTTATGAACGGCCCGATCAAGGGCAAAGACGTGTTCATCCCGCTTGACTACATCATCGGCGGCCAGGAAATGGCTGGCCAGGGCTGGCGCATGCTGGTTGAGTGCTTGTCGGTCGGGCGCTGTATCACCCTGCCGTCCGGCGCTGCAGGCGCTGCTGCCTATTCCGTGGGTACCTCGGGTGGCTTTACCCGTATTCGCCGCCAGTTCAATACGCCGGTGGCGGATATGGAAGGTGTCCAGGAGCCTCTGGCCCGCATCGCCTCCAGCACCTATATCGCTCAGTGCGCGGTGAACCAGACCGCCAATATGATCGACAAGGGCGAGAAGCCTGCTGTGCCCTCGGCGATTCTGAAATACCACCTGACCGAAATGCAGCGAAGCGTGCTCACGGACGCGATGGATGTCCACGGCGGCAAAACCGTGACTCTGGGCCCGCGCAACTATCTGGGCATCGGCTATAGCGGTGCGGCCGTTTCCATCACGGTTGAGGGCGCGAATATCATGACCCGCAGCCTGATGATCTTCGGGCAGGGCGCGATCCGCTGCCATCCGTACGTGCTGAAAGAGCTGGCGGCCAAGGACAATGACGACGTCAAGGCATTCGACGAGGCCTTCTTCGGCCATGCCGGCCTGATCTTCGGCAACGCCGCCCGGGCACTGACCCTGGCGTTTGGTATCGGCAAAACAGACGTGCCGTTCGACAATGTTGCCCGCAAATACGCCCAGGGCGTTGCCCGCTTCAGTGCGGCCTTCGGCCTGTGTTCCGATGCGGCGATGACGACACTGGGTTCAGAGCTCAAGATGCGTGAGCTGATTTCCGCCCGCCTTGGCGACATTCTGGCGAATATGTACCTGGCGTCCATGGTATTGAAGCAGTGGCACGAGAACCAGCCGGTGGACGGCGAGCGGGATCTGATGGAATACAGCCTGTCGATGCTGCTTAACCGCGCAGAAAACGCACTGGATGAATTCCTGCAGAACCTGCCGAACCGCGCCGTAGCGATGGTCCTGCGTGGCATTACCATGCCGCTGGGACGTCGCTGGGACAAGCCCCACGACGATCTTTCCAGAAGCCTGGCCCGTGCCATATCCACTGATAGCCCGGTACGCACCAAGCTGCTTGAAAGCGTCTGGAGCACCAACGAGGAAGGCACAGTGGAGAACCCGGTGGCTCGTTACAACGGTCTGCTGAAAGACTACGACAAGGCTGAAGCCCTGTACCGCAAGGTCACCAAGGCTTATGCCAAAGGCCAGCTTCCAATGACAGCGCTGCACCCGGAAGAGCGCTTCGAAGAAGCTCTGAAGGCGGACATCTTCTCCAAGGAAGAGGCCGACTTCATGCGTCAGTATGAAGAAGTCGTTCTTGAAATGCTGACCGTCGACGACTTCCCGTTTGAGGCGTTCGCCGCTAACAAGGACAGCCTGATCAGCCACAACGTAGGCTGATAAATCGGGCAAGGTCGTAAAAAGGGCGCCATCGTGGCGCCCTTTTTTTTGGTAGTATCCGGAGGGGACGCCAATCGATGGAACTCCAGGAAACGGGAAAAGAGCCATGTGGTTATCAGTCATTGCAGTCAGCGCTGGAGCGGTCATCGGTGCCAACCTCAGATGGTTCCTGGGCCTGTGGCTCAATACCAGCTATCACGCCGTTCCCTACGGCACCCTGGTTGCCAATCTGTCTGGCGGTTGGCTGATTGGCCTGCTGATTGGTTATTTCGCCCAGGGCACCTCGCTGGCGCCGGAATGGCGACTGTTTGCTATTACCGGCCTGTGTGGCGCACTGACAACCTTCTCTACTTTTTCCCTGGAAATGCTCACTGCGCTGCAGGAAGGCAAATGGGGCATGGCCCTGGCGGGAATTGCCGCTCACGTTGTCGGATCGCTGCTGATGACGGCCATTGGCATCTACACCTTTGGCCTGCTGCGGGGATGATGGGTAACACTACTTATCCAATAACATAAATTTACTCTTGGCAACGGGATTAACTAGGAGTAGAGTCAGTTCTGTAGGAAAGATTAGTAAAGCATTCATGATCAAGACGAATCTCCGCAGTAAGTAGTGAACGTCCTGTTTTTGATTCCGCGATTTCTGTTTTTCCGTAAACGCTGACCGTTCATCATGGTGATGCCCGGCGGCACATTAAGTGATTGATTTCAGGAAGTTTAAGATATGTCTACTACTACCGGTACTGTTAAGTTCTTCAACGAAGCTAAAGGCTTTGGCTTTATCACTCGTGAAGGCGGCCCGGACGTATTCGTTCACTACAGCGCAATTCAGGGCAGCGGTTTCAAGACCCTGGCAGAAGGCCAGCAGGTTGAGTTCACCGTTACCCAGGGCCAGAAAGGTCCTCAGGCGGAAAACGTAACTGCCGTCTAATTGACCGCAGATTCGTGAGAAAGGCAGCTTAGGCTGCCTTTTTTTATGCCCGGATTTTGTCATTCTTATCCGCTTGTGACATCTTTTAAGCCCTACCATCTTTGATAACCTGACCTGATTCATGCCCAGGGTGTGTATGCTGAGTCTTTTGAAAGCCGTCTGGATACTATTCTGGGCCGCGTTGCTGACACTGATTCTGTTCTTTCCCATCGTCATTGCCGCGCTCCTGGGCCGCAGTGGCAATGCTGCTTTTCACGGTACCCAGGTTTTCGCCTGGTGTATTCTCCGTCTGGCGGGCATTCGGCTTCGTGTCAGCGGGCGGGAACACATTGATCCTGCCCGGCGCTATGTCATCCTCAGTAATCATGCCTCTTTCTTCGACCCGCCGGCTCTGGTGTTGGCGCTGGGTCTTCAGTATCGATGGGTGATCAAGAAGGAGGTGCGAAAGGTACCGTTATTCGGGCTGGCGCTGGAAACCTCACGGAATCTGTTCATTGACCGTTCGCGCGGCAGCGATGCGCTGGAAAGCATCAAACGGGGTGTGGCCCAGCTGCCGGAGGCAACCAGTATCCTGATATTTCCGGAGGGAACCCGTTCGTGGGATGGCCGGCTGCTGCCTTTCAAGAAAGGTGGCTTTGTGATTGCCCGGGATGGACAACTGCCGATTCTGCCCGTCACGATTCGCGGGTCCCACGACCGGCTGCCCAAGGGAACAGCGGCGTTCTCACCGGGGCTGATCGAGATTGTAATCCACCAACCGGTGGAAACAGCCGGCCGCGAAACGGATGAACTCAGTTCAGAGGTGAAGGGCACGATTGGCAGTGCCCTTTAATTAAACATCTCAGTTGCCGAACACCTCGCTATACAGTTCCAGGGTTCCTTCCCAGGAACGGGACGCTGCATTCTGATCATAGGCGACGGGCATGCCGAACTCCTCGGCAATCTGGTCAGCTCCAGGATTGGTAAAGGAATGAAGCACCCCCGGGAAGCTCACCAGAGTGAGGTCCACTTCGGCGTCCTGCATTTCTTTGACCAGCCCGGCGACCTGTTCGGAAGGCACCATCTTGTCTGCCCCGCCGGTGTATACGTGGATGCGAGGCTCTACCTTGCCCGCTTCGGCGCTGATGGGGCTGCCCAGTGCGCCGTGGTAGCTCACGACGGCATCCAGATCGACACCCAGGCGCGCCATGTTCAGAACTACGGCACCGCCAAAGCAGTAGCCCTGGGCAGCAATCCGGCTGGGGTCAACGCTGACGTGTTGCTGCAGCAGGTTTTTGGCGGCCATGAAGCGTGCCTTGACCTGGTCCATGTCCTTGGTGGCTTCCTGCATAAAGCTTTTGGCGTCCTCGGGATGCTTCGCCAGCTTTCCGGAGCCATACATGTCAAGAGCGAAGGCGGTATAACCCTCCAAGGCCAGTTTTTCCGCCTGTTCCCGTGCAAATTCGTTATGACCCCACCATTCGTGAACAACCAGAACGCCGGGGCGTTTTCCGTCGATATCGTCGTCGTAGGCCATGTAGCCGGTGAAGGTCTTGCCATTAACCTGGTACTCCACAGTCTCTGTCTGCATTGCTGCCGATACCTGTGCGCTTGCAAGCGTGAGGGCAACCGCTGCTGTTGCGGCCAGCCCATATCTGATTGTTTTCATATGTCATTTCTCCGTTAGGTCAATCGCTTATCCGGTGCCGGACTCTTTTACTACGCCTCACCCCTAATCAATCGCTCTCTGGACTGCCACATAGTGAGTGACCTGGTCCCCGTTCATTAACGGTGAAATCTTCCACTCAATGGTAAAAGCGGAGCCATCTTTACGGTAATTGATGGTGTTGCCGTGAAAGGTCCGGTTGTTCTTCAGATCTTCAGCCAAACGCTCCTTCACTCCGCTCTCTGTTTCCGGCCCCTGGAGCAGTCCCGGCGTCTTTCCGATAACCTCTTCTGCAGAGTAGCCGGTAAGGTTGGAAAATGCCTGGTTCACAAAAATGATCACAGAGTTCTTATGATCGGATGTCGCTTTTGTCACCATAATCGATTCAAAAGCCAGGCTGGCTACGGTTTGAAAAAGTGGCGACTGCAGTACGTCTTCAGAATTGTCCATACATGTCCCTTTGCACTAAAGATTGGTCTTGTGAAATGGATGACCGCCAATTCTACGAACTACACCTGCCTCTGTATCTGTTCCGGACGCTGAACTCTGCTACCGATCTCCTGAAGTCAGTGCTTTCAAATGTCGCTGCGCATACCGGCGCTGTTTACTACACTGAGTGTTATGTTCACGTGCACAAGACGGTAGCACAAAGGACTGACCAGAGAGGCCAGCCATGAAAATCGGCGTTCCAAAAGAAATCAAGAACCATGAGTATCGGGTAGGCATGACGCCGGCGGCCGTCCATGAGCTTTGTGGCCATGGTCACACCGTTTACGTACAGGCAGACGCCGGTGCGGGTATTGGCTTTAGCGATGAACAGTACCGCAGGGCTGGGGCCGAAATTGTTGATGATGGTCCGTCGGTGTTTGCCGCTGCGCAGATGATCGTCAAGGTAAAAGAACCCCAGCCTGATGAGCGGTCTTTGCTTACGCCTGACCATCTTTTGTTCACCTATCTGCACCTGGCGCCAGACCAGGTCCAGACTGATGACCTTGTTGAATCCGGTGCCACCTGTATTGCCTATGAAACGGTCACTGACCGTCACGGCCGGTTGCCTCTGCTGGCTCCCATGTCGGAAGTGGCCGGGCGCATGTCGATCCAGGCTGGCGCTCATTGTCTGGAAAAATCACTGGGAGGTCGCGGGGTTCTGCTTGGGGGTGTCCCCGGCGTGAGTCCCGCCAGAGTGGCAATCGTCGGCGGTGGAGTGGTAGGGCAGAATGCCCTTGCCATGGCAGTGGGCCTGGGGGCGCAGGTCACGGTGCTGGATCGGAACATGGATGTGCTGCGCGAACTGGATCACCTGTATGGCAACCGGGTCAGCACTCTCTTCTCCACTGCCGCGACCCTGCAGGAAGCGGTAACAGAGGCGGATCTGGTTATCGGCGGTGTGCTGATACCGGGAGCGTCCGCACCTAAACTGATCACCCGGGAAATGATCCGTGCGATGCCCGAAGGTAGCGTTATCGTGGATGTGGCCATCGACCAGGGTGGTTGCACCGAAACTTCAAAGCCGACTACTCATGATGCTCCCACTTATGTAGTGGACGGGGTTGTGCATTATTGCGTTGCCAACATGCCCGGTGCAGTGGCCCGGACGTCGACTCTGGCCCTGAACAATGTCACCCTGCCGTTTATCGCGGCGTTGGCGGACAAAGGGCCGGAGCAGGCAATGAAGGATGATGCCCATCTTCTGGCGGGGCTTAACGTCTACCGGGGCAGGGTAACTCACAAGCATGTAGCCGAAGCAACCGGCCATGCCTACTGCGACCCTGAATCACTGATCTGACACTGGCTGGCAAAGGTAACCTCATGAAACTTCTTGGCTCGACTACCTCACCCTACGTGCGTCGTACCCGTCTGCTATTGGGAGATATCGACTACGAGTTCGTGAATCTTGATATCTACGGTGAAAACCGCGACGTTCTGCGGCGCAACAATCCTGCGCTGAAGATCCCCATGCTGATTGACGGCAATCAGGAAATCTATGATTCGAGGGTCATTGCACGCTATCTCAGTGAGGTTCAGAAACTGCCGGCATTGTCCTGGGATCAGGAGAATCAGCTGACACTGATTGATGCGGCCAATGATTCCGCCGTGATCCTGTTGCTCTCGGAGCGCTCGGGCATTGACACCAAAAGTGGTGCCCTGTTCTACGAGTTGCAGCGGGAACGCATCATGACGGCAATGAGAACGTTGTCGGCCATGGTGGAAGAAGGGCAGTTCGAGCATTGGCACTACCCGTCTATCTGCCTTTTTAGCCTGATTGACTGGGTCTATTTCCGGGATCTGGTGGATTTTTCCGGTGTTGAAAGCCTGATTTCATGGCGTGACCGGATGCAGAATCAACCCCATGTGAAGGCAACGGATCCCAGGCAGAGCTGAGCGGGAGATAAATTTTTCCAATCCGGTGTTTACCCGGTTCAATTTCGTTATAGTTGGAGTATAACAACACAATACAACACGAATTGATGAGGTTCCCGCGATGCTCCTGAATCACGCTTTTGGACTCTTTACCCACCCGGATAGCGAATGGGCAGCAATTCGCAAGGAAAAAGCGCCTCCGCGCCGGCTTTATGTCGCCTACGTGCTGGTTCTGGCGGCAATCGGTCCGATTTGCGCCTACATTTCGACGTCCCAGTTTGGCTGGACGGTCGGTAACGAACGACTGATCAAGTTCACTGAAATCAGTGCCATGCAGTTAAGTGTTCTGACCTATCTCGCCATACTGGTCGGTGTATTTGCCCTCGGGTACGCGATAAACTGGATGGCCAGAACCTATGGTGCCCATGAGGAACAGGTACCTTCCAGGGGGATTGCGCTGGCATCTTACTCCTGCACGCCTCTGTTCATGGCGGGTTTTGCCCTGTTGTATCCGAATCCCTGGTTCAACGTCATCGTTTTCCTGATCGCTGCCTGTTATGGCGCCTGGCTCATGTTCGACGGCCTGCCGATTGTTATGGGCATTCCCAAGGATCAGGCCCTGATGTACTCCGGCGCGCTGCTGACGGTAGCCCTGGTGATTCTGGTATCAACTCGGGTTGGTTCGGTCATCCTGTGGAATTATGGCTTCGGGCCGGTCTACGTAAACGGCTAGGCCCGGCGCTGGCCCACCCATTGAATACAGAACGGGCGGTCTGAGAAGACCGCCCGTTTTTCAGTCGGGCCGACAAGATTTCAGCTACGAAAATATGGAGAAAAAGGTCATGACAGACGACAAACGCCGTCGTTATTCCGCGCCGGTTGTAGATGGACTGGGAAAATCTGCAAGCCGGGCCATGCTGCGGGCCGTGGGCTTCAAGGACGAGGACTTTCGCAAGCCGCAGATTGGTATTGCGTCCACCTGGAGCAATCTGACTCCCTGCAACATGCACATTGACAAACTGGCGCAGGAATCGGCGGCGGGTGCTGATGAAGCCGGTGGCAAGAGCCTGACCTTTAACACCATTACCATCTCTGATGGTATCGCCAATGGCACCGAGGGCATGAAGTATTCTCTGGTGTCCCGGGAAGTCATTGCCGACTCCATCGAGACCGTCGCCGGTTGCGAGGGCTTCGACGGTCTGGTGGCCATTGGCGGCTGTGACAAGAACATGCCGGGCTGCATGATGGGCCTGGCCCGGCTGAACCGGCCCTCGGTCTTCGTCTACGGCGGAACCATTATGCCCGGCGAGAACCATACCGATATTATTTCTGTATTCGAGGCGGTGGGCGCCCATGCACGCGGCGATCTGGACCTGATCGAAGTCAAGCAGATTGAAGAAACCGCGATTCCCGGCCCTGGCTCCTGCGGCGGCATGTACACAGCCAACACCATGGCGTCTGCCATTGAGGCCATGGGCATGAGCCTGCCGGGAAGCTCCGCGCAGAACGCGGTATCGGACAGCAAGGCCGCCGACTGCCGTGCTGCCGGTGCCGCCGTGCTCAATCTGCTTGAGAAAGACATCAAGCCCTCTGACGTGATGACCCGCGAAGCGTTCGAGAACGCCATCACCGTGGTCATCGCCCTGGGCGGATCCACCAACGCGGTACTGCACCTGATTGCCATGGCCAATACCGTTGGCGTCGAGCTCACCCTGGATGATTTCGTGACCATCGGCAAGCGAGTCCCGGTGCTGGCGGATCTGCGCCCCAGCGGTCGCTACATGATGTCGGAGCTGGTGGCCATTGGCGGCATCCAGCCGCTGATGAAGATGCTGCTTGATCGCGGCCTGCTGCACGGTGGCTGTCTGACGGTCACCGGTAATACACTGGCGGAGAACCTGGCGGGTATTGACCCCTATCCTCAGGGTCAGGACATCATTCACGCCTTCGACAACCCGATCAAGGCAGATAGCCACCTGCGTATTCTCTACGGCAATCTGGCACCCACTGGTGCCGTGGCGAAAATCACTGGCAAGGAAGGCACCCATTTCACCGGCCGGGCCCGGGTTTTCCATTCTGAAGAAGAAGCCCAGGAACGCATCATGGACGGCACGGTCGTGGCCGGGGATGTGCTGGTCATCCGTTACGAAGGCCCCAAGGGTGGCCCGGGTATGAGGGAGATGCTGACCCCGACATCCGCCATTATGGGTAAGGGCCTGGGTAACGATGTGGCTCTGATCACCGACGGTCGTTTTTCCGGCGGCAGCCACGGTTTCGTGGTGGGCCATATTACCCCGGAAGCTGCCGATGGCGGCCCGCTGGCGCTGGTTGAGAACGGGGATACGGTGACCATTGATGCAGTGGCCAACCGTATCGAGCTGGATGTCTCCGACGAGGAACTGGAGCGTCGCCGCAAGTCCTGGGTGGCACCACCACCGCGCTTTACCCGGGGTGTTCTGGCGAAGTACGCCCGCACTGTAAGCTCGGCCTCCGAGGGTGCGGTAACCGATAAACCCTGAACAAGCGGTAATCCCGGTGGCACTGCCCATACAGGCGGGCAACGCCACCGGGTGCTATAATAGCCCTTTAAATCAGGGCTCCAGGCCCTTGTATGGATCGCAATTTCAGGGTTTGCAGATGCTCCGTTTCGCAGTTGTTCTATTGGTTGTTCTCGTTCACGCGGTGGCTCCGGCACACGGCCATCAGGAAACAAAGGATGAGGACGGTCCCAGTCTGGCTTCCGTCAACGCAGCGGTGGCCTACGTAGACGGCGACGACCTGGTATACGGAAAGAACGCTGACCGCGCGGTGCCCATCGCTTCGGTGACCAAGTTGATGACGGCCCTGGTGGTACTCGAATCCGGCCAGTCGCTCAATGAATGGATTGAGTTCAAAGAGCGCCATATTCCCGCACCCGCTAACGCCTATACCCGCATTCGCATTGGCTCTGAGCTGCAGCGCGGCAATATGCTGCGTATTGCCCTGATGTCCTCCGAGAACTTTGCCGCCTATACACTGGCTCGCCACCACCCCGGCGGCTACGATGCGTTTGTGGCTGACATGAACGCCAAGGCCCGTGAACTGGGCATGGAAAACACCGTCTTTGTAGACCCCACCGGCCTGTCCGTCGATAACCGGGCCTCTGCCTCTGATCTGGTCAAGCTGGTGGTCGCCGCCAACAAACATCCTGAAATCAGCGAGTACTCCACAACACGCTATTTTACCGCCCGATTCCGCGGGCCGCGCTACCGGCTGCCCTTTGGCAATACCAACGCGCTGGTTCACCGCGAGAGCTGGGGAGTGGATATCAGCAAAACCGGCTATCTCTCAGAGGCCGGTCGTTGCCTGGTGATGCTGCTGGAGTTCGAAGGCAAGCAGCTGGTCACGGTGCTGCTGGATTCGCTGGGTACCCGCTCCCCCATGGGTGACGCCGGGCGAATCCGCCGCTGGCTAAGCACCGGAAGCAGTGGCAGTGTTGCGGCCGCCGCCCGCGACTATGCACGCCAGAAAAACGAAACCTACTCTGAGACAGATTCTTCCGTTTCGGCAAATTGACTGTTCTGGAAAGGACTCGCTCCATGATCACGATTCTGACCACTGGCGGTACCATCGACAAAGTCTACTTTGACGCCAAAAGCGAGTTCGAGATTGGCGACACCCTGCTGCAGGAACTGCTGACGGAAGCCAATATTCACGAGGGCTACCGCCTACTTGAACTGATGCGCAAAGACAGCCTTGATATGACCGAAGACGACCGGGATGTCATCGTTGAGGCGGTCGGCGAGACCAACGCCACGCGTATTCTGATTACCCATGGTACCGACACCATGGCCCAGACGGCGGAAGCGCTCAAGGACGTGCGCGATAAAACAATCGTGCTTTTTGGCGCCATGCAGCCGGCGCGGATGCGCCGCAGTGATGCGGTTTTCAATCTGGGGTTTGCCTGGGCCGCCGTAGGTCTGCTGCCGCCGGGGGTCTACATCGCCATGAACGGTGAGGTTTTCGAGGCCGGTGCGGTACGCAAGAACGTCAAAGACAAACGGTTTGAACGGGCCTGATCAGCTAACGCTGCGGATTTCGTCCAATGTCAGATCCCGGTATTCGCCGGGGGCCAGATCAGCATCCAGAGTGATATCGCCAATCCGCAACCGGTGCAGTGCGCTCACATGGTGGCCCACCGCTGCCATCATCCGTTTGATCTGATGGTAGCGTCCTTCCTGAATGGTTAACTCCATCGTCCGATCGTCGATCAGCTGGACCCCTGCAGGCAGGGTTGGTGCCGATTCGTCTTTGAGCATCACACCGGTTTCCAGCTGGGAGATTGCATCCCGGCTGATTGGCTCATCCAGCCCCACCCGGTAGGTCTTGCGGCAGGCGGCGCGGGGAGCAGTAATGCGATGGGACCAGGCGCCATCGGTGGTCAGTAGCAGCAGGCCGGTGGTGTCCTTGTCCAGTCGGCCGGCAATGTGCAGCCCATCCCGCAGCCCGGCGGGCAGCAGATCCAGCGCCGTGGGCTGATTGCTGTCAGTGGTGGCACTGATAACACCCTCTGGCTTGAACAACATCAGATAGCGCTGCCCCGGCAGGGCCAGGCTAGCTCCATCCAGGGTGATTGTGTCTTCCGCTTCAACACTGGCCGAAGCCTGTCGACAAGGATGTCCGTTGCGTTCAACCCGCCCCTTGCCGATGGCCCGCTTTGCGTCTTTCCGGGAAAGATCAGTGGCATTGGCGATGAAAAAGTCCAGGCGCATGTCAGGAACAGGTCTCTCCGGATGCTGGAATAGTCAGGCTGGCAAGGCACAGGGTGGTGGCCTGACCCGTGGTCCGTTGCCAAAGGACACGAAGCAGATCACCACGGATCTCCGGTCGCGGAATCCGTGTGCTGGGCTCAGGCATTAAGCCCTGCCCATTATAGCGCCCCAGAGTAAAGACAAAAGGATGAGCGCCGGGAAGGCCCAGGCGGATATCCGTGGCGGTCAGGGTCTGGCCCTCAAGGCCATAGGCGACCAGGCCATCGGTGAACCATTCCAGCCGGCGCGCTTCAGCGCTGGCTTGGGCAGCCTTTGCCAGTTCCGGTTGAAGCGGGAAAAACTGAAGTACGAGCGGGGCATCGCCGTCCAGGAATCCGGTGATGATCTCAACCCGCTGTTCCTCGTTCTGTACCGTTACCCGCCAGAGCAGGGTATTGAACGGCATGGGCTGTACCAGCCGGGGAGCGTCCTTCAGGCCTGCTTCGGCCAGCGCCGGGTCTACACGGCTGGAGATTATCTGTTGCGCTACCAGCGTCCAGCCCAGGTAGAGTGTCGACAACGCCAGTCCCACCGTTACCGCCCGGGTTGCAGGACCGCGCAGCAGGAAAATAAACACGCCGGCCAGTAGCGGCAGTGTGTAAAGCGGATCAATAATGAAAATACTGCTGATGGCCACCGCCTCGTAAAAAGGCCAGAAGATCTGGGTGCCGTAGGTGGTGAACGAGTCGAGTATCGGGTGGGTCAGCAGAATCAGACCGGTGAGCCATAGCCAGCGGCCATAACCCAGCGCCGGGCGCCAGCGATTCAGAAGCCAGGCCAGCAACAGTGACAGTGGAAACAGGATCAGTAGAGAGTGACTGAAGCCCCGGTGCTGGGAGAAATTCGCAATCGCACTGCCGTAATCGATCACCACATCCATATCGGGCAGTGTTCCCAGCACCGCCCCGATCAGCAGCGAAGAGCGCCCCAGGGTTTTGCCGCCAATAGCGCCGGCCAGTGACGCACCCAGCGCCGCTTGTGTAATGGAATCCATGAACGCCGTTCAACCTCACTTGCTGGCAAAGCCCAGATATAGGCCCTGAGTCCGGTTTTGGATCAGGTATCTATGCCCACGGCGTTGAGCACCGGGATGCCCGGATAACCGTCCGCCACCAGGTCGTTGGCTTTCTGGAATTCCCGGATTGCTGACCGTGTGCCCGAGCCCAGAATCCCGTCGATCGGGCCCGGATCATACCCGCGGCTGGCCAGAGCCTGCTGAAGATCAAGAATCTGCTGGCGGGACAGGGCCGGGAGATCCTCCGGCGGCGGCACCTGAAGGCCACCGGCGCCGGCAATCCGGTCCGCCAGGTGACCAACGGCAATGGCATAGAACTCAGAGCGGTTCCAGCCCATGATCACGTCGAAGTTATGGTACACCAGGAAGGCGGGGCCGCGATGCCCGGCGGGCACCAGTAGGGAGGCGTCTATATCTTCCCGGGCGAGGGGCCGGCCGAAAGCGTCGGTAATGCCCATCTCCCGCCATTTCGCCAGAGGCAGTTCACGGCCATCGGACAGGCGGTAGTCAAAGTTCTCCGGCAGCAGTACTTCCCGGCCCCAGCGGTAGTCGCCGTTCCAGCCCATGGACTCCAGGAAGTGGCCGGCCGACATCAGGGCATCCGGCAGGCTGTTCCACAAGTCCCGGCGGCCGTCGCCGTCTGCATCCACTGCATGCTCCAGGAACACCGTCGGCATGAACTGCACGTGGCCCATGGCACCGGCCCAGGAGCCTTCCATCTGTTCAGCAGGGATCGCACCCTCATCAATAATCTGCAGCGCTGCAACCCACTGCCGGGTGAAAAATTCGCTGCGACGCTCATCGCAGGCCAGGGTGGCCAGGGAGCCGGGCACCGACATCTTGCCGAAATAGGAACCAAAATTGGTCTCCAGACCCCAGAAGGCCAGCAAGTAGGGGCCCGGCACACCGGTTTCCCGGGTGACCCGGTTCAGCAGATCCCGATGGGTCTTTAGTAGTTCGCGACCCTGCTGAATCCGGCTCTCATTGACCCGGCGATTCAGGTAGTCGGCGAAGGTTGTTGTGAACTCGGGCTGTTTGCGGTCGAGCTCGATCACCCGCTCAATCTGCTCGACTCCGGCGACCACCGCCGTCGCGGTTTCTCGGGATACGCCGGCACGAACGGCCGTTTCCCCGAGCTCTGCCAGGCACTGGTCAAAGTCACTGGTTGGCTGGGTCTGGGTCTGCGACTGCGCCATTGCAGGGTTGACCATGGCACTTGTCGCAAGAAAACCGGCGATAGTCATCAGCCGGCCCAGCCATCTTGCTGAACGTTTTTGTGGCGCTTGGTAGGGCACGCGGAACCTCGGTCTGGAGTCGTTGATTCACCTCCATGGTAGCCTGTTTTCGTGCCGCTGAAACACCGTAAACCATGGCTTTGTGTGACATTTCCTTAACACCGGGTTCGCTATGATGAGATCTGTTGTGTTTTTGTCGCTACCTGATGCCCGACCCTGACCTTTGATCTATAGTTGAGTTGGAATTTTGCCCAATAACACATCAGAAAGGCGTCACTATGGCAATGCTGAAGGCACTGGTTGTCGATGACGCCAGTTTTGTCAGGGATCTGGTCAAGCGCACCATCCGGCAGCGTTTCCCGGTGATTGAAACCACGGATGCGCAGAATGGGCGTCGTGCCCAGTCGCTGATGTCCCGGGCCCGTTTTGACCTGATCCTGTGCGACTGGGAAATGCCTGAAATGTCGGGTATTGAACTGCTGCAGTGGATGCGTGAGCAGCCCCAGTATGCCGGGGTGCCGTTCATCATGATTACCAGCCGCGGTGACAAGGACCACGTGGTGGAAGCGGTCAAGGGCGGCGTGTCGGAATACCTCGGCAAGCCTTTCAGCCCCGAGGGCTTGAGCAACAAGATTATCAAGGTGATGGGCAGTCAGTTGACGGATGCCATGGCCCGTGGCGGCAAATCCATGGCCGGACCGGCCGATGCCCTGCGCGAATCCGCCGATCTGCTGACCCGGAAAACGGACCGGCCCGCCCCATCGTCGGCGACCAGCCCGCTAAAGGATGAAAGTGCCGGGTTGCTTTCCGGTCAGGCCGCCGGTGCGGCGACGGATAAAGCCGCAGCGCGCAAACCTGCCCCCAGTGTGGCTTCCGTCCGGTTTGCTGACAGCACGCTCAAATCAGTCGTCAGGGACATCAATCTGACCGAAGTGCGGGTGTTGGCCAAACGAGATCAGTCCTTTCCGGGTATTCTGGATCAGGCGGTGGTGGATATTGATATTGGTGATGACAAGATGGCCCGTCTCAATGGCTATGTTCACCAGTTGCAGGCCGTGGACAAACGTCAGGATACGGATTTTGTCAGCGTGACCATCCGCTTCGTGGATGAGGACCCGGTCAAGCTGGAAGACCTCTCCCGTTTCGTTGCCCGCTTCCGCGGCGGTCGCTAGCCCTTGTCGGCCATAGGTCGGCGGACTTGTTGTGCGGGCGGCTTTTCGGTGAGTCGTTCGCGGGGGAAATGACAGATAAACTCGCTGCCACCGCCGATATGGCTGCGGATGTCCAGCTTGCTGTCGTGGTTGATCAGAACATGTTTAACGATTGCCAGTCCCAGCCCGGTGCCACCGGTTTCCTGATGGCGGCTGGGGTCAGCACGGTAGAAGCGTTCCGTCAGCCGCGGGATGTGTACCGGATCGATGCCGATGCCGGTGTCCCGCACAGACAGGTGGCCACCCTCCCGATCCGTCTTCCAGCTGACGGTGATTGTGCCCCCCGCCGGAGAGTACTTGACGGCATTGAAGATCAGGTTGGAGAAGGCGCTTCGCAGCTGGCTTTCATCGCCTTTCAGCCAGTGGCGCTCGCCGATGCTGACCTGAAAGTCGTGGCGCTGGTCACCGCTGAGCGCCTCGGCGTCGTGGCAGATCTGGTGGACCATGCTGCTAACGTCGGTTATCGAGTCATTCCGGGTTTGCTCGCCGGTCTCGATCTTGGACAACAGGATCAAGTCGGTGATCAGGGCCTCCATGCGTGACGACTGCTGGGCCATTGTGTTGATGGCCCGTCGCCACTTGGGAGGCAACTCGGCGGCATGATCCACCAGGGTTTCGAGGTAGCCGCTGATTACGGTTAGTGGCGTTCGCATCTCATGGGACACGTTGCCCACGAAATCCCGACGCATCTGTTCCAGGTGGTAAAGCCGTGTCACGTCTTTTGCCACGATCAACCGGTCGTTGTCGCCGAACAGGCTGAACTGCATCTGCAGCCGGATGTGGGGCTTGGCCGGTGAGTGGATTTCCAGGGGTTCCCGATATTCCCGGGCGTCAAAATAGGCCTTGAATGCAGGGTTGCGGATCAGGTTCTGGATATACTGGCCCTGATCGGAGCTTTGCCGGAAGCCCAGCAAGTGTTCGGCCGAGCCGTTCCACCATTCCATGGCGCCGTTGGAATCGGTCATCACCACGCCATCGTGCATGGCATTGGTGGATTCCTGCACCCGGTTGATTCTTGCCATCAGCCGGTCTCTTTCCTTGAGGTGATTCTGGTGCAGCCTGTGCAACCCATCAAACAGGTCACCCCAAAGGCCGACACTCTGGGGCGCTTCTTCACTGATACTGGGATGGTTCAGCCAGAAGTACAGGCGTTTGGCCTGAACCAGTGTCCATACCAGGTAAATCAGAAGTCCAATGGTGAGACCATAGACCGGATAGCCGAAAAACCATCCGGCAAGTGTGCAGGTCACAAGAAACGAAATGATCCACCGCAGGTACTTCGACCAGTTTTGTTGCATTCACGGGTTCCCGGGCCAGTTCTGGCAGTCTTTACTGCACGACTATCCGTTTGTGGTCAGGCTGCTCGGGTCGAGAAACGGTAACCGGTGCCACGCACGGTCTGGATCAGGTGATCATATTGCCCGCCGAGGGCTTTGCGCAAACGCCGGATGTGAACATCAACGGTTCGCTCTTCCACATAGACGTTGCCGCCCCAGACCTGATCCAGAAGCTGAGACCGAGTATAGACCCGCTCCTGATGGGTCATAAAGAACTGTAGCAGCCGATATTCCGTGGGGCCGATATTCAGGGCGCCGGTTGTGGTGGTGACGCGATGTCCTATCGGGTCCAGCGTGAGGCCGTCCACTTCGATCGGGGACTCAACACCGGCAGGGGTGGCCCGTCGCAGTACGGCTTTCAGGCGGGCAACCAGCTCGCGGGGGGAAAAGGGTTTGGTGATGTAATCATCCGCGCCCACTTCCAGGCCCTGGATTTTATTATCTTCCTCGACCTTGGCGGTCAGCATGATGATGGGAATTTCCGCGGTCGCCTCTTCTTTCTTCAGGCGGCGAGCCAGCTCGACGCCGCTGGTGCCGGGCAACATCCAGTCCAGCAGGATCAGATCGGGCTGTTTGTCCACGATCAGGGAATGGGCTTCCCGGGCATCCGCCGCTTCCAGGTAGTTGTAATCCGCCATTTCCAGAGCGACAGCAATCATTTCCCTGATGGACGCTTCGTCATCAACAATGAGGACAGTTTTTCCAGTCATGAGCATTAACCTGTGTCAGACCTTTTCAAGATGCCTGCTATTACAACCGGCTCATGTTACGAGTATATGACAATGACTGGGGTCAGTGTGTTGATCCGCCCAGCATCAGATCAATGACCAGCCCGAGGAAAACCGCAAACCCGGCCCAGTTGTTGTTGAGGAACGCCTTGAAGCAGCCTTCCCGCTCGCGGAAGCGGGCGAGGTGCTGCTGGTAAATGAACAGGCAGGCCATGGTGATAACGCCCAGATAATAGACCCCTCCCAGCTCTGCCTGGTTACCGACGAGCAGCAGGATCAGCACCACCAGTGACTGGAGTACTGCAATAATGGCTCGATCGCCATCGCCAAACAGAATGGCCGTGGACTTGATGCCGATTTTCAGGTCGTCGTCGCGATCCACCATGGCATAGAAGGTATCGTAGGCCACGGTCCACAGCACGTTGGCGGTGAAAAGCAACCAGGCCAGACGGGTTACTTCACCGGCTTCCGCCGCCCAGGCCATGGGAATCGCCCAGGAAAAGGCGGCGCCGAGAAAAAGCTGGGGCAGGTGGGTGTACCGCTTCATGAAGGGATAGATAAAGGCCAGTACCACGCCGCCAAAAGACAGGTAGAGGGTCAGCGGGTTGGTAAAGAACACCACCATCAGAAACGCTAGCAGGCAGATACCAGCAAACAGCGCCACGGCTTCCCAGCTCTGGATACGGCCTGAGGTCAGTGGACGGTCCTTGGTGCGCTTGACATGCCGGTCCACCTTGCGGTCGGCAAAGTCGTTGATGGCGCATCCGGCGGCGCGCATAAGAAACACACCCAGGGTAAATACAATCAGGTTGCCTGCCTGCGGCAGACCGCCAGCGGCCAGCCATAGCGCCCAGTAGGTTGGCCATAGCAACAGAAGACTGCCGATCGGTCGGTTCAGCCGCAACAGAAGTGCATAATCTGCCAGGCGCGCCCGGACCGCGGGGGATGTTTCAGTCTTCGGCATAGAAACCTCCTTGGGGCAGAAAGTACTCTCCCACCAGCAGTCGCCTGTGACCGCTGAAGAATTCGGATCGCCTGGCGGCCCTGGGCTGGTCTGGTGTGTCGCGATGGCAAAGGCCGGTCTCGAAATCGCCTCTGTGCCATTCGGTGTTGCTGAAAAGATAGGCTCCCAGGGGTTGCCTTCCCAGATGTCGCAGGCGCCGGCCCCGGCCGGTAAGCGTGGCCATGGGAATAACCGTGCGGGCCAGTACCCAAGGCGTGCCATCTCCCAGCAGACAGACCTCCCGGATCCAGGCGCGGTGCCGTGGCAGCAGGCCCAGTGTGCGGGATTCTTCGCGGCTGGGGCGGGCAAAACCCTCGCTCAGAATGTCGACCCGGAAACTGTCATGGCAGCGCAGTTGCAGCGCCCGTGTCAGTGACCCCTCGAGCTTCAGCCAGTGACCGAGCTTGCCGTGTATGGCCGGGTCCCGCAGGCCGGCAGCCGCGAACGAGCGGTACCAGTCGGTCTCTGGAATACGGATCCTGGAAACGGCGTCAGAGTCCCTTGACGGCATAAATTCCCGGAGCGTTTCGCCAGTATCCCTTGTAGTCCATTCCAAAGCCGAAGAGGAATCGGTCTTCCACCGTCAGGCCGGTGAAATCGGCTTTAAGCCCGGGCCGGGCCTTCCGGTCATGCTGCTTGTCCACCAGCACGGCGGTCAGCACTTCGGCAGCACCGTGGGCCTGGCAGTAATCCGCAATCGCGCAGAGAGTCGTACCTTCGTCCAGGATATCGTCCACGATGATGATCGTCCGGCCGTTCATGTCAACGTCCGGGCGAAGCTTCCACTCCAGAATGCCACCGGTGGTCTCCTGCCGGTAACGGGTGGCGTGAAGGTACTCCGCCTGAACCGGAAACTTGAGCAGTGGCAATAATTGGCCTGTCAGGATAAGCCCGCCGTTCATCACGCACAGCAGAAGTGGGTTAGTCTCTCGCAGCCGTTCGCTGATCTCGCCGGCCATGGTGCGGATGGCGTTGTGAACGCGGGCTTCGTCGACCAGGCAGTCCGCTTCGGCCATTACCTGGTTCAGTTCGTCGACTGTTTCGGTCATTGCAGTCAGGTCCTGTTTTCAAACGGCAAAGTATACCGGAGGAAAAGCGATGAAGGGAGGGTCGGAATGGTTGGGCGGTCGCTGGTGCGATTGGTCTCGGTCCCGGCGATGAGTATGATAGGCGATCTGTTGCGGCGAACAGCTGTACGAAATTATTTGATCGATCGGTTGTCGGACAATTACTATCACGTTCCGGCTACAGTCGGGGCAGAAACTATAAGCGGAGAGCGTTATGAAGAAGTGGCAGTGCGTAGTATGCGGGTTTATCTATGACGAGGCGGAAGGCTGGCCGGATGACGGTATTGAGCCGGGTACCGCCTGGGAGGATGTACCCGAGGACTGGGAGTGTCCGGATTGCGGCGTAGGCAAGGAAGATTTTGAAATGATCGAAATCGGTTAAGGATCGATTACATGAGCACACAAGCGCCCATCGTTATTGTGGGAACCGGGTTGTCGGGATACACCCTGGCCAGAGAGTTTCGTAAGCTGGACCAGGAGACATCCATCCTGATGTTGACCGCCGATGATGGCGCGAGCTACTCCAAACCCATGCTGTCCACCGGCTTTACCAAGGGCAAAGAGGCCGATGAGCTGGCCCAGGCCACGCCGGACAAAATGGAAGAGCAACTGAACGTCACCGTACGCACTTTTGCCACCGTGACCGGTGTGGATACCGCCGCCCATCAGTTGATCCTGGGGGAGGAGCGGCTGGAGTACAGCAAGCTGGTACTGGCCTGGGGAGCGGATGTGATTCGCCTGTCCATTCCCGGTGACGGGCAGGAACACGTCTACTCCATCAATGATCTGCTGGATTACCGCGCCTTTCGCAAGGCCCTGGGCAGCAGCAAGCGGATTGCCATCATGGGAGCCGGCCTGATTGGCTGCGAGTTTGCCAATGATCTGAGCAACGGCGGTTACGGTGTGGATGTAATTGCCCCCTGCGACAATCTGATGCCGGGGCTGCTGCCCGAGCCGGCGGCCCAGGCGGTGCAGTCGGCACTGGAGGAACTGGGTGTGCGGTTTCATCTTGATACGGTGGTCAGCCACCTGACTGCCAAAGGTGATGGCGTGGCGCTGTCACTGGCAAACGGCGAGGAACTGGAGGCCGACCTGGTGCTGTCGGCGGTCGGGCTGCGGCCCAGAAAGGAACTGGCGGCAGAGTCCGGCCTGCAGACCGATCGGGGTATTGTGGTCAATCGGGCACTGGAAACCTCTGCTGCGGACGTTTATGCCTTTGGCGACTGTGCCGAGGTGGACGGACTGGTGCTGCCCTATGTCATGCCGTTGATGACCTGTGCCCGGGCGCTGGCCAAGACCCTGGCGGGGGAGAGAACCGAAGTGGCCTACGGCACCATGCCGGTGATGGTCAAAACACCCTCTTGCCCCACCGCGGTGTGTCCACCACCACCTGGTGCAGAAGGCGAGTGGGTTGTTGAGCAGGATGGCCAGAACGTGCGGGCGCTGTTCAAATCCGGTGACCAGGTTCTCGGGTTTGCCGTCACCGGCAGTTATGCCGTAGAGAAACAGGCGCTTTCAAAAACAGTGCCGCCCATTCACGGCTAGGCTGATGAACAGTACAGGAGAAGGAATGCTCGACGTTACCCGCAAGCTGGTGGAACTGCTGGATCTTTCACCTATTGGTGATGACCATTTTCAGGGCGCCAGTGAGGATCTGGGTTTTCCCAATGTGTTTGGTGGTCAGGTGCTGGGGCAGGCTCTGATGGCCGCCAGCCGCACCATTGAAGACCGTATGCCACATTCCATGCACGCCTATTTCCTGCGACCGGGCAACCATCAGCTACCGATTGATTATGAGGTGCAGCGGGTCCGGGATGGCGGAACCTTTTCGGTCAGGCGGGTGATTGCCCGTCAGGACGGCAAGGAAATTCTCACCGGGTCGATGTCGTTCCAGGTGGCGGAGGAAGGGTTTGATCACCAGTTCCAGATGCCGGACGCTCCCGGCCCGGAAGGTCTCAAGTCTGAACAGGATTACGGCAAGATACTGGCGCCCCATGTGCCGGAGAGTCGACGTGCCACGCTGACCCGCGACCGGCCTATCGAAATCCGCCCGATTGATCCGATGAATCCGTTGGCGCCGGAAGCCAAACCGCCCTACCGTCAAAGCTGGTTCCGCGCTCAGGGCCATCTGCCGGATGATCCCATGTTGCATTGCTGTCTGCTTGCCTATGCCTCGGATTTCGCCTTTCTGGGCACCTCGCTCAATCCTCACGGCGTGACCTTTCTGAGCAAAAACATGCAGGTGGCCAGCCTGGACCACGCCATCTGGTTCCACCGGCCGTTCCGGATGGACGAGTGGTTGCTGTATGACAAGGACAGCCCCAGCGCCTCCGGAGGACGCGGATTTAACCGCGGCAGCTTCTATGATCGGGACGGCCGGCTGGTAGCGTCTACCACCCAGGAAGCGCTGATTCGCCAGCGCACGTAATGTGTCAACCGAGCTGCCGCGCAGAGTCTTCGGAATCGAAGGCTCTGAGCCAGGCAGTCAGTTCATCGAATGGTAGCGGCGGGGTGAGCACAAAGCCCTGAATCATGTCGCAGCCCATCTCTTCGAGCAACGCCAGGGTGGCATCATCTTCCACGCCTTCCGCCACTACCAGGTAGCCTAGGCTGTGACACATCTCGATGGTGGTTCTGACGATGACCCGGTCGTCGGTCTGGGACAGAAGTTCGGTGATCAGTGACTGGTCAATCTTGATTTCGCTGGCGGGCAGCTGCTTGATGTAGGACAGCGACGAGTAGCCGGAACCGAAATCATCGATGGACAGTGGTATACCGGTGCTGTGTAGCGAATTCAGCGCTTTCAGGGAGTTTACCGGGTCCTGCATCATCGAGGTTTCGGTCACTTCCAGGGTAATGGCGCCGCGCACTGACTGGTAGCTGCTCATCAAGCGTTGCACAAAAATCGGGAAGTCCGGCTCCCTCAGGTTGTTCGGGGAAATATTCACCGATATGTCCAGTGGAAAGCCCTGTTCGTGAAGCTGTGCCCGCAGCTGCAGGGCGTTTTCCAGTACCCACCGGGTCAGGGGTTTGATCAGCCCGGTCTGCTCCGCAATGGCAATGATTTCGTCCGGTCTGACGGGCGTCTCCCTGCCTGGCCAGCGAATCAGTGCTTCCAGCCCGACAATGGAATGGGATTTCAGCGACAGCTTCGGCTGCAGATACAGTCTCAGCTCGTCGTTCTGCAGAGCCGCCCGCAGCTCCGATACCAGCGTGAGCCGGTCCGCACTGTAGGAATCGCGGGATGGCTGGTAGAACGCCAGGCCCCGGTCCCTGGCGTCTTCCGTACCCTGGGCGATATAGGCGCGCCGGATCAGTGTGGTGGCATCGTCGGCGTGATCCGGGTAGATGGCGGTGCCGGTGCGTGGATCCAGTGGCAGCTGCATGCCCAGGTAGTCCAGGGGCTCGCGGATATCTTCCAGGGCCCGCACCATGGCCTTGGGTGACTGGGCAATGTCGTCGGTCGCCACCACAAAGCCGAAAGTGTCTGTTTCAAGCGATGCCACGTAATAGGAGGTCTTCCCGGAAGTTTCCAGGGCATAGGAGCCTGGCAGCTCGCGGATGGTGGCGTTAAACCGCTTTGCAGCCAGTTCTATTAGCCGATCCGTGTTGCGGTGGCCCAGGGTTTTGGTGATCGCCTGGAGGTTGGTCAGATGAATGACGCCAATGGAGTAGCGGGTTCTGCAATCGCGGTTGATCAGCTCATTGATGGCCATTTCCAGGCTGGTTCGATTGGGCAGTCCGGTCAACGGGTGGTGCAGCGCCTGATCGATCAGCCTGACCTCGGCATGCCGTCTTGCGGCCATGGCTGCTATTTCCGCTTCCCGTGCCCGCACCTTGTCTTCACGTTCCTGGTACAGACGCGCCGCCAGGGCAATAGTCAGCAGAATCGCTTCCATGGCAGAGCCGATTTCAATGGCGTAGGCGGTGAAGAAGTTGTTGGGCAAAAGGCCGTATTTGTTGGCGGCGGCGACCGCGCTGCCGAGGGTGAGCAGCCCCCAGGCAATGGTGTAGTAGCTGGCCTGAGGGTTGCCCCTTATCCATTGCACCGGGCCAATAATCGTCAATAGCAGGCAGCTTGGTATGGCGAGGGCCACACTTAGCTGGCTGGCGACACTGTAGCTGGTAACGAAAGAGATCACGAAAGCACCGACATTCAGTGCTACGGCCACTCTGATCATCAGATCCATGGTGGGGCCGGTTCGCCGGAGGTTCAGGAATTCACGGGAGAACAGCAGGGTGAATATCACTGCCGTAGGCACGAGGATCATCATTGCCTGGTTCTGCAGTTCCGGGAGGCCGGGCCATAACAGATGGAACGCGGTCCCGTTCAGTGTGCTGATCAATAGCAGATAACCCGCAGTGGTCAGCACGTAAAGCAGATACATGCGCTCGCGTAGCGCCAGGAAGATAAACAGGTTGAAGAACAGCACCGACAGCATAATGCCGTAGTAGACCGAGTGCAGCTGGTCCGTTATCGATACCTGTTCAAAGAACGCGGCCGGTGTCCAGATCCGCATGGGCACCTGCATCGCTCCCTGTGTTTTTACACGCAGGACAATCTCGTAGCGGTCGTCGGGACCGGCCTGGAACGGAAACAGGAAGTGCCGGTGAATAACCGGTCGCTGGTTGAATGGGTGATGGTCACCGGTGACCACCTGCTTTGAAAGCTGGCCGTTTTCCAGCAGGTAGAAGGTGATGTCATCAAGCTGGGGGTAGCGTATCTCCAACAGCGCCCGGTTGCCGGGCAGATCAGGTACGGGGAAACGGAGCCACACAACGTCGGAAATGTAGCCGAAGTTGAGGCTCTCTTCCTCCAGGGGCTGCCAGAGACCGGAGGCCAGTGCTTCGCCAAGGCCCATCTGCTCTGATGGCGCTACCCGGAGGTAGTCGGCATCCGGGATGGTATAGCCCGCGGACCCGGGGCTTGCCTGGACTGTGAAAGCCATCATGATCAATGCGCCGATTAAGGCGAAAGACTGAGCAATGTGGCGCACGGTTTACCATTATTGTTGTCGGGTTTCTGGCAAGTATGGCCTGAAGCGTCGGGGCGCTCAAGGTCCAATTGACAAGCCCTGAATTACTCTATCTGTTTATAGAAGAGCCAGCCATTCTCTTGCCCAGATCAGGGCTTCCTGTTCCGGCTCGGTGGTTTCCATGGCATCAATCTTCAGCGTGTTGCCGGTTTTGGCCGCTCCGGTTTCCAGAAACGCCTCTTCGAGAAGGTCTCCTGCGCCGCAGAAGGTATCACCGTAGGAGCTGTCGCCCAGAACAATGACGCCAAATGGACGTCCCGGCTGCTGGGGCAAGGTCTCTCGTAGATCAAGATAGAAAGGCAGCAGGTTGGGAGGAACCTCTCCTTGCCCGGTTGTTGAAGTGCAGATCAACACCGGATCGGAGTTGCCGGTAATGTCGGTCAGTTCCGGCTGCTCATTGACTACCACCGTGTGACCTTCGGGTTCCAGCGTCTTTTTCAGTTCTCTGGCGGTAAGCAGCGCGCCGCCGAAGACGCTGCCAACCAGAATGCGGATAGATGCCATGCTGTGTCCTGTTGTATCAGTTTTCGGCGGCCACTGTATCCGGGTCCTGGGTTCTGACCCTGGGGGCAATCCGGTTGCGGCCGCTCTCTTTGGCGCTGTACAGGTAAAGGTCCGCCTGCTTCAGCAGATCATCAATAGAGCCTGCCTTGGCGATGGAACAGATTCCGGCGCTCATGGTAACCGGCATGGTCCTGCCTGCGAAACTGAACTCGTGCCTGGCCACTTTATGGCGCAGGCGCTCGGCAAGCGTCAGTGCTGGCAGCAGGGAGGTATCCGGCAGCAGAATCAGGAATTCTTCTCCACCCCAGCGGGCGGCGATGTCGGTCTGGCGGATAACAGACTGCATCAATGTGGCAAAATCCCTCAGCACCTGATCACCGGCATCGTGGCCGTATTCGTCATTCACGCGCTTGAACAGGTCCAGGTCGATTAGCGCGACGGAGAAGTGATGGCCTGAGCGCTGGTAGCGCGAAAACTCATCATTCAACCGGTGCTGCATTTCCCGGCGGTTCGACAGACCGGTCAGTTCATCAGTCTGGGCCGCGTGTTCATGGGCCTCGGCCAGATCCACAAGTTCCTTGCGGGCATTGAGGCGGGACGCTTCCAGCACAAAGCAGAAGATGGATTCGAAGGTCAGCGTGGCGAAGAAGCGGATCTTGAAGTCAGTGCTGTATTCGGCGGTCACAATCGGCAGTTCGGGGAACTGGAACACCACCACGGCCACCAGCACGCAGAACAGCAGTACCGCCGTGCCGGTTTTCAGATCCGTGAGATAGAACAGCAAGGGGGGGAACACGTAGAACCAGAGCGGGCCGGTATTGCTCTCGCCGCCGGTGATGATCAGGTAACCGAACAGCAGCCCGACAATGGAGATCAGCCCGCCTTTCTGGCGATTGCGGTTGCCCGTTAAAGAGAAGACGAGCATGTTGCCCGCCACCAGCGCACCGAAGCCCCAGAGCACCCAGGAGTGGGTGTGGTGTTCAGCAAACCAGGCCTTGCCGCCAATACCCACCAGGAACAGCACGGCCATGACTGACAGGCCTGTGAGAAGGCGTGATACACGTGCTTCTTCGCTTTCAGTCGCCACCTGGTGGCTTGTCTGTGGAGGTTTGGCCATGGGCTCTTATTGTTCGTTCTGGAGGGCGCCGGTTATTGGGGACATAACTTAGCCTACTCGGAAAGGTTTTGCAGTGATTTTGGTCAAGGGCCGGCTTTATTACCGTTATGTTTCATTTCTGTGTCAAAGATTTTATAGTTCTCCCGCCGTCAGGCCCGACAAAGATTAAATCCTCAAGCCGTGAGAACCGATTATGGCCAGCAATACCGGATATCTGGATACACTCCTGACCAGCCCAGCCACCGAGCGTTACCGCATCGGTTTCAGTTTTCTTTTTCTGTTGGGCGTTTTCCTGGTCGTGGGCCAGATCAGCACCGGCATGCCCAACAGCATGCTGTTGATGGCGGCCGCAGTGATCGGTGGCTATATGGCCATCAACATCGGCGCCAACGATGTTGCCAACAACGTTGGCCCGGCTGTGGGCTCCGGCGCCATGACGCTGGGCGGAGCCGTGGTGATTGCGGCGATTTTCGAGGCGGCAGGCGCCATTATTGCCGGCGGTGATGTGGTCTCTACCATCAAGGGAGGGATCATTGCGGCCGAACGTCTGGATGACGCCAGCACCTTTGTCTGGCTGATGACGGCGGCGCTTCTGGCAGGCGCCCTCTGGTTGAACCTGGCTACCTGGATGGGTGCTCCGGTATCGACAACCCATTCTATCGTGGGCGGCGTGCTGGGCGCTGGGATTGCCGCTGGCGGCTGGGGTATTGCCGACTGGGCGGTGATGTCGAAAATCGTTGCCAGCTGGGTGATTTCACCGGTGATGGGTGGTGTTCTCGCCGCGCTCTTTCTCTACGCCATAAAACGCACTGTGTTGTATCGCAAGAACCTGGTTTCCTCGGCTCGCACATTTGTGCCCTGGCTGGTGGCGATCATGGCCTGGGCCTTTGGCACCTACCTGATGGTGAAAGGCGTCAAAAAGGTGATCAAGGTGGATTTCCTGGAGGCGACCCTGGTCGGGCTGGCACTGGCAGCCGTCATATTTGTGGCAATGCGTAGTCTGGTGAGTCGCCGCGCCGCGACCATGGAAAACAGCGCTGCCGGGGTCAACGAGCTGTTTACCTGGCCTATGATCTTTGCCGCGGCGTTGCTGAGCTTTGCTCACGGTGCCAATGACGTGGCTAATGCCATCGGCCCGCTGGCGGCCATTAACGACGCTCTGTCCGCGGGCGCAGTGGTGACCGCCGCCGCCATCCCCCTCTGGGTGATGCTCGTGGGTGCGCTGGGTCTGGCAGTAGGGCTGATGCTGTTCGGTCCCCGGCTGATCAAGACCGTAGGCAGCGAGATCACCGAGCTGGATAAAACCCGGGCCTTCTGTATTGCTCTTTCTGCGGCGCTGACCGTCATCATTGCCTCGCAATTGGGCTTGCCCGTCAGCTCCACCCATATCGCCGTGGGCGGCGTCTTCGGGGTGGGTTTCCTGCGTGAATACCTGAAGAGCAACTATGCCTCACAGCTCCACAAAATCATGGAGAGCCATGACCCGGGAGAGCAGGAAAAACTGCGTCCCTTCCTGGATGACTTCCGCAACGCTTCCCTGGAGCAGATGGAACGACTGCTGCAGGAGTCCAAGAAGCGCAAGCAGGTGCCTCTGTCGAAAAAGGAGCGCAAGCGGCTGAAGAAAATCTATCGGGAGGAAATGGTCAAGCGCTCTCATCTGACCCGTATCGTGGCAGCCTGGATTATTACCGTGCCGGCTTCGGCGATCATGGCGGCGATTCTGTTCTTCACCATCCGCGGCCTGCTGGTTTGAGCCGATTGCCTGAGCCGGGGCCGATGGCCCATACTAGGGTTTGATAGGGTGGAGCCGAAGGCTCCAAAACGCTTGTTTGTCCGGGGATGAATGAATGAGTTCAGCTTCAGAAAGCCGTCAGGCCAAAATTATTGACGAGCTCAGGGTATTTATAAAGAAAGTCCTGAGTGATCCGACTATTGCGGTCAAGTCCGTCGAAATTGCCCGTAAATATCGTGATCAGCCCGGTGCTGATGAGCACGTGGCGCGGGAGATCAGCGCCAATACCACCATCCGGATTCCGGAAAACTGGAGCGATGCCGACCGCATGTTTCTGGATATTCTGGATGAAGTGCTGGATGACGAGGAAGCCCTTTACTGAGACTTCCTTTGATACCGGTTGATCGGGGGTCAGGCGTGCCTGATGTTACGCTCGGCGCCCCCGGATGCGGCGTCAGCCATCTGTTGCAGAATGGCGATCTCGTCCTGAATGTCCTCTTCTTTTGCCAGTTCCCGCTGCTCCGCCAGGATGTCCGCCAGGATTTCCCGGGTTGTCAGGGGGTTGGCCAGCACCACCCGAAACACAATGGAGGGGAAGTGGCCGTACCGCGCCGGCTCCAGCCGTGTCCGTGAGACAAAGGCCTTGCCCCGCTCCCGCTGGGTTTTCTGAATGAATTTGGTAATCCGGTTCAGGCAAGTGTTGATCTTTTCTGCCTGGTCCACCGTGGCTGACGCCAGTGCATCCTGAACGTTCTTGGGGCAATAGCGATAGGTCAGAATGTTCAGTTCCGGCCGGGTGATCAGTTCAAAATCCGGCTCGTTATCAATCATCTCCGCGAAGGTCCGCGCCTTGTCGATGCCCTGATCAATCAGGATTTCATAGCCCTCCCGGGCCAGAATCTTCAGGCCGGACTGGATCAACATGGACATGCCGGGGCGCGATCCTTCCAGCGTGGTACTGCCGAGGTCGCGAGACCCCTTACGAATGATGTACTGGGCATGATGCTCCACGGCACTGGCCAGTGCCGGGTCGCGGAACACCACCAGGCCCGCGCCCATGGGGACATAAAGCTGCTTGTGGGCATCGAAAGTGACCGAGTCGGCCTTTTCTATGCCTCGCAGCAGATGCCGGTGGGTGCGGGAAAAGAGCGTTGGTCCGCCCCAGGCGGCGTCCACATGAAAATGCGCACCGAACTCCCGAGCGATGTCTGCCATGGCATCCAGGGGGTCGACATTGCCGGTTTCGGTGGTGCCCGCAATACCACAGATGGCGATCACGCGGATCTTCTGGCGGTGAAGCTCCAGGCATTTTTCCCGCAGCGCGTCGGTCTGGATCTTGTTTTCGTCATCGGTATCCACCGGCACCAGAAATTCCCGGCCCAGCCCGAGCACGTCCGCCGCCTTGCGCAGTGAATAGTGGCCGCGACGGGACACCAGAATGGCAGCGCCCTCGCAGCCGTAATAGCGCAGTGCCCGGAATAAACCTTCCTGATGAATACCGCGGAAGCTGCCTTCGGCAGGAAACGCATTGTTGCGGGCGACCCACAGCGCAGTCAGGTTGGCGACCGTGCCACCAGAGCACATGGCGCCCAGCGCATGGCGGGGGTCGTGCATGTACTTGCGGTAAAAAGCACCGTCCTGCTCATAGACCAGCCGGTGAATCATGCCTAATACCTGGCGTTCCATGGGCGTGAAGGCCTTGGACGTTTCGGTTTTCACCAGGTTCTGGTTCAGGGCAATCATGATCTTGGACAGCGGCAGCATGAAATAGGGCAGCGCTGAGGTCATGTGGCCGATAAAGCTGGGGGATGCGGTATGGACCGAGTTGGCCACCAGCTTCTCGAGCAGGAACTGGGCCTGTTCCGACACAAAAATGGGTTTTTCCGGTATGGCGTAGTCGGAAAAATCCTTTTCCACCTCGGACAGGTCCCGTTCAACCGCGACAATATGCTCCTGAAGGAAGCCAGCGAGGTTGCGGGAAATGTTCTGATCGATACGGCTCAGGGTTGATTCAGGGGCCTCGGGTACCGTGAATACACGGTGCATGGCTTCAATCGAGGCCTGGGCCGACTTTTTCTTTCCAGTCATAGGTGCCACACGCTTTCAGTGGTCGACCACCGGCCCGTCCCGGGTGCCGTGTGGAAGGTGGAAACTATCGGTTATTGCCCGTCGGGCAAGGGGCTGCGTTCCCTGAGGGGAGCTAGTATACGGCGCTGTGCCGTCATACGCTACAGCAGGCCTTTGATCACAGAATCTCGCGGTGTACGTCCAGAATGGCGGCGTCTACCCGCTCTTCAATGGCTTTTTCCACCTGGTCCAGACGTTCGGAAATCTGCCTGGAAGAGCCACCCAGAGCGGCAACCGTCCAGGTTGCGCAATCCAGGGTTTCCTGATCCGCCGTTTCGGCGACCGCCAGGTCGGATTCTTTTCCCCAGACGGCTTTCAGCGCCGTAAACACCTTTCGCTTTGCTTTCAGGTCAGGACAGCCATATAGCTGAAAGTGCAGGGTGAGCACCCCGACGTGCGGGGTGATCACCGGATGGTCGTCTGCGGTGTTCAGAAGCTTGCGCAATGCATCGGACATAGGCGTTCGCTGTGTTGGACCGAGTTGAAGATATCCCCATCAGTCTACTACAGGAGTCGCCCGGTCGATAATGCCTGCGGTATTCAGGCCCGAAGGCAGGTTGCCATAGTTCAGACCGCCGGTGTACTCAAGCCGCGAGGCGCAGAAGGCATCGGCGGAAGCCGGGTCGGAGTGGCGAAGCAGCAGTGATGCCTGCATGGCCAGTGCCAGCCGGTCCACCAGATTGCGGGCGCGGTATTCGAAGTCGCTGATATCGGCAAAGTCGTTTTGCAACTGAGCCAGGAAGCGGTCAAAGCGGCGGTCGGCGCCTCTGGCAAGGCCCGCCTCGCGGAAGAAGGCATCAAGGGTGTCCGGTTCTTTCTGCAGCGCCCGCAGGGTGTCCAGGCACTGGACGTTGCCGCTGCCTTCCCAGATAGCGTTCACCGGCGATTCCCGCAGCAGCCGCGGCATGATGCAGTCTTCCATCACGCCATTGCCGCCAAGGCATTCCATGGCTTCGTAGGCGTGGTTGGGGGTGCGCTTGCAGATCCAGTATTTACCCACGGGAGTAGCCAGCCGGGCTAGCAGCCGTTCATGTTCAAGGTGTTGATTGTCCAGCGCGCGAGCAACCCGCATGGTGTAGGTCAGGGCCGCTTCACTCTCCAGCGCCAGATCAGCCAGGACGTTCTGCATCAGCGGTTGCCGGTTCAGTTGCTGGCCGAATGCGCTGCGATGACGGCAGTGATGGGTGGCCTGGGCAATGGCCTGGCGCATACCGGCAGAGCTGCCGATCATGCAGTCGAACCGGGTCATGGCCACCATTTCAATAATGGTGGGTACGCCGCGCCCCTCTTCGCCGACCATCCAGGCGAGTGCGCCGCGCAGTTCCGCCTCGCTGGAAGCGTTGGCAACATTGCCCATTTTGTTCTTCAGGCGCTGGACCTGCCAGGGATTCTTGCTGCCGTCCGGACGCCACCGCGGCATCAGAAAACAGGAAAGGCCGCTACCGGTCTGGGCGAGTACCAGAAAGGCATCGCACATGGGGGCAGAGACAAACCATTTGTGTCCTACCAGTTCATAGGATTGCCCGGGTCCGCCGGCGCCAATCGGGTAGGCTCTGGTGCTGTTGGCGCGCACGTCACTGCCACCCTGTTTTTCGGTCATGGCCATACCGATGGTGACCGACTGCTTTTCAGTGTCCGGCCGATTGGACGGATCGTACTGATTGGCAAGAATCTTTTGTTCCCAGAGGGCCGCCAGCTCAGGTTGTTTGCGGATGGACGGCACCGCAGCGAACGTCATGGTGATGGGGCAACAGTGGGCGGCCTCGACCTGGGAGTGCATGTAGTATTTTGCCGCGCGGGTAGCGTGGGCTCCGGTTCCCGGCTGGGCCCAGGGGCTACTGTGTAGGCCCTCTTCCATGGCTTTGGCCATCAACTGGTGGTAGGCCGGGTGAAAGTTGACCTGGTCTATGCGATGGCCAAAACGGTCGTGAGTGTCGAAGGCCGGTTTGTTGGCGTTGGCCTGGAATCCCAGCTCAATGGTGTTTGCGGCACCGGTCCAGGCACCGAAACGGTCAAGGTCAGCCACCGCATGGGCTGCGCCTTCCCGAGCCACCGCTTCCTGCAGCGCGGTGTCCTGGCTGAACAGGTTGTAGTTTTCCAGGGCCGGGGGCTGGTTGGTTACCTCGTGGGTAATGGCAAGATCCGGGGCATCCACCGGATGGTTCAGCGGTGCTTCTGGCTGTGGCTGGCGGGCATTCATGTCTACCTCCGATTGCCAGTCAGCCCCTGCATGCAAAAACAGATGATGGAGTCGACCAGCGGATGACTGTCGTTGTTACCGGCCTGGACCGGCGTTTCCGCCATGGATGGCGATAACGGGCCCACCAGGCTTTCGGCTATGGCCCCGACCAGACAGGTACTACTCTGGGCGGCCTGTTGTTGCGGCAGACTTCCTTCTGCCATGCCTTCTTCAATGGCTCGTTGAAACAGCTCTGCATAGGCGCGGCGAAACTGCAGCCGTTCTTCCTCCACCTTCGGGTCCACCGGCTCGGCGATCAGCGACCAGGCCATGGTGGGCGCTCTCAGGGCTCGCACTGCAAACTGGCGCAGGGCACGTTCGAGTCTGATGACGGCGTTTCCTTCGGTGGCCAGTGCTTCCGCCACCTTATCCACTTCACGCTGGGTCGCTATCCGGAAGATTTCGGCGAACAGGTCTTCCTTGGATTCGAAATGGCGGTAAATAGTGCCGGTTGCCACCCCCGCGCACTCGGCAACCGCCGTTACCCGCGCATTGCGGAATCCACCTTCAACCACACACTGCTGGGTGCACTCGACAATGCGCCTGCGGGCCTCGGCTTTGCGGTTCCGCATCTTTTCAGTTTCGCGATAGGCCATTCGGCCTCCTTAATAAATATTGAACCACGGTTCATTTCTTCAGTCAACGATTATGCCCGTTTGATGGGTTCAGTTTATCCTTCAAAAACAGAACAATGGGGATAGTTACAAAAAATTACAAAAAAGACTTTGTAAGGAAATAGCGCTGTCATCAAAAGCGCATTATAAAGACGCCAAGACGGTGACTGTACAGGGTTTCTGTTGAGTGAGGCGTTGCGACGCCTTTATTACTGGGTTCGTTATGGGAGAGACTCCATGAGCGAATTTGACGAAGGAAATCTGGAGCAATCCGGAAGCTGGTCCATTGATACCGAAGACACCCATTCCATCGCCGGACGCGCGCGGATCAGGGCACAACTTCAGCATGACATTGAGGCGTTTCTGAGTCAGGGTGGCAGAATCGAGGAAGTGGACACCGCCTTTCGGAATGATGCACCTAGAAAGGTGGACGTGGGCTTCAACAACCGCTCCCTCTGAACCTCTATCTAGCAGGTACTGATGAAGCGAGCTCTGACACTGGCGACGGTCGCTCTTTTCGGACTGGCCGCCGCCATTGCCCTGACACTTGTGTTTTCGGCCTCCGGTCCATCCCCCGGCTCGCCGTCGGGTAGCCCCGACGGCGCTTCACTCGCCGGATCGGCCGACGACACGACCGATGTTCGACCGACCGACGAATACCCCTCCCGGCTGCTGGCTTCCGAATCGGTGGAGATTCCGCAGCAGCTTCCGGATTCTCTCAGCGGCACCAGCGTTCCCCGTGGCTGGGACCAGACAGACGTCAATGGCGAACTGGTGCCGACACCGCAGCTGCGCCAGTTGTTCGAGCATTACCTCGCGGCACTGGGCGAGGAGACTCTGGAGCAACTGATCGCGCGGATCGAGCGGGCGCTGTCCATTCTGCATGAGCCGGCCCGTTCCCAGGCCATTAATATTCTTGGCTCCTATCTCGATTACAAACTGGAACTGGGCGAGCTGGAATCCGCCGCCGGTGAGGTCGCCTCCATGAGTCCGGACGCTATGGCCAGCCAACTTGCACGGATTCGTGCCCTGCGCCGTCAATGGATGGATACGGAGACTACTCAGGCGTTCTTTGCGCTGGAAGAAGCGGTGGATCAGTATCAGCTGGCCCGACTGCGGATCCGCGCCGATGAGTCCCTCAGCGCCAAGGCGCGGGAACAACAGTTGCGGGAGGCCGAACAGGCGTTGCCGGCACCGGTACGGGAAGCCCGTCAGCGCACCCGTAAGTTTTCGGAATACGAGCAGGTTCAGCAAGCGCTGGCGGACGATCCGCAAGCGTTGCAGGCCTGGCGTGTCGATGCCTTCGGCATGGAAGCGGCGGAGCGTCTGGCTCAGGTTGAAGCGGATCAGCAGGCCTGGGGGCAGCGCTGGCAGGCATACCGACAGGCAAAAGCCGAACTGGAAAAGCTGGGGCTGGCGGGGCCCGAACGTGAGGCGGCCATAAACCGCCTGCGGCAGCAGCATTTCACGGGTGCAGAGATATACCGTGCCGAGGCGCTGGACTCGATCCAATAGCCCCGATGCTGGTCATCAAATTGTCATAATCCCTTGTCACGCTGCAACAGGATCCGGGTGAAGGGCCTGCCCCGGCTGCTTTTGGCCGTGTATGATGGAACCTGGAGCGTTCCATCCTGGCTGGCAGAGGAGAAGTTTGTGAGTTCACCGGTGAATCGTCATTACCCCGGCACCCGTTTGCGTCGAAATCGGGCCGACGACTTCTCCCGCCGAATGACTCGGGAGAACCACCTGAGCGTCGATAATCTGATTTTCCCGGTCTTCGTGCTGGAAGGCGAGGAACAGCGGGAAGCCGTGCCCTCAATGCCAGGGGTTGAGCGCCTGAGTATTGATCTGCTGTTGGAGCAGGCGGGGGAGCTGGTCAAACTCGGAATTCCCGCCATTGCCCTGTTTCCGGTGGTGCCGGCCGACCAGAAAGATCTGGAAGGTTCCGGCGCCTGGAACCCGGAAGGGCTGGCGCAGCGGGCCGTGAGAGCACTGAAGCGGGCATTTCCGGATCTTGGTGTGATCACCGATGTGGCACTGGACCCGTTCACCACCCATGGCCAGGACGGCATCATCAATGAACAGGGCTATGTACTGAATGACGTAACCATCGAAGCGCTGGTGCGTCAGGCCCTGTCCCACGCCGCCGCCGGCGCGGACATTGTGGCACCCTCCGACATGATGGATGGCCGGGTTGGTGCCATTCGCGATGCCCTGGAAAGCGCCGGCCATGTAAATACCCGGATTCTTGCCTACTCTGCCAAATACGCATCCAGCTACTACGGGCCTTTCCGGGATGCGGTTGGTTCGTCTGGTAATCTGGGAAAGGGCAACAAGGCCACTTACCAGATGGATCCGGCCAACAGTGACGAAGCCCTTCACGAAGTCGCCATGGACATTGCCGAAGGCGCCGACATGGTGATGATCAAGCCGGGCATGCCCTATCTGGATATTGTCCGCCGGGTAAAACAGGAACTGCAGGTTCCCACCTTCGTTTACCAGGTCAGTGGTGAATACGCCATGCACATGGCGGCGGCGGAAAATGGCTGGCTCGACGGTGACGCAGTGATGATGGAAAGCCTTATGGCCATGCGCCGGGCCGGAGCCGACGCGATTCTGACCTATTTTGCCGTCAGGGCGGCGAAACTGATGCGAAAAACCTGACAACGGAAATAACGCCCAATGACCACGGAATCAGCAAATCAGGACAATGCAGTCGAGTCACCGAATGTGCCGGCGCCGGTTGAACTGCCGGAGCCGGGCAACGATATTAACGTGGCCGCTGCCGAAAACTATTTCAACCGGGAACTGAGCCAGCTTCAGTTCAACTACCGGGTGCTGAAGCAGGCTCTGGATACAACACACCCGTTGCTCAACCGGCTGATGTTCTGCTGCATTTTCAGCAGCAACATGGACGAGTTTTTCGAGATCCGGGTGGCCGGCCTTCGCCAGCAGATCAAATATGGCCGGGAAACCCTGGGGTCCGACGGAATGATGCCGGAGGAAGTGCTGGGGGAAATCAGCCGTGTGGCTCACGAGTACATCCGCGAGCAGTACGAAATTCTGAATGACGTGCTGATTCCTGAAATGGAGCGGGAAAATATTCATTTCGTGCGGCGCCGGGAATGGACGGCAGAGCAGGCTGACTGGGTGCGTCACTATTTTGAAGACGAGATCCTGCCGGTGGTCAGCCCCATCGGGCTCGATCCCTCCCATCCCTTTCCACGACTGGTCAACAAGAGCCTGAACTTCATTGTCGAGCTCGATGGCAAGGACGCCTTCGGTCGTGAAACCGGCATGGCGATCGTGCCGGCGCCCCGGTCGTTGCCCCGTCTGGTTCGCCTGCCGGATGATGTTTGCAGCGGCGGTGAAAATCTGGTGTTTCTGTCCTCCATGATCCACGCCCACGCCGAGGAACTGTTCCCGGGAATGGAAGTGAAGGGCTGCTACCAGTTCCGGCTCACCCGTAATGCCGACCTTGAGCTGGAAGACGATCTGGAAGACCTGGCCTCAGCCCTGCGCGGTGAGCTGTTGAGCCGTCGCTTTGGCGACGGTGTGCGGCTGGAGGTTGCGGATAACTGCCCGGAAGAGCTTGTGCAATTCCTGCTGCGGGAGTTCGGCCTGACCGATAGGGATCTTTACAAGGTCCACGGCCCGGTGAACCTGACCCGTCTGATGGCCGTGGGTGGCCTGGTGGACCGTCCGGACCTGACCTATTCCAATTTCTCGCCGTCAATTCCACGATTGATTCGCAGCAAGGACTCGATGTTCGATGCCATTCGCAAACGGCCGCTTCTGTTGCTGCATCCCTATGAAAATTTCAGCCCGGTGGTGGATCTGTTGCGTCAGGCGGCCAAGGATACTCAGGTTCTGGCCATCCGGCAGACACTTTACCGCACCGGTGCCGATTCCGAGATTGTCGAAGCACTGATGGACGCCGCCCGTCGGGGCAAGGAAGTGACCGCCATCATTGAGCTGCGTGCCCGGTTTAGCGAAGCGGAGAACCTGGAACTGGCCAGCCGCCTTCAGGAAGCCGGCGTGATCGTGGTCTACGGCGTAGTGGGTTACAAGTGTCACGCCAAGATGATCCTGATCGTGCGTCGGGAAGAAGGGCGGCTGCGTCGCTATGTCCATCTCGGCACCGGCAATTATCACGCCGGCAACGCCCGCCTTTACACCGACTACAGCTTTATGACCTGCGACGAGTCCATCGGCGACGATGTGAACAAGCTCTTTCAGCAGCTGACAGGCATGGGTAAGGCCCTGAAGATCAAAAAGCTGTTCCATTCGCCTTTCACCCTGCACAGCCGCCTGCTAGCGCTGGTGGACCGTGAAGCCGAACTGGGTGAAAAGGGGCGGATCATACTGAAATTCAACGCGTTGACCGAGCGGGAGCTGATCAAGGCGCTTTACCGGGCTTCCCAGGCCGGGGTCAAGGTCGACCTGATTATCCGGGGTATCTGCTGTCTGCGGCCGGAAGTTCCGGGGCTGTCGGAGAATATTCGCGTTCGCTCGATTATCGGCCGCTTCCTTGAACACACCCGGGTCTATTACTTTGGCAATGACGGCCGCCCGGATGTCTATTGCTCCAGTGCTGACGGTATGGAGCGGAACCTGCTGAACCGCGTGGAAACGGCGTTTCCGGTGGAGGACCCGTCCTTGTCGGCACGCCTGCGGGAGGATCTGGATACCTATCTGGCCGATAATTGCCAGTCGTGGATCTTGCAGTCTGACGGCAGTTACGTTCAGAATCAGCCCGCTGAAGGCGAGGACCGTTTTGCGTCCCAGCTGGTTTTACTTGAACGTCTGACAGGCACATCACAATAGCCAACAGCCAGACCCTGCCCAGAGCATGGAGGCTACACGGAGCATGGAGCAAGGAGAGAGAAATTTGAAAAAAAGATGGATGGCGGTCGGTGCGGCGGCGTTGATGATTGGGGCAGCCGCGCCCTGGGGTGTGGGACTCTACACACAGCAGCAGTGGCAGGGTGTCGAGGCGGGAGTGAACAACGCCCAGAATGTTTTCCGACTGGAAACCCGCAACTATGACCGTGGCTACATGAATGCCACGATGAATGGTTCCATTGTATTCACTGCCCCCGAAAGCGGAGAACAGCACAGCTTCGAGTTCCAGGCCCGGGTCAGCCACGGTGTGACCGGCAGTCTGATGGATTTTACGTCCGCAGAGGATCTGAATGGGCGCGCCAGTCAGTTCTTTCCGGATGAAAAGCCCCGCCTGACCCTGCAGACCAATCTTTGGGGTACCGCAACGGTCGAGATGACCGTGCCGGAAACCGACGTCATCGATGAGGCCACCGGTGAGACCCTGACCACCGCCCGTGCCTATGGCCGTGCCGATATCAGCTCCGCCGGCGCTGACATGGAGATCCTGGTCACCTGGCCGGGTATGACCCTCAGTGGTCAGGACGTCCAGTTCACCCTTACCGATTTCGAGATGGAAAATTCCCTGGAGCACCTGACCGGTGACCTGTGGCTGGGTGATGCCCGGATGACCCTGGCCGGCATTCAGATCGATTCGGCGGATCAGCCCTCCGTGACCTTCGAAGGCCTGTCCATCACCAGCGATACCGACGTTTCGGACGATGGCGAGCGGTTGAACGGTCTTTCAAGCATCCAGCTGGAAAAGGTTGCGGCGGGCGGAACAGAGTATGGCCCACACGAAGTCCAGATTTTGTTTGAAAGCCTGGATGTGACAAACCTTGAGCAACTGTCATCCGCCATCAGTGAGATGCAGCAGGCGGCCATGACACCGGCTGGCGACCCTGACCCCCAGGCGTTGATGCAGCAGCAGATGGAGGCATTCCAGCGGGTTAACGAGGCTTTGGTAGGGCTGGCAACAGAGGGCTTCAGGTTTGGGCTGCCGAAAATCGATCTGAGTACGCCGGAAGGCCCTATCCGGGGCGAGCTGATGATCAGCCACCCGGAACTGGACGCCAAGGACAAAGGTCAGAACCTGCTGGTGATGCAGGGTCTGGTAGGCAACCTGGATATCAGCATGCCCGTTGAACTGATGGATCAGAATCCGTCACTGGCAATGCAGGTGGCACCACTGATCAAACAGGGCATGGTGATTCAGGAGGGCGATCGCCTGCGGATGGTCGGCACCCTGGGTGATATGGCATTGACCATCAACGACAAGGTGCTTCCTCTGCCGCCGATGTTCTGATGTGACTGGGGCCGGTCATCGGGCCCCAACCTAATTAGCCCGCAAACTTCTTCTTTAGCGCCGCTTCCACCGCCGGGTCGACGAATTCGGACACGTCACCGCCCAGCGAGGCAATTTCCCGTATCAGCGTCGAGGAAATATAGGACAGGTGGTTGGCTGGGGTCAGAAACACGCTCTCCACTTCCGGTGCCAGGCGACGGTTCATGTCCGCAAGCTGGAACTCATATTCGAAATCCGAAACCGCCCGCAGGCCCCTGAGAATCACTGTTGCTCCCTGTTCCCGCACGAAATCCGCCAACAGGTTGCTGAAACCGGTCACCGTGACGTTTGGCAGGTGCGAGGTGGAAGATGCCACCAGCTCGCAGCGTTCTTCAAGGGTAAGCAACGGTGATTTCTTCGGGTTGTAGGCAATGGCAACGACAACTTCGTCGAAGAGCCGTCCGGCGCGTTCGATCAGATCTGTGTGGCCGTTGGTGATGGGATCAAACGTACCGGGGTAAATGACTCTTGTCATCGGATGCTCCTTCTATCTGAAGCCGACAGGATAGCAGCCTTGCCCGCGAACCAAAACGCCGGGCAGGGCTGCCGGATGTCAGCCGCGGAGCCTGCCAGCCAGATGGGTACTGTTTCTCGCGGCCAGGGCGTAAACCGACAGTTGGGGGTTGGCGCCGATACTGGTGGGGAAGATGGAGGCATCGTGAACACTCAGGTTGGCCAGGTGATGATGCTCGCCAAAGCCGTTGACCACGGATTCCCGGGGATCCTGGCCCATACCGCAGCCGCCCATCTGATGGGCGGTAAACAGCCGCACCCGATGCGACTCCATCGCCAGGTCATCAATGGCCTTGCGCGCTTCCGGCCAGGACGAAAACCAGGGCGAATCCAGGTGCATCAGCCGTACCCTTTGGGCACCGGCCGCAAACTGGATCTCGGCCATCCGGTGGAAGGATTCCCTCAGCCCGCGCCAGAGGTAATCGGTCACCGGATAATCCAGCACCGGACTGCCATCGCCCCTGAGGCTGACGGTCCCGCCGGGGCTGTCCGGGTGAAAACCGTCCCGCAACAGTGCCAGAACCGAGTTCATTCTGGGCAATCTGGACAGGTCCAGGGTCTGATCTGCGCCGTGGCCAGGAACAACGCCGGCGGACATGGCCGGATGCAGGGGCGGCACTTCCAGCTTGAAGCCCGCCGGGCCGTCCACTCCGCCGGAGAAATTGAATTGGTCCGAATAGATGGACTGGGGCGCGCCATAGTAGGGGTCGACCGTTTCCGCCATTTCCGCCACCGTGGCGTTCACCGGATGGATAAAGGTGCGTTTGCCGATGCGCTCGTGGGGGTCAGGAATGTCCGAGCGAAGCAGCAGGCCCGGGGAGCCGATGGCGCTTGCTGCCACGACAAAATGACGGGCCCGCAGTTCCACCGTCACACCGGACGGGATGATTCCGTCTGCGGACATTGCCGAGGCGGTCAGATGATTAATACGGTCCTGTTTGACAACCAGTCGCTCTGCCCGCAGGCCGTGAAACAGCGTGGCGTTGTTGTCCAGGGCGCCGGGAATGGTGGTGGTCAGGGCACCCTGCTTGGCGTTGGTGGGGCAGCCAACGCCGCAGTACCCAAGGTTCCAGCAGCCTTTGACGTTGCGTGGGATGATCTGCCACGACCAGCCCAGCTTCTCGCAACCCTGGCGCAGGATATCGTTGTTCAGATTGGGATCGACCCTCCAGGGTTCGATGTTGTGGCGCTCTTCCCGACCGTCGAACCAGGGTTTCATGGCCTCGGGGCTCAGGCCATCGAGTCCGAAACGGCTCGCCCACCAATTCAGGGTAGGCGCGGGTGTGCGGAAGCTGGAGGTCCAGTTCACGGTGGTGGAACCGCCCACACAGCGCCCCTGCAGAATCGATATGGCACCGTCTTTGGTAACACGACTCATGCCTTCCTGATAAAGCGAGGCATAGGCGTCCAGCTCATTCATGCGGAAATCTTTCTGATAATACAGGCGGCCTTCCTCCACCAGGATCACAGACAGTCCCGAACGGGCCAGAATTTCCGCCGTGGTGCCGCCCCCGGCGCCGGTGCCGATGACCACCACGTCGGCCTCGTGGGTCTGGTTTCTGGTGAGAGTGGCGCCGTCGGTGACTTTCCAGCCGGATTCTAGCCCGCGGGCAATTCGGTCCGTTATAGACATGGGGTTCTCCGTAAGTTCGCGGGACGCGGTAAGCAGATTTCAGATCCAGGGTTTCAGGCGCCGGCGCGGAACTGTGGCAGCGCGTCCACAGCCCACTGGGGCGGCCCGGGGTAGCCGGAGACATGCCAGTGGTCTTCGTGGCCATAAAACGCGACGTTGCTGACCTTGGTCAGTGCAATGTAGCCGTTGTTGAACAGCCCGATGCCGCTGGTGCGCCAGCGATTGAGGAATGCATCCACCTCTGCGGTGCTGGCGTTGGCCCAACCGGACCAGACCCGGGCAACCGTGACCCGGGTAACGCTGAAGTTGAGCAGGTCGAACAGCCCCCGTAGCTCTTTACGGTTGGCTGGGCCGAACTGGTAGATGCCGGCATCAATGCGCTCGATGGTCTCGCGAATCTGTGCCCGTCGCCGTTCCGGCTTCTCAGTCAATGCCGGGCCGACCAGGGCAGGCAACAATGCCTGGAAAAGAACGATGTCGTCTTTGGTCAGGAAGCGGTAGCGGTAGCCGCCGTGGCGGGTATCTTCAAGGGTGGTGTAACCGCCGCCCGCCGGTGATGTGGCACAGCCGGAAAGCCCGGCCGTTACGCTGACCGTTCCCAGAAAGAGGGCCCCACCCATGCCGGTGCGTAAAAAGCTGCGACGATCCAGGTCAGTGGACGCAGTGATGTGTTCAGGCATGACATCTCTCGTTATTTTTATGATTCTTTTTTGTGTCGCATGCCGGCCCGTGAGGGCCGGCATCAGGATCATTATCGGATGAACAGCTTATATATCATCTTGTGGGCGGTCGTACCGTGAGGTGCGTACACAAATTTGCCACTGTTGAACCGTTGCTTGCTGAAAATTGACCGTTGATGGGAGAAGGTCATGAAGCCTTCCTTGCCATGGTAGTGGCCCATCCCCGAGTCGCCCACGCCGCCAAACGGAAGATCGTCCTGGGCCACATGCAGCACGGCGTCGTTGATGCACATGCCACCCGAGAGGGTATTGTTGGTGACATGCTCCTGCTGGGATTTGTCGTAGCCGAAATAGTAGAGCGCCAGCGGACGAGGCCGGTCATTGATGTAGTGTATGGCCTCATCCAGACTGCCGTAGCTGATCACCGGAAGAATCGGGCCGAAGATCTCGTCCTGCATGAGCTTCATGTCCGGCGTTGTGTTCAGCGCCAGGGTGATGGGCATTTTTCGGGTGCCGTCTTTCAGATTCTCCTGGGCCGGGTTGATCTCGATCAGATCGGCACCCTTGTTTCTGGCGTCTTCCAGGTAGCTCTGAAGGCGCTCGTACTGTCGCTCATTGATAATGGAGGTGTAGTCGTCGTTGTCCCGCAGGGTGGGGTACATGGCGGACAGCTGCTTGCGGAATTCATCCACAAAAGACTGAACCCGGTCGGCGGGGCAAAGTACGTAATCGGGCGCGACGCAGGTCTGGCCCGCATTGATGGCCTTACCGAAACCAATGCGCTGGGCCGCATCTTCCATCGGCACGTCCGCGGCCACAATTGCCGGGGATTTGCCGCCCAGTTCCAGGGTCACCGGCGTCAGGTTTTCCGCGGCTGCTTTCATAACCAGTTTGCCCACGGAGGTGGAACCGGTGAAAAGCATATGGTCAAAGGGCAGTGCAGAAAAATCGGCGGCTACATCGGCTTCACCGTTGATCACACTGACCAGATCTTCAGGGAAGTTGGACTCGATCAGCTCGCGGAATAGGGCCGAGGTGTGAGGCGTGTATTCCGACATCTTGATCATGGTGCGGTTACCGGCCGACAGCGACGCTATCAGCGGCCCCACGGCCAGATACAGCGGGTAGTTCCAGGGTACGATCACCCCCACGACGCCCTTGGGCTGGTAATTTACCTGATTGCTGGCGGGCTGGAAAAGTAAGGATACATGGCGTTTTGAGGGCTTCATCCAGCTGCCGAGGTGCTTCAGTGTGTAGTTGATGCCTTGAATGGACGGCATTACTTCGGCAATCAGTGACTCGTCCCGTGAGCGGCAGCCGAAATCACGATCCATGGCATCCAGCAACTGCTCCTGATTGGCAAGCAGCAGCCGCTTGAGCCGCTTCAGATTCTCCTGTCGTTCGGTCAGGGTCGGCATGGGGTTGTTGCGGAATGCCTTTTTCTGATCGTCAAAGATGCGGTGGTTCTGCTGAATCTGCTTCTTGCTCTCGGTCAGCTGCACAACGTTGGCAACCATAATCGTTCTCCCTGGCGACCCATGCCCCGCAGGGCAGGTCATCTCTGATGAAAAAATGCTCAATTTGCGTTATTGGCTATTATTAGAGTATATACTCTAGGTAGTCAAGTCACTCCCATTTCATCGCAATAAACGTTGAGCCTATGAAAACCAGAGACAAGATCCTGCTGTCCAGTCTGGAGCTTTTTAACGAGCGCGGAGAGCGGAATGTGACCACCAACCATATAGCGGCACACCTGGCAATTTCGCCCGGCAATCTCTATTACCACTTCCGGAACAAGTCAGACATCATTTACGAGATCTTCCTCGAGTATGAAAAGCTGGTGGATTTCTATCTTGATATTCCGGAAAGCCGGCCGATTACCCTCGAAGATCTGACCTTCTACCTGGAGTCGGTCTTCGACGGGCTGTGGAGTTACCGGTTCTTCCACCGGGATCTGGAATACCTGCTGGACAGTGACCGTCGTCTGCGGGAGGACTACCGTGAATTTACCGAGCGCTGCCTGGTGGCAATCAGCCGCATTTTCCAGAAACTGGCGGAAGCTGACATCATTCACTATCAGCATGAGGATCTCAGGTCCGCCATGTCCCTGAACGTCTGGCTGGTGATTACCAACTGGATGGCCTATCTGAAAACGGCCCATGCCAGCCAGGGCGATGGTGAGCTGACACTGACCCACCTGAAGCAGGGCATCTATCAGGTGCTGACACTGGAAATTCCCTACCTGACGCCGGATTATCGCGAGCGGGTCATGGCGTTACGGGAGAAATACCGGCCGGAACTGCCGGATGCCGCGGATCGTGCCGCGCTGGCGGCGAATGAAGGATCCTGAGGATCCTGGAGAAGCCGGGAACTTTTCCATAAACCCCGTGTCTACCAATACAGACACCCGCGATTCGGACATCGCCGGTGTCTTCCTGGGAGTGCTTGCCGGCAGAGCCCGGTGAGAGAACTCAGGTTTTAGTACGTCGCAAACCCTGACGTTTCGCGGCCTGTCAGTTTGGCAGGCCGTTTTTTTATCTTTCTGTTTTATTCTGCGGTCGAGTGACCGCTTTCTTCCGACTCAGCTTCCAGCCAGACGGTCAGGGCATCCCGGGTTTCGTCCAGCCCGCGTTTGGAAGTAGCGGAGAACATCACCAGGTGTTCGAGGCAGCCAACCGCCTCCAGTTTCCGGGCAATCCCCATCATCGCGGTTTTAGCCTGACCGAACTTCAGCTTGTCTGCTTTGGTGCAAAGAATCATCAGCGGTAGGTTGTTATGGTCGCACCATTCCACCATCATTTGGTCAAAATCGGTGAGCGGGTGGCGAATGTCCATCACCAGCACCAGGCCGCGGAGGCAGCGACGATCGTTAAGGTAGTGGCCCAGATGTTTTTGCCAGTCGTCCTTCATGTCCCGGGAGACTTTGGCATAGCCGTAGCCGGGCAGATCCACCAGACGACAGTTCTCGCGGTTCAGGGAGAAAAAGTTGATCAGCCGCGTGCGGCCCGGCGTTTTACTGGTTCGCGCCAGTTTGCCGTTGGTGGTGATGGTGTTGATGGCGCTGGATTTACCGGCGTTCGAACGCCCCGCAAAGGCTACTTCCGCGCCGTAATCGGCGGGACACTCATCGAGCCGTGAGGCGCTGATGAGGAAGCGGGCACTGTTGAACGAAAGGCTTTTGGCGGTCGTGTCAGACGTCACGGAGATCGGATTTCCTATTGGATTTCAGTTGTCAGGGATTAATGTATAATGCTACACCAATTATCGGCGGAACGCCTTGGATAGCCGCCATCAGTCCCGGTTTGTGTCTTTTCACCAGTGCCTGCCGGCTGCATAACGAAGAATACTTTTGGATGAGAGAAGCGGAGCGAGCATGAAGAAACTGATCGCAGGAGTTGTTCTCGGTGTTAGCCTCACGGCGATGGCGCACGGGGCGGGAGATCCTGAAGCAGGCGAAGCGAACGCACAGGTTTGTGCGGGATGTCACGGTGCCGGTGGCGCCAAACCGATTGCCCCGGACTACCCGAAGCTGTCGAATCTGGGTGAGAAATATCTGTACCAGCAGCTGAAACTGATCAAGAGTGGCGATCGCGCCATTGCCTCGATGACCGGCATTCTGGACAACCGCTCGGATCAGGATCTGCAGGACCTGGCTGCCTATTTTGACAGTCAGGATATGCCGATAGGTCAGGCTGATCCGGACCTGGTTGATCAGGGCGAGTCGCTTTACCGCGGCGGCAACATGGCGACGGGCGTGCCAGCCTGCGCGGCATGTCACAGCCCCACCGGCAACGGTATCGATGCGGCGGGTTATCCCCACCTCGGCGGTCAGTCAGCGGCTTATGTCGAGAAGCAGTTGAAGGCCTATCGGGACGGCGAACGGGCCGCTGGCCAGAACGCGTCGATCATGATGGACGTTGCTTCCAAGCTGACCGATCAGGAAATCAAGGCGGTTTCCAGTTATGTGTCAGGTCTTAACTGATCGGGCCGTTTGATGAAACTTCTGAAACCCCGCTCCGGCGGGGTTTTTTGTTGTCTGTCACTCGGTCATAATCGTTTCAAACCTATTCAGAAAACCGGAGAACACAAATGATCAGAAGCGTCCGGATGCTCGTTGTCTCGATCTTTGCCATGCTTTTTATGGCCCAGGCAAACGCCCAGTCCTATGAAGAGGGGCGCGATTACGTTGCCCTTGATACGCCGGTAAGAACCGCCAGTGACACCGGCATCGAGGTGGCGGAGGTGTTCTGGTACGGGTGCCCCCATTGCTATGCTTTCAAGCCGTTGATCGAGAATTGGGCGGAAACCATTCCGGATGACGTCAATTACGTGAAGATTCCGGCAGCCCTTGGCGCCTCCTGGGAGCCTCACGCCAAGGCTTTCTACGCGCTCAAGGCCATGGGAGAACTCGATAAGGTGCATGATGCGCTTTTCGACGCGCTGGCCGGGGAACGTCGCCCATTAAACTCCGGAGAAGCTCTCGCAGATTTTGTGGCCCAGCACGGGGTGGATGGTGAGGCGTTTCTGGAGAACTACAACAGCTTTGGCGTCAATGCGCGGATGCAACAGGCGCAGGCCAAGGTTCGCGGGGCGCGGGTAACCGGCACGCCGACGGTGCTGGTTAACGGCAAATACCGGGTAACGGCCAGCATGGCAGGCAGTCACGAAGCGGTGCTTGATGTGGTGGATTACCTGGTTGAGAAGGAGCGCCAGGCGCAGTAAAACAGTAGTTGTAGCGATGGGCCAGCAGGCGCCCGGCCCACTGAACAGAGCTGCCTATTTATGTACAGACGGATCAGAAAGCAGCTGGAAGGAATTCTCAGGTCGGCCGATGAGCCTCAGCCCCGGGGGCGAAGTTCGGGCGATGACCATGTGCCGGATTTTGAACCTCACCGGCATATCCGGCTGCTGACCTTTAATATTCAGGTGGGCATCAATACGGCCTCCTACCGCCACTATCTGACCCGTAGCTGGCAGCACCTGCTTCCGCATCGAAAACGCATCGAGAACCTGGACCGTATCGCAGTGCTGTTGCGCAATTACGATGTGATTGCCCTGCAGGAGTGTGACGGTGGCAGTTTGCGAAGCGGGTACATCAATCAGGTTCAGTATCTGGCGGAAGCAGCCGGAATTCCATACTGGCATCAGCAACTGAACCGGAATCTAGGGCAGCTGGCACAGCACAGCAACGGGTTGCTCAGTCGCTACCGGCCACTGGGTGTGGAGGAGCATAAACTGCCCGGTCTGATTCCCGGCAGGGGTGCTATCGTTGCCCGCTATGGCACGGAAAGTGATCCGCTGGTTCTGGTCATGCTCCACCTCTCCCTGAGCAAGTCAGCCCAGAACAAGCAGTTGGGATTCATTCGGGAGTTGATTTCGGATTATCAGCATGTGGTGCTGATGGGAGATCTGAACAACCATGCGGAGCAGTTGCTTAGCAACACACCCCTCAAGCACGCCAACCTGGTGCCACTACCCGCAACCGCCCACAGCTTTCCGAGCTGGCGGCCCGAACGGGCGCTGGACCATATCCTGGTCAGCCCCAGCCTGGAGATCCGCCGCTCGGAAGTGGTCAGTTTCCCGGTGTCTGACCATCTGCCCGTCGCCCTGGACATCAAGCTGCCCAGTGGCTACGTGCAAACCTTTTAGAGGCTGTCCACGGTGATATTCAGGTCAAGCCCTGTAAGGTAATAGGTGGCGCCTTCCATGGTTGCGCGATAACCGGTGCCGTTGAATACGCGAACAACGTAGGTTCCCGCACCCAGGGACTTTTCCATGACGGTCTCTTTGCTGTCGGTGCCCGGGCCACCGGTGAAATCGATCCTCTCCTGGTCATTAAAGAAAGTAATGCCACCGCTATTGTCTTGGTCAGTGAACAGGGAAATCCTCATGGACCCGGACCCGAGATTGGCATAACCGTTGACGGTGATCCGATAGGTGCCGTCGGTAGGTGCGGAAAAACGGTAATAGCTATAGGCTGGGAAGTCCGATGCGCCAGTGACGTAGTTTCCGATCTTTCCGGCATGGTTTTGACCCAGCGCCAGGGGAACGGCTTCATCCAGAGCGGGACCACCGTCATTGATGGGGACCAGTCCGATATCAAACTCGGTTGGGCCGCCGTTGTTAGCTGCCGGAGCAAAATAGAGCTCGAGGCACTTGCGTTCGTCCGGGTCCATCCGGTCTGTCAGACCCTCAATCACCGAGCGACCGATTGCCTCCGAGGTTTCGGTGGAGTTGTCGCAAAGTCGGTTGGTGTCCTGATCGTCAAAGCGGAAGAGTTTCCAGTTGTTGCCTGAATAGGCGTCACCGGAAATCCCTGACACCTCCACCCGGTAATGACCCGGTTTTTCGAATATCATGGCGGCAGCCACTCTTGAGTCGTCTGGGCTATTGCTGTTCAGATTCTGGATTGGGTCATCGCCAGAGCAGAATACCTGGCGATTGGATACCGCAAGGCGGGTTTGCTCACAGGCACCCGGGATCCAGGCGAAGCCTAAGGAGCTCCCGTCGGCCGGATCGCCGCCGAATTCAGCGACCAGGTTTGCTCTGGCATCGGCCAGCAGGTCCGGTGTCTGGCCAGCGCTGACGATCGAGCTGTAGGTGGACTGCGCGGCACCGTTTATCTGACCATCGTCAGCGAAATCATCACGCAGGCTGTTCAGTGCCTGCTGATCCAGGCCGGCCTGTAGAGCCGCCGCTGAGAAAAGTAACAGGTTGGCGTTATCGGACTCTGCCGATCCACTCTGGCCGTCCAGGATGTCGAGCGCGCTGGCGGGCGTTTGCGTGCCGGCGATGGTCTGCCACTCCTGGCGGGCCTGGTCTCTGGCATCGGAAAACGATTTTCCGCTCTGCATCAGTGCCTGAATGCGGGCAGACTGGATGTGTGTGTAAAGGTTGATATTGGTGCCGTTCGCCTCTCCGGCAAGCATCATTGCGTCCAGGTAGCGGCTCTCACTGGAGAAGGTTCCCGTCACCTCGTCAAAGAATGTTCCTTCAATCCGGATGCGAGTCCCGCCCTGCCATCCAAGGCTGTCAAACTGGTAGCTGCCCCGGCCGTCGGTGGTGCTGGTGGACGCGGACTGGCTGCCGATAGTGCCATCTGCAAGCAGGTTGCGGGCGGTTGCGCCGGCCCCCTGCTGAAACGGTCCTTTCTGGGATTCACCCTGGGCCGCTGTGCCACTGTCCTGACCACCGGGAGTGCCATCTCCTCCATCACTGCCGCAACCGGCCAGGGTCGCCGCCAGAACCGGTAATAGAATTCTATGCCAACCTGCTATACGCATTTTCAGACTCCTTCCCTCTGATGTGTAAGGCAGACTTTCACTGCCTGAAACGAGGGTAGGGGTGCGAGCAAGTGGCGGCTTCCCTACATGTAGGGAAGTGGTGATTTAATCTCTGCCCCAGACAAAGCGGTTCATAAGCTCGGATTTGCCGGCCACACCGAGTTTGTCGTACAGGAAATGGCCGTGGGTAATGATTGAACTGCGGCAGATATCCCAACGTTCGGCCATATCGTGGAATGAGTCACCCTCTGCCAACGCACAGGCAACCTGCCGCTGGCGCCGCGAAAGAGGCTGATCAAGAGTGCGACGGAACATCATCAGGCCCGCCGGTATGGATCGCCGGCTGGTGAGGGCAATTCTGTCTGTACCGATCAATCGTTCGAGGGTCATGTGGAAATTGCCCCAGGCACATTCTGTTTTCAGAGTCTGGGGTTCGTTTTCAAGCCCGCTGGCGGCCCGCACGACCTCCGGCGGAACGCTGAAGTTGAAATCTGCTGGGCCCTGGCCCGGCTCGGCCTGATTCTGCATGGCCAGATGCAAGCGGAAGGTGCGGGTAGCGCTATGCAGTTTGCCTTCACTGTCCAGTTCGGCGACGCCCGGTTCGTACTCATCCACCATGGGCACTTCAGCGGTCGGGCTGCATTGCAGCAGGCGCCCGATCCAGTCGGCGCACTGGTCCATGATGGCCAGCTCCGGGTCGCTAAAGTCGGGAGCGCCGTCTCCCCGAAAGATGACCAGTCCACCAAGCGGGATGTTTTCAAAGGTAACAGCGCAGCGGGCCATGTCCCGGATCTTCCAGGGCAGCAGCATTTCCCGGAACATGTCGGTTTCGTAGAAGTCGGCCAGCGACATTTGCACGATGTCTTTCAGGCGCCGAGATCGGACCTGATTACGCATATTGCTGCGGAAGGTCTCGCCGGCAATGGTTTCTTCGCTGGCGGAATTGGCAAACCCACGGGCATAGGCTGCCAGGCCTTCTTCGATGCCCAGCAGACGCGAAAATCCTCCGGCTACCTCTCCGGACGCGGACGCCCAGATCAGCATGCTTCCAAGTATGTGAGGGATGCTGTTTTCAACCAGGTCGAGCGCGTCCACCACGCCGGCAGCCGACGACATTCTGAGGTCCGACAGAGTGTCCAGCTTTTGCAGGGTTTCCTTCGACATGGCGGCCTGTTCCTTTATTTCTCCTACCGCATTTACCCGAAGCGTAGACAAAAAAATGCCCCGGGTTTGAGGCCGGGGCATTTTCGGGGGAGGCAAAGATCTTATTTGATCTTGGCTTCCTTGTACGCAACGTGCTTGCGGACAACCGGATCGTACTTTTTGATCTCGATTTTTTCCGGGGTGTTACGCTTGTTCTTTTTGGTCGTGTAGAAGTGACCAGTACCTGCTGATGAAACCAGCTTGATTTTCTCGCGCATGATGCGGCTCCTTAGAATTTCTCGCCGCGGGCACGAAGATCGGCCAGCACAGCGTCAATGCCTTTTTTGTCGATTACACGCATACCTTTGGTAGATACGCGCAGCTTTACAAAACGCTTCTCTGACTCAACCCAGAAACGATGATTCTGAAGGTTGGGCAGAAAACGACGACGGGAATGGTTCATCGCGTGAGAAACGTTGTTACCGGCTACCGGTCGCTTACCGGTTACCTGACAGACTCTGGACATACTTGCCTCCGACCTGAGCTAGGGTCCTGAAAATGCGTTTTAAATTCGTTCATTCGCGTTTCTGGTTTTTTGCTTGTGCTAGAACTTCTGCTTAAAAGTGCACGCTACTCGCCAGACGCCGCCAGAAAGGGCAGCTTTTATACCAGAACTGCCCGCCCAACGCAAAAAATTGTTGGTGTTTTGGCCAGTTTTTCACCGCTTCCGGTCCGGTGTCTACATCAGTCCTCTTTCGGCTAGGGATATTACCTCACCGTGGCCCACGACCATATGGTCAAGAACCCTGATATCCACCAGACCCAACGCCTCTTTGAGCCTCCGGGTCAGCGACACATCCGCCTGACTGGGCTCGGCCACACCGGACGGGTGATTGTGAGCAAAGATGACCGCGGCGGCGTTCACTTCCAATGCCTGTCGGACCACCTCCCTGGGATAAACCGCGGCACCGTCGATGGTACCCCGGAACAGTTCCTGGTAGCGGATCACCCGATGACGATTGTCCAGAAACAGTCCGGCAAACACCTCGTGGGGATAGGTGCCCAGTCGGCTGTTCAAAAAGCGCCGGGTGTCCTCCGGCGACCGGAGCGGGTCGCCCTGGCGCAGAGGTTCATCCATCACGCGCCGGGCCATCTCCATGGCAGCCTGTACCTGAGCGTACTTGGCAGTGCCCAGCCCCTTGACGGCACAGAACTGGCGCTGGGAGGCAGTCATCAGGCCCCGTAGCCCGCCGAAGGAGTCCGTCAGGTGTCTTGCCAGGGCCATTACTGGCATGCCTGCTGTGCCGGTCCTCAGAAAAATGGCCAGTAGTTCTGCATCTGACAGGCTGTTTGCCCCATGGGCCAGCAGCCGCTCTCGTGGACGCTCGTCTTCCGGCCAGTGTGTGTTTGGCATGGTCTCGATTCCTTTCGATCTGCACTCTCGATTTCCGGCGTATGGCCACACATCCTGTGCCGCCCCGGGGCCTTCACAAAGTGTGGAGTTTACCATGGGCCGCGGGCTGTCCGAAGCGCCCGGACGTGCTATCTTATAAGCCTTTCATTTATATGAGGTACAGCTGGCCGCCCGATGGTGTGCAGCTGTCTCGGAGCCACAGCCCAGGAGCCACTATGGCCGCTGATAGAATCCTGCTGGGAGTCACGGGAGGCATCGCCGCCTACAAGAGTGCGGAACTTGTGCGCCTGCTGAAAAAATCAGGGCGCGAAGTTCGCGTGGTCATGACCCGTGGTGCCGAAGCCTTCATGACACCCATGACGTTCCAGGCCTTGAGCGGAGAGCCGGTTCGCTCTTCGCTGCTGGATCCGGATGCCGAAGCGGGCATGGGCCACATCGAGCTGGCCAAGTGGGCCGATCTGGTTGTGGTTGCCCCCGCCTCGGCGAACTTTATAGCCCGGCTGGCCAACGGCATGGCTGATGATCTGCTGACCACCCTCTGCTGCGCAACGGAAGCGCCCATTGCCCTGGCCCCTGCGATGAATCAGGCCATGTGGAGCAATCATCGGACCCTGCGCAACATCGGTCTGCTGGAAGCCGATCCGCAGATTCAGCTCTGGGGTCCCGATCAGGGTTTTCAGGCCTGCGGCGATGTCGGGCCTGGTCGAATGCTGGAGCCTGCGGGGCTTTTCGAACTGGTTGTTCAGGCCCTGGCGGGAGCAGCTTCCGGAGACCAGCCACTGACTGGCAAACGGGTGGTGATCACAGCCGGTCCTACCCGCGAACCCATCGATCCGGTGCGATACATCAGCAATCATAGCTCCGGCAAGATGGGCTATGCGCTTGCGGCGGCCGCCCGTGCCGCCGGGGCCGAAGTGGTTCTGGTCAGTGGTCCGGTGGCTATCGATACCCCTGCCGGTGTGGAGCGTCGATCAGTAACGACGGCCGAAGAGATGCTTGAAGAATCCACCCGCGCGGTGGATGCCGGCTGCGATCTGTTTATCGCCACTGCGGCCGTGGCGGACTACCGGCCCGACGTCTTTGCAACTGACAAGATCAAGAAATCCGACGAGTCAATGAGCGTGGCACTGGTTCGTAATCCTGACACTCTGGCGACCATTGCGGCGCGCAGTGACGCGCCGTTCACCGTCGGGTTTGCTGCCGAAACCCGGGACGTCGAGCGCTACGCCCTTGATAAACTGTCACGAAAAAACCTGAACATGATTGTCGCCAATGATGTTTCTGCGCCGGGCATGGGCTTTAACAGCGACAATAACACCGTCACCGTGTTCTGGCCCGGAGGCCACGAAAACATCGGGCCGGATACCAAGGCCAACCTGTCCCGGCGGCTGATCTCACTGATTGCCGATCAACTGACTCAGAAGGAAAGTTCATGACTCGCCAGACCTTTCAGGTCCGCATTCTGGATGACCGGATCGGGCAAAGTGTCCCGTTTCCTGAATACGCTACCGAAGGATCCGCGGGGCTTGACCTGCGGGCCTGCCTGGATGGCCCTCTCACCCTTAGGCCCGGGCAGACCGAACTGATCAAAACCGGGCTGTCTGTGCACATTGCCGACCCTTCGCTGGCGGCAATGATCCTTCCCCGCAGTGGTCTTGGTCACAAGCACGGAATCGTTCTCGGCAACCTGGTGGGGCTTATTGATTCGGACTATCAGGGCGAACTGATGGTGTCCTGTTGGAACCGTGGCAGTACCGAGTTCACCATCGAGGTGGGCGACCGCATTGCACAGCTGGTTCTGGTCCCGGTGGTGCAGGCGGACTTTGAGGTGGTGTCAGAGTTTGATCAGAGTCTGCGTGGTGATGGCGGTTTCGGCTCAACTGGCAGCCAGTGACACGGCAGTTCCCCGGGGTGCTACAGATTGGTCACTAGGGTCTATACTCTCTGGAACTCCCCGAATCATTAATAAATCCGGACGCTTGTATCAGCAGGATGGACTATGAAGCTTGGCAAAAAGAAGAAAACGGACGACGCCGCTGACTCCCCAGAGCACGCCAAACCGGCAAAGAAGCAGGCCAAAGCACAGAAAACCGCCACAAGTCACCATCATAAGCGGCTGGGTTCGGTTGCTGTCAAGCAGGCACTGGTGGTGTTTCTGGCTGGCGTGGTGTCCGCAGCGCTGGTCTATTTCCTGCTGGTTGTGCCAGCCGAATCCCATCGGTTTGAAATGCAGGCCGCTCTTGCCGCTGATACCGCTGCGGCAAGGGTTGACCAGCGGCTGGCTCTGCTGCAATCAACGGTTGCCGGAATGGGCAGTCAGGGGTATGTGCGTCAGGCGCTGGACGGTGACGGCTCATTGTCCACCGCCATGGCCAATCTGACCGAGGCCATGCCGGAAGCCGAGGGAGTGTATCTTTTCCCTTATGGCGAGATCCCGCGCACCTCCAGTTCGCCCACTCTGGGGTTTGCGGGGCTTGATCTTGCCCGCCGGGCGGAAACCGGCCGCCCGCTCTATCCGGATGCCTTTCCCCGGGATGACAAATGGTATCTGCAGATGGCCGCGCCGGTGCGCCGGGATACCGGCAACGCCGTGGTTGGAAGTGTTCTCGCGGTATTCGATGCCGCTCAGCTCAGGCCGCTGCTGTCGGGCCTGAACGATCAGCTTGAGGGTGAGTTTGCGATTGTTCAGTCGGTTGCGGGCTCGAACCGGGTCATTGTCAATAATGGCAGTGGTGGCGGCGAGCCGGTTCTGCGCAACCTGATGAACCCGGACTGGAAACTGCGGTTCACCCCGTCCGCGGCGCCCGCGCCCCTGATCAGCATAGTGGCCGTTGGCGCTCTGGTGGTGGGGCCGGTATTGCTGGCAGCAATACTGATCTGGGTCATGCTGGGCGGAGCCCAGCGCAGTCTGCGCCAGGAAGTGACGGTATTGATCCAGTGGGCGCACAAGGCGTTTGGCGGCGAAAAGGTAAAACCGCCCGGTTTCAAATGGGATATGGTTGCCTCGGCTGCCGAGGTCCTGTATCGGCTCTCCCAGATGGTGGATAAGCGTGCGGCCAAAATGGCCGAATCCGCCCGCCCGAAAAAGAAATCAGCAGCGTCCAGGGAAGGCGCAGCAGCAGGTGATGAGCCATTGTTTGAAGAAAAGGACATGCTCGACATCGACATGCTGGACGGTGACGACGATGTACTGGGCTTTGGTGGCTCCGACTCTCTGGATGACGCCCCCGGTGTCGAAGAGGTGTCTCTGCCGGATGTGAATGTCTCGGAGACCATCTTCCGGGCCTATGACATCCGCGGCATCGTGGGAGAAACACTCACCAATGAGATTGTCAGAACCATCGGCGTTGCTATCGGCAGCGAAGCGATCGAACGGGGTGTGAAAAGCATCTGCATCGGCTATGACGGCCGACACTCCAGCCCGGATCTGGCAGACGCGCTGGGCACCGGCATCATGTCCGCCGGCTGCGATATTATCCATATTGGTGCGGTGCCGACGCCGGTTCTTTACTTTGCTACCCACGAACTGGGCACCGGTTCCGGGGTGATGGTCACCGGTAGTCATAACCCGGCCAACTATAACGGCCTGAAAATCATGCTGGGCGGTGAAGCCCTGTCGGGCGAGGCCATTCAGCGGTTACTTCAGCGGATCCAGACCGGAGACTTTGTCAGCGGCCAGGGCAGCCAGTCCTCCGAGGATGTGCGCCGGGCCTATCTGGACCGTATTGTCGGTGATATTGCCGTGGCCGCGCCGCTGAAAGTAGTGCTGGACGCCGGCAATGGCATCGCCGGTGAGCTTGCGCCGGTGCTGGTGGAAGAGCTGGGCTGCGAAGTGGTGCCTCTGTACTGCGAAGTTGACGGCGATTTCCCCAACCACCACCCGGACCCGGGCAAGCCTGAAAACCTGAAAGACCTGATCGCTGCCGTGCAGTCGGAGAAGGCGGATCTGGGACTGGCTTTTGATGGCGACGGAGACCGGATCGGCGTGGTGACCAACACCGGCAAAATCATCTGGCCGGACCGCCTGATGATGCTGTTCGCCCGGGATGTTGTGTCCCGCAACCCTGGCGCTGATGTGCTGTTTGATGTCAAATGCAGCCGCCGCCTGTCCGGCGTGATCTCGGAAGCCGGTGGCCGTCCTGTTATGTGGAAGACCGGTCATTCCCTGATGAAGGCGAAAATGAAAGAGACCGGTGCGCTGCTGGCAGGGGAAATGAGTGGCCATATTTTCTTCGGCGAGCGCTGGTACGGGTTCGATGACGGGCTATACTCGGCGGCCCGCCTGCTGGAAATACTGGGCATAGAAGATCGCGACAGTAATGAGGTGTTCGAGGAATTCCCGGAAGACATCAGCACACCGGAATTGAACGTGGAGGTCACCGAGGAGACCAAGTTCAAAATTATGGAGCGCCTGGGTCAGCAGGGGGATTTCGGCGACGGCAGCGTCAGCACCATCGACGGCATCCGCGTGGAATTCAGTGACGGCTGGGGATTATGCAGGGCGTCCAATACCACACCTGTGCTGGTGCTTCGCTTTGAAGCTGAAAGCGACGAGGCACTGGAGCGCATCAAGTCCGTTTTCCGCGAGCAGCTCAACAAGGCGGCGCCCGATCTGGTCGCTGATTTCTGAGCCGCGGGCCCGGGCATAAGCAAGTTAATTCTCAAGACTGTTAATCCAATCGTTAGGGCATATTGAATGGCTTTGGATCGTGAAACCGCAATGCAGGTGGCTGCTGTACTGAGCAATGGCCTGCCCTATATTCAACGCTTTACCGGCAAGACGGTCGTGATCAAGTACGGCGGTAACGCCATGGAAAACGACGAACTGAAAAGCAGCTTTGCCCGGGACGTGGTATTGATGAAGCTGGTGGGTATCAACCCGATCGTGGTCCATGGTGGCGGCCCACAGATTGGTGAATTGTTGGAGCGACTGAACATCCAGTCCCGTTTCGTTAACGGCATGCGGGTGACCGACAGCCAGACCATGGACGTGGTGGAAATGGTGCTAGGCGGCCAGGTGAACAAGCAGATTGTGTCACTCATCAACCGCCATGGCGGTACAGCGGTGGGTCTGACGGGCAAGGATGCAAACCTGATCCGCGCCAAGAAACTGGAAGTCATGGACCGTTCGCCGGAACTTGAACGTCCGGAGATTATCGACATCGGCCATGTTGGCGAGGTGGCCAGCGTGAATGTGGAAGTCATTGAAATGCTGACCCGCAGCAACGTTATTCCGGTGATCGCGCCGATCGGTGTGGGACCGGACGGTGCCTCCTACAACATCAACGCTGATCTGGTAGCTGGCAAGGTGGCAGAAGCCATGAAGGCGGAAAAGCTGATTCTGCTCACCAATGTTTCCGGGCTGAAAAGCAAGGAAGACAAGGTGCTGACCGGCCTGACGGCCAAACAGGTAAACGATCTGATCGACGATGGCACGATACATGGCGGCATGCTGCCCAAAATCCGCTGCGCGCTGAGCGCGGTGGAAAACGGTGTGCGGACAGCACATATTATTGACGGCCGTGTTGCCCACGCTACCCTGCTGGAAATCTTTACCGACGAGGGTGTGGGTACGCTGATCTCACGGAACTGACCGCCTGGAAAAGGATTGAATCATGAAACGCCTGCTGACCCTGCTGGTTGTACTTGCCCTGATGGGCTATCTGGCGTTCAAGGGCGGTGTCTGGTGGCTGGCGGATCAGCGTCTTGCCGAGGCGGATCGCGCCGTGGACGATATCGGCGTCATTGATCATGGCCAGATCCGCTCGGACATTTCAGGATCGCTGACTCTGGTGGACGGCTTCTATGAAGATTTCCGGCTGTCACGACCGCTGAAAGTGGGGCGCCTGACGTTCGACGCCGGTTCGCCGGTAGCGCTGGTCAATGCCCTGCTTGACCCCTCGGCTCTGCCCTCACAATGGAGGCTGAGAGGCGAGCAGCTTTCGATGACGCTCGATAACGCCCTGTTGAGCAATTGGGTCACGGAATCGGGCGAGCCCGGAACTCCGCCACTGTTTGCCCCGGTCTGTGGCCCGGATCCCCAGCAGCGCTTGAGCACCGCAGATCTGCTCGGTCTGGGTATTGCCCGGGTCACCGGTGAGGTGCTCTTGCGCCAGGATGCCTCTCAGGTTTACGGGGAAATCACCACGGCGGAAACGGGCAGCCTGGAAGTGCTCTGGCCTGGGGCCCGCTTCAACCCTCTGGACCCGACGGCCCTGATGACCTCCAGCACACAGCCGGTGAGTGTCACGCTTCGGGACGGCGGCCTGATGCGCCGGATAGCAGCCTACTGTTCCCGTGAGGCCGGTATGGAAGCCAACCAGTGGCTCAGCCTTGCAACGGAGACTTTTCGGGCCGGACTGGCCGACCGCGGTTTCCGGGCCAGCGACCAGTTGATCGCCCTTTACCGCCAATGGCTGACCGAAGGTGGTGAGTTGAGCCTGGAACTGCGCCCTGGCGAGGCATTGTGGGGTGTCCCGGTAGGTGCCTCCGCGCCTTTTGTGACCTATAACGACGCCCGCGTGCCCGATGTCTATCTGGAGCGGCTGGAAGTCGCGCCGGAACCTGCAGAATCCGCCGAGCCGGCCGAGGAAAAGCCGGCAGCGCAGGCGCCGGGCTGGCAGGTTGCCGACAAGGCGGAAGCCGCCGGACTGATTGGCCAGACGGTGAGAGTCACCCTGGCAAATGGTAATGTGGTGGAAGGGCGCCTGGCAGCTGTCAGTGAAGAACGAATGGAAGTAGCACGGCTGGTTGACGGCGGTGAGGTGGCTTACCCCATCGCAACCCGGCTGATCGATGGTTTTGAAGTCTGGCGTCGCGGCCAGACTCCCTAGGTTTTCCCTGGTCCCGTCCAGGGACGGAGGTATCTGAATGCCCGCATCCACACAGCATCTCCCCGGTATCCAGGACATGCTTGCACGGCTGATTTCCCAGCCGTCCATCAGCAGCGCCTCGGCCGAGTGGGATCACAGCAATGAACCGGTGGTGCGCACCCTGGCGGAGTGGCTTGAACCCATGGGGTTCGAGGTTGAAGTGCTGGACGTGCCCGGTATGCCCGGCAAGGTCAACATGATCGCCACGCTTGGTCGCGGCCCCGGTGGTCTGGTGCTGTCCGGGCATACTGACACGGTGCCTTTTGACGACAAACGCTGGCAGAGCGATCCGTTCCGTCTCACCGAGCGGGACAATCGTTGGTACGGCCTCGGCACCTGCGACATGAAGGGCTTTTTTCCGTTGGCCATTGAAGCGGCCAAAGCCTTTGTGAACGAAAAACTGCAGCAGCCGCTGATTATCCTGGCCACCGCCGACGAAGAAAGCTCGATGAACGGAGCCCGGGCACTGGCGGAGGCAGGGCGACCGAAAGCACGCTATGCGGTGATCGGCGAGCCGACGGGCCTCAAGCCGGTACGCATGCACAAAGGCATCATGATGGAGCGTTTGGTCTTCGAGGGACAGTCCGGCCATTCCTCCGATCCGGGCCTTGGCCGGAATGCGCTTGAAGGCATGCACGAGGCTCTGGGGCACTTGCTGGCCCTGCGCAAGAGCTGGCAGGAGCAGTACAGCAATCCCAATTTCCGGGTTCAGGTGCCCACCATGAATCTGGGCTGTATTCATGGGGGCGATAATCCCAACCGAATCTGCGCCCGCTGCGAGCTGCATTTTGATCTGCGGCCACTGCCGGGAATGGATATGGACGCGCTGCGGCATTCGATCAAACAGACCCTGCAGCCGCTGGCACAAAGCCGTGGGCTGTCCATGGAGTTCGAGCCGCTGTTTGACGGTGTGCCGCCGTTCGAGACGGCCGAAGACGCCGAACTGGTGCGGGCCTGTGAAAAGCTCACCGGCCATACCGCGGAGGCGGTGGCGTTTGCCACTGAAGCGCCCTGGCTGCAGAAGCTGGGTCTGGAAACACTGGTGATGGGCCCCGGATCCATCGATCAGGCTCACCAGCCGGATGAGTTTCTGGAATTGTCACAACTCGACCCTGCGGTCAGGATCCTGAAAGGTCTGATCCGCAAGTTTTGCCTCTAGGCTGGAGAAAACAGGTTGAAATCCAACGAATGGCTGCATGGGTTCCGCCACTCATCGCCCTATATTAATGCCCACCGTGGTCGCACTGTGGTGTTGAGCATTGGGGGCGATGCGATTGCCCATGACAATCTCATCAACATCATCCATGACATTGCCCTGCTGAGCAGCCTTGGGGTGCGACTTGTGGTGGCGTTTGGCGCGCGGCCGCAGATTCAGACGCGGTTGGATGCGATTGGGGCCGAGTCGGTTTTCCACCGGGGCCTGAGGGTGACACCGGAATCCCAGTTATTGCCGGTACTGGAAGCCATTGGCGGTCTGCGTGCCTACCTGGAAAGCCATCTGTCCATGGGTATGGTGAATTCGCCCATGCACAATGCCCGCATACGGGTCACCAGTGGCAACTACATGACGGCCCGGCCCGTGGGCGTGCTGGACGGTATTGATTTTGGCTACACCGGCCGGGTCCGGCGGGTAGATGTGACTGGCATTGAAAAACTTCTGGAGCTGGGCCACATCGTGCTGCTGCCACCCCTGGGCTATTCGCCCACCGGCGACGCATTTAACCTGTCCTATGAGGATGTGGGCGGTCAGGTTGCCGCTGCCCTGAAGGCGGAAAAACTGATCATGTTTACCGAAAACCAGGGCCTGCCGGAAGATGACGGTTCGCTGATCCGTGAACTGACTGCCAAGCAGGCCACGGAGCGCCTGTCTGCGGGTAAGGTTGAAGGGCATGATGGCGACCTGCTCAAGGCTGCCTGCGATGCCTGCGTGAAAGGAGTTCGCCGGGCCCACATCATCAGCTATGTCCAGGACGGTGCCCTGCTGGAAGAGCTCTTCACCCGGGATGGCTCCGGCACCCTGGTCAGCGGCGACAACTACGAGCAGATCCGTCCGGCGAGAGTGGAAGACATAGGCGGCATTCTGGGCCTGATCCAGCCCCTGGAGGAACAGGGCATACTGGTGCGCCGCTCCCGCGACATGCTGGAAACCGAGATCGGCTGCTACGTGGTGGCGGAAAGGGACGGCACCATCGTGGGTTGTGCCGCCCTGCACGCCTATCCGGAGGAAGGCGCCGGCGAGTTGTCGTGCTTTGCGGTAGACCAGGCCTATCGCCGTGCCGGACGCGGGGATGACATTCTGGCGATGGTCGAGAAGCTGGCCCGTGGTCAGGGTATCCAGCGTCTTTTCGCCCTGACCACGCAAACGGAACACTGGTTCCGGGAGCGCGGCTTCAGGCCGTCGTCGGTGCAGGAACTGCCGGGGCCGAAACTGGCGTCCTACAACGTCGAGCGAAAATCAAAGGTCTTCGTCAAACCGCTGGTTTAGTGCCTCCAGCCGCGCTATCCGCTGTGGTTTGTCCAGCTCCGCCAGGGCTTCCACCGCCCGGTAGAAGTCGTCAAACCTTCCGCCGGTTTCCCGCAGCAGTTGGCGAAACCCCGGTACATACTGGTTGTACTGGCGAAACAGCGCCAGGTTGGCGTTGTTGAGCGACGCAGGGGCAGCGCCGAAGGGCCCGGGCTGATCCCAGTGCTGCGCCAGAGCCAGATAGTCCCGTCGCAATTTCTCGAAAATGGCAGCTTTGCGCTGCCGCATCTGCGCGGTCGACAGACTGGCGTCGCGCTCATAAAGGGCTCGCAGTTCGTCGGTCGTTTCTTCAACAAGTTCCAGTGTCTGGTTGCGCTGGCGCAGCCGATCCAGGGCCTGATCGAAGCCGGCGGTGTCGCCGGTTTTCTGCAGCCAGGCCCGCAGACCTTCAAGCTCCACCGCTGTGGCGAAGCTTTCGTTGAAGGCTGTGTCCTCCGGGATATACACCACCTGGTGGGCCAGTTCATGGAATATCAGGGCAACCATTTCCGAATCGGATAGCCGGGTAAACCCGGAGTGCAGTGGGTCGTCAAACCAGCCCAGTGTGGAATAGGCCGTCACACCGCCGATGAAGGTGTCATAGCTGCGGTCAGCAAAATCGCGGGCTTCTGCCCGGGCATCCTCGAGATGGTAGTAGCCGCGATAGGCCTGGCAGCCGATCAGGGGATAGCACCACTGGTGGGCCTCCAGGGAAAACTCCGGAACAGCCACCAGATTCACAAGGACCCAGGGACGGTCCAACGACGTATATTCAGAGAACGCATCGCCTACCGGCAGGTGCAGGTTTTTCCCGGCGAACTGCCGGGCCTGCTGAGACAAACGCAGTTTGGCTTTTAGCGGCCCGGGCGTAGATGGGGCGTCCAGCCAGTCCTCAACCGGTTCGGTGGCCATCATCAGTGACAGGTGCCCGGCGGCCGCCTGGTGATAGTAGCCAAGGGAAGAGCAACCGGAAAATATTGTGAAACAGATCACTATAAGTAGCGTAAGGGGATAGATCTGACTAAGCTGTCTCATGGGTCTGGCGGTTCTTTTGTGGCCGGCTGGACCAGTGGGCACGGAATCTGTTTCACGCTACCATAATCGGCCAGGTGGCATTGATTTATCCGTGTTCAGGGAGTCCCGGCCGGTGACCAGAATCCTGACATCCCAATGGGTCACCGGAGTTTACCAATAATCAGGTAGTTCATGGATCCGAAAGAACGTCGTTCGAGCCCCCGTAAGCCCATAAAACTTGCGGCCCAGCTGGATCTGGGCAATGGCCAGACCTTGCCCTGCCAGATTGCAGACTTCTGCGCGGAAGGTCTGTTCGTACGCTATTCCGGCGATACCGCCAGGAAGCTGGACCAGCTTCTGAAGAGCCCGTCAGCAAGGGACCTGTTGGTTCGTTTCCGCAGTACGGACGGCCGTCAGCGCCACGAGTTGAACGTGGATGTGCGGCGCCGCATCGACGGTGCCATGGGCGTCAGTTTTAACCGGTCAAATCCTGCTGCCATTGATGCTCTGCTTGCCATGGTGGGAGCGAACCGGGAGCAGGACCGGGTGTCCCTGAAAGCTCCAAGTGACCGGGTGCAGTTTGTACTGCATCAGGCGGCCAAAGCTGTGGTTCAGTATATCGAGCCGCTGATGGACGCAGCCCTGGTCCAGATGATTGCTACCCTGAAAGAATCAGCCCAGAAGGCGGGTAACAACCAGCAGGCGAATGAACTGATGGATGCCGCCGGGCAGGTGGAAGCCCGTCAGCGGGTGATCTGGCACCAAATGGCGAAGAGCCTGGAATCCCCGCTCAAACCGGCCCCTAAAGGTGCTCCCGGGGCTGAACTGTCGGTGGTGGACAAGGGTGAATTCGAGGATTGGCTGACGCTGCGGGTAATGGTCACCAAAGCTGACACCCAGTATCGCGGCGATCTGCTGCAGTTGAAGCTCAGGCTCGACAAGCTGGGGGTTTCCAACGCAACGGGGCATCACAATCCGTTAGGCCCCGGGCTTATCTGCGAGGCGTTTCACGCCGGCCTGACCCAGCTCAAGGTAAACCGCGAGGTAGAAAAGATCTGCCTGCGGGTATTCGATAAATCCGTGCTCAAGCATCTGGAGCCCATGTATCAGGAGCTGAACAATATCCTGATACGCCACGGTGTATTGCCGGACCTGGATCTGACCAAATACCTGAGTGAGCAGCCCTCGCAGAAGTCACAGCCAGAAACAGAGCAAAAACAGAAACCGCAAGCGCAACCGAAAGAGCGCGTGGCGGAGTCTGAAAATGCCGGAGCTGACGGAGCGCCAGAGGCAGATGAAACCGGGCCCCGGGAAACGTCACCCCGCCGGCGTTTTACCGGGCCGTCTCGCTCTTCCTCTGAGTTCCGGGGCTATTCCTCTGCGGCCAAGACTGCCTTTGCCACGGTCAAAAGCCTGCTGGGTACACTGACTTCCAGCCGCATTGCCCGGGGTGACCCCGAGCCGGTGGAATTTGCCCCCGGCGCCCGCGAACTTTCTGCCGGCGAATTCCACAGGCAGCTTCAGAAGATGCAGGCGGAGCCGGCACCGACTGAGGCCGAAACCACGTTGCGCAAGCGTGTTGTCGAGCGCGTCAAGGAAGACGGTGAGCATGCCCTGGGTCAGGAACATCAGGCCACGCTGGATGTGGTGGACCGGTTCTTCAGCAGTGTAGTGGAAAGCCCGAAACTGAGCACCTATGCCCGGGAGCGAATGCGCTCGCTGGAGGTACCGGTTCTGAAAGTGGTTATGCGTGATCCGGAGTTTTTCGAAGACCGCGACAGCCCGGTCCGGGGCGTGATGGATCGCCTTGCCCAGCTGGGGGTGAAAGGAGGGCGAATTAACCCGGTTGTCCAGCGCCGCATCGATGAGCTGATCCAACGGATCAACACGGATTTTGAGCAGGATACCGGTGTTTTCGAAAACGCCGTGGGCGAGCTGGACATGCTGATTGACCGGCAGAATCTGGTCTACCGCCGTAATGTGGAAAGGGTAACGGCCGCGGCAGAGGGCGCCCAGAAAGTGGCCGAATCCAAGCAGGCGGTGGCCGGCGTTCTCGATCAGAAGCTGGGTGGTCGCAAGATCCCCCGAGCGGTCCTGAGCTTGCTGGACGGAGGCTGGCGAGATCTGCTGTCGCTGACCTGGATCCGCCAGGGAGAGGACAGCCCGCTCTGGCAGGATTACCTGTCGGTGGTCGACTCGCTGATGACCTTTGCCGACGACCCCCAGAGCGACATCAACCTGCCGGAACTGCTTCGGGTAATCCAGGACGGACTGGCCTCGATCTCCAGCAACCACATGCCGTCGTCGCAGATTCGGGACGAGCTGAAGCAGTTTCTGGTGCGTAGCCCCTCCGAGCCGCCTGAACTGGTAGAGGTACCGGTCGCCAAGCCGAAAGAGAAAAGCGAGCAGGCTGTCTCCGAGCGGGAGCAGCGTAGTCTGCAGCGCTGGATTAATCGTGCCCAACAGCTGCGCACCGGTGACTGGATGCGGGATCAGGACAAGCCCGACGAGCCCCAGTACATTCGCCTTGTCTGGGTGGCTCGTGGCTTCAGCCGGTTTGTGTTTGTAAACCATCAGGGCATGCGAGTGGTGGAGCTTGAACTGGAAGCGCTGGCCCAGAAGATGCGCAAAGGCATGATCGTGCCGGACAGCCAGTACGAGCGGCCGCTGGTGGATGAAAGTATCGATCGCATGGTCAAGAAGGTCTACGACCAGCTGTCCTGGGCATCGACCCACGACGACCTCACCGGCCTGCTGGGTCGCCGGGAGTTTGAACGCATGCTGGAACAGCAGCTGGCGATCCGCGAAGACGAGCGTGCACTGGTTCGGCTGGATCTGCGCCAGTTCCGGTTGTTGAACGACACCGCCGGCTACCAGGCCGGGGACCAGGCCCTCAAGCAGGTGGCCGATATTCTGCGCAGCCACGTGGGCGACGGCATGCCGTTGGCGCGCCTGGCTGGGAACGAGTTTGCGCTGATGCTGCCAGCGGAGAACTCCCTTGAGGGCGCCCGGGGAATTATCGAGGCCATCGAGAAAACCGAGTTCAAGTTCGACAGTGGCAGCTACCACCTGTCAGCCAGTGCCGGGCTGGCGGCTGAAATGCCGGGGCTGACGGACGCGGAACGCTGGCTGAAGGCGTCCGAAGAGGCCCTCAAACGAGCGAAAAAACGTGGACACGGCAAGGTTATTGAGTATTCCATGGATGCCCACGACCAGGCGCGCCAGGACCAGATTGCCGCCAAGGTGGCCAGCCTGGGGGATCTGAACGAGGAACGGATGCTGCTGCGGTGCCAGAAAATGATCCCGCTGCATGCGGACACCACCATGTCGCCCCAGTATGAAATCCTGATCAGCATGTATGACGACAGCGGCAACCTGATCACCGGAAAGGATTTTGTCCGCATGGCCGAGCGCTATGACCGCATGCAGGCGGTGGATCGCTGGGTGGTGGGCCACGTGCTGGACTGGCTGCGGGACAAGGCGCCGGACCCGGCCCATATGGGCGGCATCTGCATCAACCTGTCAGGGCATTCGCTGAATGACCAGTCGCTGATGGAGTTCATCTACGACAAGCTCAGCCAGAAAGACGCGCCGATCGAGCGGATCTGGTTTGAGATTACCGAGGCCTCGGCGATCAATGACCTGCAGAGTATTTCCGAGTTCGTGGAAGAAATGAAGGAACTGGGCTGCCGTTTCTGCCTGGGAGATTTCGGCACCGGGCCCACGTCTTTCCAGTTCCTGCGCAGCTTGCCGGTGGACCTGATCAAACTCGACAGCGCGTTCACCCGTGAGCTGGACAAGAGTGAGACCGACCGGGCCATGGTCAAGTCGATGATCGATATGGCGCACTACATGAAACGCGAGGTAATTGCGTCTCAGGTGGAAACCCGTACAGTACTGGATATGCTGACCAGTCTGGGCGCCGATTACGCTCAGGGCTTTGTGATTGAAAAACCACGATTGCTCAGCAGCCTCGACTGAGAGCTGGACAGCGACTCTTGATTGCTACCTCGGACGCCCTAGCACCATGTCAAAACGCCATCCGATCATTGCAGTTACCGGCTCCTCCGGCGCGGGTACCACCACCACCGGCCGCATATTCCGCCGGTTGTTCGCCAGCGAGTCGCTTCACGCCGCCATGGTCGGGGGTGACAGCTTTCACCGGTACAGTCGGGCACAGATGGCGCGCCTGGCTGCCAAGGGCCAGTTCGGGGAGCGCAACCACTTTGCCCTGGCCGCCAACCATATCGACAAGCTGGAAGCGCTGTTCTATGACTACGGCCACACGGGCAACGGCCAGTATCGCCAGTACGTCCATGACGAAGACCGGCAGTTGATCGCCGAAGGCTTCAAGCCCGGCACTTTTACCCCCTGGGGGCCGCTGGCGGCGGATACCGATCTTATGTTCTACGAGGGCCTGCATGGCGGGGTGATCAGCGACACCTACAACATTGCCCAGCACGTGGACTTGCTGGTAGGCGTGGTGCCGATTGTCAATCTGGAGTGGATCCAGAAAATCCACCGGGATACCAACATCCGGGGCTATTCCCAGGATGCGGTGGTGGAAACCATAATCAATCGCATGGACGACTACGTTCACGACATCGTGCCGCAGTTCTCTCATACTCATGTGAATTTCCAGCGCATTCCGCTGGTGGATACGTCCAATCCGTTTGTGGTGAGGGATGTGCCCACCGAAGACGAGAGCATGGTGGTGATCCGCTTTCGGGACTCCTCCGAGGTGGACTTTCCCTATCTGCTACAGATGATTGCCGGCAGCCATCTGTCCCGGTACGACACGCTGGTGATACCGGGCACAAAACTGTCATTGGCCATGGATCTGATCATGCGCCCGATGGTACTGGAGCTGATGGCGCACAAGCCGTTCGCCTGAGCGCCAACGGCGAGTCCACATTCAGGCTGTCAGCCGGCCATCACGGTAATCCTGTAGCGTCTGCTCGATTTCCTCGCGGCTGTTCATTACGAACGGGCCGTACTGCACCACCGGTTCGCCAATCGGCCGGCCGGCGATCAGCAAGACCCTGGCGCCTTCAGTGCCTGCTTTTAGCTCGATGCGGTCGCCATCGGACAGGATGTGGGCAGACGAGCGCGCCAGTTCCTCGGTGCCGTTATCGGTCTTCAGCCCGGCGCTGCCCTCATAGAGATAGACCAGGCCGGCCAGGCCCTGCGCCACCGGCAGTTGCACCTCGCCATTGGCCGGAAGATGAATATCCGCATATAGGGGCTGGGTGGAACCGCCGGTCACGGCGCCTTCATGAACCTCTTCCCCGATAGACAGCGAACCGGCGACCAGTTTGACCCGAGCATCCCCGAGGGGCAGGTCCGGTATTTCCTCCGGCTGGATATCCCGGTAACCGGCCGGTTTCATTTTCTCCGCGGCCGGCAGGTTGAGCCAAAGCTGGAAGCCGCGCATCTGACCGGATTCCTGCTGGGGCATTTCCGAGTGCACAATGCCGCGCCCGGCCGTCATCCATTGCACACCGCCGTTTTTCAGGTTGCCACGGTTACCCAGGTGGTCCTCGTGCAGCATGTGCCCTTCGATCATGTAGGTAACGGTTTCAAACCCGCGGTGGGGGTGGGACGGAAAACCGGCAATGTAGTCCTGGGGCTGGTCCGAGCCGAACTCGTCCAGCATCAGGTAGGGGTCGAGCCGGGTGTGTGGGCTCTGGCCCAGGGAGCGTTTGATGCGCACACCGGCGCCGTCCGATGTTTCCATCGCAGCAATGCGGCGGGTAATGGATCTTGATAACATGGCAGTCTCCTTGTTCAGCAGATAATGCTATTAGAGGCTATGACCGGCGATCTATAAAACGAAGAATTCTGGAGAGGGCCATCAAAAAAACTGACGGTTCCGGCCCTGGGGGATCGAAGGCTGGCCGGAACCGGTTTGCGGGGGCGCTATTCGACGTTGCGGGAGTAGAAAATCTCGAGCATCTCGCGGCGCAGGCGGTCCTCGATGGACTGGGCTTCCGCCGGGTCCAGATCCTCTGCGTTTACTCCGAACACATAGTTATCCAGCTTGAAGTTCTTGAGCATCATCTTGGTGTGGAACATGTTCTCCTGATACACGTTGACGTCAATCATCTGGTAGGCGTTCTGGGTATCCTCGGTCAGATAGTTCTGAATCGAGTTGATGTCGTGGTCGATGTAGTGCTTCCGGCCGTCGACGTCGCGGGTGAAGCCGCGGACGCGGTAATCGACGGTGACCACATCGGAATCAAAACTGTGGATCAGGTAGTTCAGTACTTTCAGCGGCGAAATCAGGCCACAGGTGGACACGTCTATGTCTGCCCGGAAGGTGCTGATGCCCTCATAGGGGTGGCTTTCCGGGTAGGTGTGAACCGTCACATGGCTCTTGTCCAGGTGCGCAAGGATGGTGTCGGGCAGGGGGCCGGGTGATTCTTCGTTGTCCGGCTCGCCGTCGCTGATCTCGTGTTCGGCAATCAGCATGGTGACCGACGCACCATGGGGCTCGTAGTCCTGGCGGGCAATATTCAGCACGTTGGCGCCGATGATCTTGACCACGTCTGTCAGAATCTGGGTCAGGCGCTCGGCATTGTACATCTCATCGATATAATCAATGTAGGCCTTACGTTGCTCTTCGGTCTGCGCGTAGCAGATGTCGTAGATGTTGAAGCTCAGCGATTTGGTCAGGTTATTGAAACCATGAAGCTGTAGTTTGGATTCCATGTTCAGCCTCCCCCCAGGAGTTCGGAATAGTCCGGAGTCAGTCGAATGTCAGTGGTCATGGTTGCGTGCCATGTCGCTCATGCCGGCCGGAAAAGCCGCGTATTATGCACACTGGCGCTTGCGTTGGGTAGAGCCAATCCTGCCTCAGGACGCGGCCCGAACTTCGTAACTGTGGGTGATTTCCACACCGCCTTTTACCAGCATGATAGACGCTGAGCAGTATTTTTCAGCCGAAAGGCTGACGGCGCGCTTTACCAGGTTTTCTTTCAGGCCATTGCCGGTGACCACAAAGTGCAGGTGAATCCGTGTAAACACCGAGGGCACAGCCTCTGCCCGTTCGGCTTCCAGCTCGGTATGACAGTCGGTGACATCCTGGCGACTCTTCTGGAGAATGCTCATGACATCGAACGATGAGCAGCCACCCAGTCCCATCAACACCATCTCCATGGGACGGGGCCCCTGGTTTTTTCCACCGTGATCCGGTGGCCCGTCCAGCTGGACGGCGTGCCCGCTTCCACTGGTTGCTTTGAAGCCGGCATTCCCGGTCCAGTCTATGGTTGCTTTCATCCGCAGCTACTCCGGTAAATTCAGGTTTTACTGGTCACGGATGCTAGCATATCGACCTGCTGGCGGGCAGTGGTGGATAGGCAGTATGGACAGCCCTGCTAAGAGGGAGGTAGGGCAGAACCATGGATCTGGGCTATACTGTTTGCAGTTGCCGAGGCAGGCCCTTCTTGTTATAAGGTCCGCTCATTCATGAAAAGCCCGCAAGGAAAGCAGGGTAAATAACAACAATTCCTGAATTCCCGCCAGTTCTAAGGAGGCATGTCCCGCACTATGGCTACTATCGTCAAGCCGGTTGAGCAAAAAACCAAGCACCTGGACTATTTCCTGTCCCAATGCCATCGCAGGCGCTATCCCGCCAAAAGCACGATTATCTACGCCGGTGACAAAAGCGATTCCCTGTTTTACATCGTGAAGGGATCGGTGACCGTCATTATTGAGGACGACGACGGCCGCGAAATGATCATGGCCTACCTCAACGCCGGTGATTTTTTCGGTGAGATGGGGCTGTTCGACAATATGGATTCCCGTAGCGCCTGGGTTAAGGCCAAGAGCGAGTGCGAAGTGGCTGAAATCAGCTACACCAAGTTCCGGGAAATCGCCCAGCAGGACCCAAGGGTGCTGTATTTCATCGGCGAGCAGATGGCCTCGCGCCTGCGCCAGACCACCCGCAAGGTTGGCGATCTGGCGTTTCTCGACGTTACCGGCCGAGTTGCCCGTACCCTTCTTGATCTTTGCAAGGAGCCGGACGCCATGACCCACCCGGACGGCATGCAGATCAAGATCACCCGCCAGGAAATCGGCCGTATTGTGGGCTGCTCCCGGGAGATGGTGGGGCGCGTACTGAAGACCCTGGAGGATCAGGGCCTGGTCCGGGTTAAGGGTAAAACCATGGTTGTCTACGGCACCCGTTGAGCCAGCAGGCAGGCGGGCCGCCCGGGCCCGCCGCTATTCGATAATCGCCACACTCTTGATCTGAAGCCACACGCTGGCGCCTTCCTGTAACCCCAGTTGCTGCACCGACCGTGAGGTCACCTTTGCAAGAAAGGGCGTTCTGCCCGCCAGCAGGCGCAGGGTGCTCACACCCGTGTCCTGTTGAGGCACTATGTCCGTGACCCTTGCCGCCAGAACATTCTGAATGCTCTGGTCGTGGTGCGGATTAAGGGCAATGCTGACGTCCTTCGCCATGACCCGCAGCCGCACCTCAGTGCCCGGCTCCAGCCCCTGATGATCCCGCAGCCAGAGTTCACCGCCATCGAACCTGGCCAGACAAAGGTGCCACTGCGGGTCCTGTTGGCTGATCCGGGCGGGCACAACCACCGACGCACCTTCTCGTAGCGCCAGCGTCTCATCGGGTTGTGCCAGCATGGCCTGAAGGCCGCCTTCCGACATCACTTTGCCTTTACGCATGATCACCAAATGGTCCGCCAGACGGGCCACCTCGCTCACCGAGTGGGAGACGTAGACCATGGGGATATCCAGGTGTGCGCGTAAGCTCTCAAGATATCCCAGAACCTCGCGTTTGCCGGGTTCGTCGAGTGCCGATACCGGTTCGTCCAGCAAAAGCAGGCGGGGGCTTGTCAGAAGTGCACGGCCTATGGCCACGCGCTGCCGCTCGCCGCCTGAGAGACTCTCGGGCCTGCGTTTCATCAGGGGCGCCAGCCCCAGCCAGGAGACGACCTGGTCTGGGGCAATCCGGCGCTCGGACTCCGGTACGCGGCGGTAGCCGAACAACAGGTTGGCTTCCACCGACAGATGGGGCAATAGGCCGGTTTCCTGAAAAACATACCCGAGTGGGCGCCTGTGGGTCGGCAGGTTCAGGTTCCCGTCCTGCCACAGCGAGCCATTGACCCGCATCAGGCCTTCTCCGTCCTGCAGGCCGGCCATGCATCTGAGAAGCGTCGTTTTACCGCAGCCGGAGTGGCCGAAAATGGCGGTGACGCCCGAGCCGGGCAGCGTCAGGGATACGTCCAGGTGAAAGCTGCCCAGCTGGGCCTTGAACTGTGCCTGAACCTGACTCTCTCTCATGAATGCAGGCCCCGCTCACTGATGCGTCCGTTAATCAGGTAGAGGGTCATTAGCACCAGGAATGAGAAGGCCAGCATGCCGCCGGCCAGCAGGTGGGCCTGACCGTAGTTCAGGGTTTCCACATGATCGTAGATTGCCACGGACAGCACCCGGGTTTCACCGGGGATATTGCCGCCGATCATCAGCACCACTCCGAACTCGCCCAGGGTGTGGGCAAAGGTCAGCACCGCCGCCGTCAGAAAGCCCGGGCGGGCCAGGGGAATCACCACGGTGAAGAAACGGTCCAGCGGCGATGCCCGAAGGGTCGCCGCCACTTCCAGCAACCGGCCGTTGACCGTGGAAAAAACGTTCTGCAGTGGCTGGACGGTAAACGGCAGCGAATAGAGTACCGAGGCAACCACCAGGCCGGCAAAAGTGAAAGGCAGGGTGCCCAGTCCCAGCCACTGGGTCAGTTGGCCGACCGTGCCCTCAGGCCCCATCAGCAGCAACAGATAAAAGCCCAGCACGGTTGGTGGCAGTACCAGCGGCAGGGCAACCACCGCGGCAACCGGCTGGCGTAGCCAGTGCTTGCTGCGGGCCAGCCACCAGGCCAGCGGCGTGCCGATCACCAGCAGCACAGTGGTGGTGATGGCGGCGAGCTTGAGTGTCAGCCAGATTGTCGACCATTCCGGGGTCATAGTGATTCCGTCAGATCATAGCCGTGGCTGCGGATGATGGCCCGCGCCTCGGGCGATTTCAGAAAAGTCATCCAGGCCAGCGCCGCGGGGTTGTCCCTGGCCCGTTCCAGCAACGTGGCCTGCTGGATAATGGGCTCGTGCAGATCAGTAGGCACTCGCCACACGGATCCGTCCCGATTTTCGGTTAGCAGCTGTGTCAGCGCAATAAATCCGCCCCTGGCATTGCCGGTGGCAACGAACTGGAACGTCTGGGCGATGGATTCTCCCCGCACCAGCCCGGCCTCAAGCTGCTGCCACAAGCCGAGTTTTGTCAGGGCCTGTTGCGCCGCCAGGCCATAGGGCGCCGTGGCCGGATTGGCAATGGCCAGAGGCCGCTGGAAACTGCCGGCCAGGAAGGCCTCGGGATCGGAAAAGGCATCCGGGTCGGGGCTCCATAGGGCAAGACGGCCGATGGCATAGGTAAAACGGGTGTCGGGCTCGGTTAACCCCAGGGCTTCCAACCGTTCCGGGCGCCACTGATCGGCGGCCATGAACACGTCAAAGGGCGCGCCCTGGCGGATCTGGGCGTAGAGCTTTCCCGTCGAGCCATAGCTGATAACAATACTGTGCTCTGTGGTCTGTCTGAAGAGGTCAGCAAGAACCTGGGTGGTGGCAAAGAAATTGGCGGCGACGGCCAGCCTCGCTTCTGCCCCGGTCGCGAGGGCCGGGACAAGCACCAGAGCCAGGATCAGCCCGCGGAACATGGAAAATCCGGTCTTTACCATCACAGCCACAGTCGGTCAGTTCTGCTTCTTGGCCATCTTGAACATCATTTCCGGAGCCAGGCGTTTGACCCAAAGGGCAGCCATTTCCTTGCCTTTGCCCACCGGAATTTCGCGTTGGCCCTTGTCCAGACCTTTGACAATGACGTCCGCACATTCGCCGACATCCATGCCGCCGGCAATGTCCTCGTCTTCTTCGCCGAACGCGGAGCCATCGGCGGCCAGGGCGTTACGGGAAATGTCGGTGCGGATGAAGCCGGGGGTGATGGTGGACACCAGAATGCCGTCGTCTTCCACTTCGGCCCGAAGGGCGTCAAAGAAGCCCATTACCGCATGCTTGGCAGCGCAATAGCCGGTGCGCATGGGCACGCCAACTTTGCCGGCCACGCTGGCGGTCACCGCAAGATGGCCGGAACGGCGTTCCAGCATATGGGGCAGCACCGCCTTGGTCAGGGCAATCTGGCCCATCACATCCACGTCCATCAGCCGCTGGTAGACCGATAGCTCGGTATCCTTGCACAGGGATCGCTGGGATACCCCGGCATTATTGATCAGCATATCAATCTGGCTGTAACGCTCGAGCACTTCCGACACCTTGCCAGGCAGCGCGTCCAGCTCGGTCACGTCCAGCGGCAGCACAAACAGATTGGCTTCCGCGGCTCCGGAGTCGATGCAACGCTGCTTTACCCGTTCAAGTTCCGATTGCCGCCGGGCCGACAGCACCAGCCGGGCATTGTCCCGGGCAAAACGCAGGGCCAGGGCCTCACCGATGCCGGACGAAGCACCGGTAATCCAGACGACTCGATTGGTAAACATGGGCGGCTCCCGTTGTGAAAACCCGTTTTAGCATAGGGTGTGGAATAGCGTAGGGGTGATCTTAGCGTTCCGGAGCGGTCGCCGTCATGGTTTTGCGGGCAACAGACACTGATAAATGTGATTCCACACCTCGTCGGCTACGGTTTCGTTCACCAGTTCATGACGGGCGCCCGGGAATAGCCGTTCTGAAACCACCCTGACGCCCGCCCTGCGGAGGTTGGCAATATGACGGTTAAAGCCCTTGCCCATTTCACCCACCGGGTCCTGGTCGCCCGCCATCAGGTTGACGGGCAGGTCCTTGCGCCACTGGGCCGGGTTCAGGCTCAGCATGCCACCAATAAAGTCGGTCCAGAGCCCGACGGTGCATGAGAAGCCGCAAAGCGGGTCGTTTTCATAGCGGTCCACGTGGGAAGGATCACGGCTTAGCCAGTCGTGGCCGGTCCGGTTGGGTGCAAATTCCTTGTTGAAGGCGTCGAAGGAGAGGGTGTCGATCAGCGGGCTGCGATGGTGCTTGCCCCGCAACAGCTTAATCAGCTTTACCAGCCCGAGATAGGGGGCGAGCTTGAGGCGGTCAATACGGTTGGTGGCACATAGCAGCAGGTTATCAATCTGCTCGCCGTATTGCTGCACATAGGCCTGGGCAATGAACGATCCCATGCTATGTCCGAAAAGACTCAGGGGACGATCCGGGTATTCTGATCGGGCGTGCTGAATCACCAGCGACAGGTCGTCAATCACCTTCTGCCAGCCGTCCTTATCGGCGTAATGGCCCCGGTTTTCCGGCGGGCAATGGGGGCCGTGGCCCCGGTGCTGAATGGCGTAGACTGCAACACCACGTTCGTTCAGCCAGTGGGCAAGCGGCTCATAACGGGCGGCGTGTTCGGCCATGCCGTGCGCAATGACCAGAACCTGGCTGGCCTGGTCCGGAATCCAGCACAGCAAAGGGATGCGATGGCTGTCCGTGCTGGCAATAAAGCGTTCCTGTGCGTTCATTGGGGTCAGGTCCGTCTGTGTTTTTATTGGAGAGGATGAAGTCTACCGGGAACCGCCTTTGCGTTGCCACTCCGGCGGTTTCCAGAGGTGTTTCAGCTTCTGGGCAAGCGGTCCTGGCCGGGCCATATCCCGGAACATATCCCGGTATTCGTGGGTCCAGAGTACCAGCAGGTTGTTGGACGGGACCGGGGTGGTAATGCCGTACTCCGGTGGCGCCTGTTCGTCTTCCGCCACAAAGGTGCCGAACAGCCGGTCCCAGATAATCAGGGTGCCGCCGTAATTGCGATCAATATAGCCGGGGTTCCGGCCATGGTGCACTCGGTGATGGCTGGGGGTATTGAACACCATCTCAACAGGCCAGGGCAGTTTGTCGATCACGGTGGTGTGAATGAAGAACTGGTACACCAGCGACAGGGCATAGGCCACGCCGATCCAGACCGGGTTGAACCCGATCAGCGCCAGGGGCAGGTAGAAGGTCCAGTTACCGTTGAAAATATTGGTGGCGTTCTGGCGCATGGCAGTGGAAAAGTTCATCCGCTCAGAGGAATGGTGAACCACATGGGCCGCCCAGAACCAGCGAACCCGGTGGCTGCAACGGTGCATCCAGTAGAAGCAGAAATCGACCCCGATAAAGGTCAGCGCCACGGTCAGAGCGTTCAGCTCCAGATCCAGCAGCCGGAAGTGATAGCACAGGGCGTATACCGGAAACGCGATTAGCCCGGCAAAGAGCAATTCGGTGGTCTGGTAGCCGGCGCCGAGGGCAAAATTGCGAATCGCTTCCCGCACGTCCATTTTTGCCGGGTTGTGGCGAATCCGGAAATATTCCCAGACCGCAACGGCGATAAAGACCGGCGTGGCAATCATGAAAATCAGCTGGCGTTCGTCCAGTGCCAGCCACGGGGCCAGGGTCTGCCAGAGCGTCAGCAGTCCGCTCTCGTTCAGGGCATTGGTCATCATGTCTATCAGGGTCATGACGGGGAAGTCTCATGGTTGTTCGTAGACCGTCAGTGTCGCGCGGGCTTATCCAGTAGAATTGACAATACACGCCATAAAATTGACTATTCATGTCATCTGCCGGAAATTCCGAACGGGAGCACAAAACAGTGGCAAGCGTCATACGCGTAACCGGCGCCTGGACCGGGCTTTTGAAGGACTGGCTGGACCAGCAAAAGCTGGAGGCGGAAACCCTGCGACCCCAGCTGGCCCGCTGGTCGACCCAGGACAATGTGCCGGTGGAGGTGTGGCGGCGGATGCTGGCGGATGGCCTGGCCCTGGCACGTCACCGGCCAGCACCGGAGCTGGAAGTTGGGGCGTGCGTGACGCCACGTCATGTGGGCGTTCTGGGCTACCTGGTGCTGGCCACCGATACCCTGGGCGAGGCCATGCTGGCGTATCAGCGCTACGAAACCCTGTTTTACGGTACCAGCCTGGCGGAAATTGGTAACACGGAAAGTGAGGCGGAAATCCGATGGCCCGCCTCAGACAATGAGCTGGGTCAACAGGCAGACGGCGTGGCGATAGCGGCGCTGGTGACTTTTCTGCGCCGCCAGATCGACCAGCCGCCTCCACCGTCGGGCATCAGCTTTCTCCACGATGTGGATTCGCAAACGGCCCGCGCCTATGAGACGTTTTTCGGCTGCCCGGTAACCTGGAACGACCGCTATGTGCGGGTGCGTTTCCCGCTTGAATATCTGGGCCTGCCCATGCCCCGGCGTGACCCCACGCTTCGGCGGCTGCTCGACAGGCAGGCCCGGGCCATGCTGCAGGCGTTGCCCCAGAGCTCTGAATCGGACCGGCAGATGCAACGGGTGGTATTACGCATGCTGTCGGACGGGGAGCCCACTCTGGCCCGGGCTGCGGCGGCCATGCATATGTCGCCGAGAACCCTGCAGAGGCGGCTGGCCCGCCACGGGCTGAGCTGGCAGCAATGGCTGGATCGCAGCCGGGAACAACTGGCTCACCAGTATCTGGAAGACCCGTCGCTGACCCTGGCGGACATTGCGCTACTGCTCGGGTTTTCCGAGCAGAGCGCGTTTAACCGGGCCTACCGTCGCTGGACCGGTCGATCACCGGGACGGGACCGGAGGCAGGGGTTTACCGGTTAGCGAGGTAAAGGTCTTCCAGAGTCTGCAATTGGGGCTGCCATTGGGCCAGCCAGTCCCGCACGGGTTCGGGAATACGTTTCGGCTCGGGCCAGGGCACCGGGTATTGCGGCGGCTGAAACATGGGCGCGAGAAACGCCGCGGCGGTCAGGTCCGCCCGGCTAAAGCTGCCACCGGCCAGGAAGGGGGATTTCTCATAGGCCCCGGCCAGTTCGGTCAGGTAACGCTCCATGATCTCGCGGGACGTGTTGGCGGTTTTTTCGTTGATCTTCATCCATTTGCGCATGATTTCATCCACCCGGCTGAACGCCAGCCGGATAAGATAGCGGTTATAGAAGGGCGTACCCGCTGTCAGCATGGGCGTCACCACTTTCGGGCGCTGCAGGAAATAGTGGTAGGCAAAACAGCGAACCGCGGGCCCCAGTTCATCATCCATGCGCTGCTCCCAGGCCAGAGCCTGTTCACGGGCGGCAGGGTCAGACGGGGTCAGCGGGCGTTCAGGGAAGGTCTCCTCCAGATAGTCGATAATTCGGGCGGAACCCTGAACGCAACGGCCATCGTGGACGATGACCGGCACCGAGGAGGCGTCCGCGCCCAGCTTTTTAAGGGCATTCACATGCTGGCCGGGAAGAAGGTTGACCGTCTGGTGGTTAATGCCCTTGAAATCCAGCGCCCAGCGGACTTTTTCGCAGTAATGGGATATCGCAAACTGATAGAGTTGAAGAGCCATGGACAAGAGCCTCCTTGCAGTCAATTAGTGGCACAAGAGTAATGCCTTCTGGCGGGAAATGGTATGGATTCCGGGGCTGGCTGAAGTAGACTTCCGTTCACTGACACTCAGTGGCACTACCACAGGCAGGTTGAAAAGGAGATTGACCGAATGAAAGCAATTCACGCACGGGTATTGGTGGGCTTGTTGCTGGCAACCGCACTGGCGGGCTGCTCTTCCAGCCCGGAAAAGCCGCCGGAGATTTCCGGGGCCGGGGAAGCGGGGGGCATCGATAAGCCGTTCAGGGCGACAGGAAACGAGCCTTTCTGGCACGTGATCATCGAGCCGGGCCAGCTTGTACTGGAGCGCCCCTCATTGCCCATCGAAGAGCTGCGCTACCAGACTGTCGACAAGTCCGGAACGGGTCGCCGTTTCAGGGCCTCCCGCGAGGGCCTGGTCATTGAGGTAGTCACCGCGCCCAGCTCTGCCGGGACTCGATGTCCGGCATGCCCCATCCATACCAGGTGCGTCTGATTCTCAACGGTGACATGACATCGGGGTGCGGTGGCGACCCCAGGCAACTGCTTACCGGCACTGAATGGGATGTCGAGGACATCGCCGGTCGCGGTCTGGAAGAAAAATCCCGTGCCACCCTGGAGTTCATGCCGGATGGTCGTATCCACGGCACCGCCTCCTGCAACCGATACACCGGCAACTGGTCCCTGACCGGTGCCACTATCGAGATGGGAAAACTGGCGTCGACACGCAAAGCCTGCCCTTCGCCGTTAATGGATCAGGAGGATCGGTTTCTGCGCCTGCTTGAGTCGGCCCGGACTTTCGATATCAGCGCTCAGGGGGCGTTGGTGATTACCTCCGTCAATGGCGCAAAACTCAGGGCGCTTCCGGCCTCGCGCTAAGGCCGTAGCTGTTCAGAATGGCGTTTATACGGCCATTGTCGATCAGTGCCCGGGTGCCTTCAGATAGCAGCCGGGCCAGCTCGTCGGAGTTGCTGAGTGCAGGCGAAAAGGCAACATAGGAGAGGGTTTCGCCGACTTGGCCGGCTCTGCGGGGCCGGTCAATTTCCGGGTTGTTGCGGACCGCCCAGTCCATCACGTAATCGTCTTCGGCAAACAGATCTCCCCGCTGCTTTTCCAGCAGACTCAGGGCACGTTCCAGCGGTGCCGGGCCAGACAAAATCCAGATTCTTTCCCGGTTTTCCCGGTTGTTATCGATATAGGCATCCAGTTCGGCTGTGTAGGAATAACCGTTGATGGCCAGCAGGTTCCGGTTTTCCAGGGATGCAATTCCGGTGTAGCGCCAGTCGCTGTCGGGGCTGGTGTAAAGACCGATCGAAGCGCGACCCTGCGCCACATCCGGGAACACAAAATCCGGTGCGTCCGTCCTGAAGGCGCCCACCACGCCATGCACTTTGCCCTGGCGCGCCATTCTCAGCGCTCTTGCCCAACTGATATTGCGGTATTCGAGGGTGTAACCGGCCATCGCCAGAGCTTCCCGGGCGATGTCCACCATGTAGCCTTTCTGGGGGGCATCGACGGCGCAGTTGTGGGGGCACCAGGGATCGGCTACCAGAACAATCTGGCGGTCTGTCTCGGCGGGCGTTGGAATTTCAGGAGGTGGTTCAGGACTGGATATGTTTTCAGGCAGCACATCCTGTGTGGCTGTCGGCTCGTCAGCCCCGAAACAGCCACTCAGTAGTGCGAGGATGATCAGAAACGTCAGGATTCTGCACATGATCTCTGTCGGTGTTGCCTCTGCCTCGAGGCCATAATTCCATTGTAGACCCGACCGGACTGTGCGACCAGAGCTTTCCAAACACCTGGCGTGCCTTTACTAGAGCTGTGCGCGCTCACTGCTGTCTGACGCTTCCGTGGGAACCAGCGCTTTTACCAGAACCTTCATGTCCAGCACGCCGACCTGGTTGCCTTTGCGAGTAACCCGATATACCAGGTCCGTGTTGCCGTTGGATTTGGCAATGACCGACTCCAGGTTGTCATGCTCTGACACATCCCCGGCGCATTCCGATGGTGCATCCTTCGTTCTTTCCATCACCGAGCGAACCCGCAGCACCCTGGCGCGGTTGATATCCGAAATAAAATCAGTAATGTACGGATCGTTCGGATTCATCAGTATTTCCTGGGGTTCGCCCTGCTGCACCACGTGGCCGTCCTTGAGGATGACCAGGTGGTCGGCCAGTTTCAGGGCCTCGTCCAGGTCATGGGTGATGAACACGATGGTTTTCTGCAGCTCTTCCTGGAGTTCCAGCAGCAGATCCTGCATATCGGAACGGATCAGCGGATCGAGGGCAGAGAAGGCCTCGTCCATCAGCATGATGGGGGAATTGGAGGCCAGCGCCCGGGCTATGCCCACCCGCTGCTGCATGCCGCCGGACAGTTCGTGGGGATACTGGTCGCCATTGCCCTCCAGTCCCACACGGGCCAGCCATTTCCGGGCTTCCGACTCGAAGTCCTCCACCCCGAAGCCCCTCACTGAAAGCGCCATGCCGGCGTTTTCGAGTACCGTGCGGTGGGGCAGCAGGGCAAACTTCTGGAATACCATGGACATGCCTTCGCGGCGCAGTTTGCGCAGACGCTCTTCATCAAAGTCGAGAACGTTTTCGCCGTCGAGAATGATTTGCCCCGAGGTCGGTTCAATCAACCGGTTCAGGTGGCGGATCAGGGTGGACTTCCCGGAGCCGGACAGTCCCATGATCACCGTGATTTCGCCTTCCTGCATGTCTACGTTGATGTCTTCCAGGCCCAGCACATGCTTGTGTTTTTCCAGCAGCTCGGGCTTGCCCATGCCGCGCTTGACGTACTCCAGGGCGATCTCCGGTTCACTGCCAAAGATCTTGTAGAGATTCTTGATGGATATTTTGATGTCCCGGTCCACGATTCGCTCCCTTATTGTTTCTGCGAGGCGTTGATACGCGCCAATGAGGCTTTGGTGACCCGGTCAAGAATCACGGCCAGGATAACAATGCCCAGGCCGGCCACCAGGCCCACGCCCAGTTCCAGGTTGCGGATGCCCTGAAGCACCAGCACACCGAGGCCGGGTGCCGACACCAGCGAGGCGATAACCACCATCGCCAGGCTCATCATGATGGTCTGGTTGACGCCGGCCATGATGTTGGGCAACGCCAGCGGGATCTGCACCTTGAACAGCTTCTGGCGGCTGGTCATGCCGAAGGCGTTGGCCGCCTCCATCACGTCTTTGTCCACCAGCCGTATGCCAAGGTTGGTCAGACGGATGACCGGCACGATGGCGTACAGAATAATCGCGATGCCATACAGTTTCGATTCGGTCACGCTGAACAGGAAAATCAGCGGAATCAGGTACACGAAGGGCGGCAGTGTCTGCAGCATATCGAGCACGGGAACCGTCAGCCTCTGCATCATGTCGCTACGGGACATGGCAATGCCGATGGGTACACCAAGTAGCACGCACAGGAAAGCGCAGACAAATATGATGGCCAGAGTCTGCATGGCGTATTCGTAGTAGTCGATAAAGGCCAGCAGGCAAAGACTGCCAGCCACGAAGCCGACCAGCTTCCAGGATTTGGTAACAAACAGAACCACCGCCAGCAGCAGCGGAATAACAATCCACCAGGGAGCATTCACCATGGCGTAGAGGGTGCCATCCAGAGCCCAACTCAGGGGCTGGGTAATCGGATCCAGTACAATGCTCAGGTTGTCTTTGACCGCAAGGAAACCTTCTTCAAGGCCCTTGGTCAACTCTCGGGATTTGGGAAAGGCCGCACAGGCATCGTTGAGCGCATCCATCGATGGAAAAGGCAGCTCCCAGATGGACACTTCCTGTGTTTCCGTCCCTTTTGATTTGTTAAGCAATGCAGCCATGGACATGGGCGCGTCGCTCGAGCCCTCGGCACACCAGTCTTTTAGCCCGAGCGAAGAAAATAAAAAGTCGTAGGTAGCCATGAGAGGTCAGTATCCGTTCCACATTCAGAATGAGGTATCGCGTATGACTTTTTCCAAGCCAGACAGAAGAAGAGCCGGCGAACCGGCTCTTCTCTGGGGCTTTTACTCTCCGATCACGGAGGCAAGGTTCTGTCTGGCCGAGTCATTCAACCAGGCGGACCACACGTCACTGTTGTTGCTCAGGAAGTAAACGGCCGCCTCTTCAGCAGAGGCATTGTTTTCGTCCATCCAGGCCAACAGGGCACTCATGGTCGAGGTCTTGAAGGTCATGTTGCTCATCAGCTCGGCGATTTCCGGCTCGCGATCACTGAAATCGGTGGTGACCGAGGTCAGGATGGTCGCCGCCGGGAAATCGGAAACGCCCGGGTTCTCGACGTCCTGGGTCTGATTGCGCTGGTGTACCTCAGGCTTGACCTCACCCAGATCCACGCGGGTCATGTCGTACTTGCCGAGCGGTACGGTCGGTCCCCAGTAGTAGCCGAACCAGGGCTCTTCACTCTGCACGGCGGATGCCATGGAGGTAGCCAGGGTTTCACCGGATCCGTGGTTGAACACCTCGAGACCGGATTCTTCCAGATCCAGGGCGCGGACCAGGTTGTCACTGACCACCCGGCAGCCCCAGCCACTGGGGCAGTTGTTGAAGCGGCCGCCTACCAGTTCAGGGTTAGCCATAACGCCTTCAATGGTGGTCAGTTCCGGATGCTTCTCGGCCAGATAGGTTGGAATCCACCAGCCTTCAACGCCGCCCGGGTCCAGAACCTCGGCTACGCGCTTGATCTTGCCCTGCTTTTCAAGCTCCAGGTAAGCTTCGCCGGCGGAGTTCAGCCATAGCTCGGTGACGATATCCGGCTCTCCGTTTTCCGCAACAGAGGTGACGGCAGGAACGGTGTCAGAGGGAACGATAGTCACCTCGCATCCATAGCCCTGTTCCATAAGAAACTTGGCGGTGGCTGTTACCACAGCGTTGGATGCCCAGCCCATTTCGGTGATGGAAACTTCACCGCAATCAGCTGAAGCGAGTGAGGGTGCTGACAGTGCGCACAATAGCGCTACAGGCGTTAGCTTTCTCATAGGAATGCTCCTTTTGGGGTTTTCGGAGTGCGACATTGTGTTAAAAGACTGTCGCAAGAAGGGAGGCTGTATCCTGAATCGGATACAACGGGAAGACTGGATTCTGTGCGGAATTGAGGATTCAAATCGTTTCGTTCCGGTTACAGCTCACCTTTTAGAGTAATGATCCTGACAAGAGTTACAAGCTATTCATGTAAAACGTTACTACAGAGCAAATGCTTATTCCGCTTTGCTTGACGCCTCGGCGATAGGGCGTCAGTCTTTCCGTCAGACCGGTTTTTTCCGATAGTTTGGAGTCTAAAACAATGAAAATTTTTGAAACCAGTACCGCCCCCAACCCCCGTCGTGTCCGCATGTTCATGGCCGAGAAAGGATTGCTGGACGAGGCGGAGTTCATTCAGATTGATCTGCAGAAGGGTGAAAATCTGACTCCGGAATACGCGGCGAAAAACCCCATGAAAAAGGTGCCGGTGATGGAACTGGATGACGGCACCTGTATTTCGGAAACCATGGCAATCTGCCGCTATTTCGAGGAAAGCTATCCGGATTCGCCCACGTTGCTCGGCAATACACCGCTGGAAAAAGCGCAGGTGGAGCAGTGGCTGCGTTGGATCGAGTTTTCGTTTTTCATGCCTACCGGCATGTGCTTCCAGCACACCAGCGGCTATTTCAAGGATCGCATGAATCCGATCAAGGAATGGGGTGAGGAATGCGGGAAAACCGTGGAGAAATTCATGGGGTTCCTGGACAAGCATCTGGAAGGCCGGGACTTCATCTGTTGCGATCGGTTCACGGCGGCGGACATCAATGCCTTTACAACCATGGCGTTTGCACGGGTGGTGGATATCCGCATCCGTCCTGAGCAGGAGAACCTGAAAGCCTGGTTCGAGCGCATAAAGGAACGTCCCTCATCGAAGGTGTGATTATGAGTACCGAGCAGCCTCTTGCCTGTGCATTGAATGCCATTGATTCTGCCAACAAGGCGGACCCCAATCAGGAGCAGGTTGATGGGCAATGGCTGCCCAAGGAATACGCCTACAGTCTGCACATGACCCGCTGGCTGTTCGAGCTGGAGCCCGTGCCCTCCCCACGCATGCAGGTGGCCTGCCGGGCCCAGCACATCGAACGCTGGACCATGCCCCGCAGTGATTTCCCGGAGGGCCGCAAGGCCTACTACCAGTGGCGTCAGGCCTGCGGTCGGATGCACGGTCGTCGGGCGGCGGAAATCATGGCGCAGTGTGGTTTTCCGGAGGATGAGTGTCAGCGGGTGGAAACCATTCTGACCAAGCGGGAGTTGCGCCAGGATGAGGACACTCAGCTGCTGGAAGATGTGGCGTGCATGGTGTTCCTTGAGCGTTATTTTGCTGATTTCTATGAGCAGAAGGTGGATTACGACCGGGAGAAGTGGCTGCGTATCGTGCGCCGGACCTGGGGCAAGATGTCCCATCGGGGGCATGAGGCGGCTTTGAAGCTGGCGGAGGGGATGCCGCCGCATCTGTTGGCGTTGTTGCGGGAGGCTTTGGCTGATCCTGAGGGCTAGTTCTGGCCCGAGCCTCGGGGGAACCTCGCAAAAGCCAGGGTCGAGGCAGGAACGGGCTAGCGTTCTGGAAAGAAAAACTCGCTCAGTCTTTTTCCTGGTTCCTCTGCCCGCATGAACGATTCACCCACCAGAAAACCGTAGATACCCCGCTCTGTCATGGCGTTCACATCATCAATCGTCATGATGCCGCTTTCGGTAATGGTTAACCGGTCTTCCGAAATCCGGTGATGCAGTTCGAAGGTGGTATCCAGGCTGACATCAAAGGTGTGCAGGTTGCGGTTGTTGATGCCGACCAGGGGTGTTTTCAGCGTCAGCGCATCGTCCAGTTCCACGCCGTCATGCACTTCCACCAGAACATCCAGCCCGATGTCGTGGGCGATGCCTTCCAGTTCCTGCATCTGGTCACGGGTCAGGCAGGCGGCGATCAGCAGGATGCAGTCGGCGCCGATTGCGCGGCTCTCGTACACCTGATAGGGCGCCACCATGAAATCCTTGCGAATCACCGGCAGGCTGCAGGCGTTGCGGGCGGCTTTGAGGAAGTCTTCATGGCCCTGGAAGAAATCCTGGTCAGTGAGTACTGACAGGCAGGCCGCGCCGCCTTGTTCGTAGCTTTCAGCAATAGCGGCCGGTTCAAACGGGTCGCGAAGGACGCCTTTGCTGGGGGAGGCCTTTTTGATTTCGGCGATGACGGCGGGGGTTTTGGCGTTGATGCGTGAACGCATGGCATCAGCAAACCCGCGAGCAGCTGGCTGGTCGCCGGCCATGGCTTTCAGGTCGGCGATGGATAGCCCGCGTTTGCGCTCGTCAATTTCTTCCCATTTCCGGTCAACAATTTTCCGGAGAATCGTGGGGGTTTTGTCCAGGTGTCTTTCAGTCATTTTCAGGCCTGTTTAATCAGAAGCACTGGGAGAAGTCGGCAAGTTCCGACATCTTGCCAGCAGCAAGCCCAGAGCCCATGGCATCGAGCGCCATGTCGACACCAGCAGTTGGGGTCTTGGCCAGCCCGGCGACATAAATCGCCGCTCCGGCATTGAGAGCAATAAGGTCACGGGCCTTCTCGGCCATTTCGTCGTGACCCCGGCCAAAGGCGGCTTTGATCAGTTTCAGTGAATCGTCTGCGGTATCAACGGTCAGGCCGACCAGCGATTGGCTCTTGATGCCAACGTCTTCCGGCGTCATGTCGTACTCGGTAATCTCGCCATCCTTAAGTTCGGCTACATGGGTAGCACTGGCAAGGCTGATTTCGTCCAGGCCGTCTTTGGCGCACACCACCATGATGTGCGTCGCGCCGAGGCGGTAAAGCACTTCGGCCATTGGGCGACAGAGCTCCCGGTTGAACACGCCAACCAGCTGGCGCTTGACGCTGGCGGGGTTGGTCATTGGGCCAAGGATATTGAAAATGGTGCGGCAGCCCAGTTCCTTGCGCGGGCCAATGGCGTGTTTCATGGCGCTGTGATGGGCGGGCGCAAACATGAAGCCAACGCCGATCTGTTCCACGCACCGGGCCACTTCTTCCGGCGCCATCTGCAGGTTGATGCCCAGCTTTTCCAACAGGTCGGCACTGCCGCTTTTCGAAGAAACTGCCCGGTTGCCATGCTTGGCCACAAAACCGCCGGCGGCAGCCACGACAAAAGACGCAGCGGTGGACACATTAAACAGATTGGCCCCGTCACCGCCGGTGCCAACAATGTCCACCAGCGGCTCGGCATTCACGGTGACCTTGGTCGCCAGCTCACGCATCACCTCGGTGGCGCCGGCGATTTCGTCAATGGTTTCACTCTTCAGGCGCAGCCCCATCAGAAACGCCCCGATCTGCGCATCGCTGGCCTCGCCTTTCATGACGATCCGCATAACGTCCTTCATTTCCTCCGTGGATAAATCCAGGTTGGAGGCAATGCGGTTCAGTGCTTCTTTCATGTCCATTCGTGGGCCCCTTGGGTCAATCTGCTTCTTGTATTCTGTGTTTGGTTCTAGCTTAGCAAGTTCCTGGCTAGTGTAGGACCTCTTGCTCGGTCAGCCCTCTGGCCTGGGTGCATGGCCGCTGGGTGGGATAGCTACTTCGCAAAATCGCCTCAAGACGTCCCTGTGCGGCTCGGGCTCCGCCATCCATGGCTCCGCACGGTTTGGGAAGGCGATCCCCCTCGTTGACCGAATCCAGATCCAGCCCCCGAGGCCAACAAACAAAACTAACCCCGGAGAAAGTTCCGAAGCAGCTCATGCCCCTGCTCAGTCATAATCGACTCAGGGTGGAACTGAACGCCTTCGATGGGCAGGGTCTTGTGTCGGACGCCCATGATTTCCTCTACCGAGCCGTCATCGTGGCGGGTCCAGGCGGTGACTTCCAGGCAATCCGGCAGTGACTCTTTTTCGATGACCAGGCTGTGATAGCGGGTTGCCTGAAGCGGATTGTTCAGGCCACGAAATACGCCCTGGTCCCGATGGAACACCGGCGACACCTTGCCGTGCATGACCCGCCCGGCGCGGATGACATTGCCGCCGAATACCTGGCCGATGGCCTGATGGCCCAGGCACACGCCCAGAATCGGAAGCTTGCCCGCGAAGTGTTCGATGGCTGCCATGGAAATGCCCGCCTCGTTGGGCGTGCAGGGGCCGGGCGAGATTACCAGGCGCTCCGGGTTCAGTTCTTCAATCTTCTCGATGGTGATTTCATCATTCCGGTACACCTGCACGTCCGCACCCAGCTCTGCCAGATACTGCACCACGTTGTAGGTGAAGGAATCGTAGTTATCGATCATCAGCAACATAATCTTGTCCTCCGCCTCAGTGGTCGAAATCGTTGTAGGTCATGGCTACCGCGCGGAAGATCGCGCGGCCCTTGTTCATGGTTTCTTTCCACTCGAGGCGGGGCACCGAATCGGCTACCACGCCGGCCCCTGCCTGGATGTGCAGGGTCTGGTCCTTGATCACGGCGGTGCGGATAGCAATGGCCGTGTCCATGTTGCCGTTGAACGACAGATAGCCTACGGCACCGCCGTAGACGCCGCGTTTTACCGGCTCCAGCTCGTCGATGATTTCCATGGCGCGGATCTTCGGCGCGCCGCTCAGCGTGCCTGCCGGCAGGGTGGCCCGCAGTACGTCCAGGCAGCTGGTGTTCTCTTTCAGACGGCCGGTGACGTTGGAGACAATGTGCATCACGTGGGAGTAGCGCTCCACGATCATCTTGTCGGTCAGCTTCACCGTGCCGGTTTCTGATACGCGGCCGGCGTCGTTGCGGCCCAGGTCGATCAGCATCAGGTGCTCGGCAATTTCCTTGGGGTCGGCCAGCAGTTCACTTTCCAGGGCCTTGTCTTCGGCATCGGTGGCGCCGCGTTTGCGGGTGCCGGCGATGGGGCGAACGGTGACTTCGTCATCTTCCACCCGCGCCAGGATTTCCGGTGACGAACCGACGATGTGGAAGTCGTCCAGATCCAGGAAATACATGTAGGGCGACGGATTCAGAACCCGCAACGAGCGATACAGGTTCAGCGGTGGTGCCTCGAACGGAATCGACATGCGCTGGGAAATCACCGTCTGCATCACGTCGCCGTCCAGCACGTATTCCTTGATCTTGCCCACGGCCGCTTCGAATTTGTCCTGGTTGAAGCCGGAGACGAAATCGCTCTCGTCGACGGTTTTACCGCTGAGATGAGCCGGCGTCTGGGGCGCATCGGAGGTCTGCCGGTGCAGCCGGGACTCCAGCTCGTCGATCCGCTTCTGGGCTTTCTCGTAAGCGCCGTCTTCATTCGGATCGGCGTGCACAATCAGGTGCAGTTTGCCCCGGAGGTTGTCGAACACCACGATTTCGTCCGACACCATCAACAGGATGTCCGCTGTGCCGATCTGGTCCGGCGGGCAGCTTGGCTTGAGCCGGGGCTCGATGTAGCGGACCGTGTCATAGCCGAAGTAGCCCACCAGGCCGCCATTGAATCTGGGCAGCTCTTCCAGGTCCGGGGCGTTGAAGCGGGTCTGGTAGTCCTCGATAAAGGCCAGCGGGTCATCGGCAGTGGCTTCTTCAACCACCTGTCCGGAGCGGGTGATGGTGATTTTTTCACCGTACACCTTCAACACTTCCACGCTGGGCAGGCCGATGATGGAGTATCGGCCCCATTTCTCGCCGCCCTGCACGGATTCAAACAGGTAGGAATAGGGGCCACTGGCCAGCTTGAGGTAGGTACTCAGCGGCGTATCCAGGTCGGCCAGAACTTCGCGGTAAACGGGGATGCGGTTATAGCCGGCCTGTGCAAGCTCGGCGAATTGCTCGGGTATCATGAGAGTAGTTCCTGACATCTGTTCTGCAATTTGGCACGGCAACGGTCATCGCTGTCATGTGCCATGAAAGGGCAAGCTCAAGCCGTGCGCCATCGCCACCAGCGAGTCGTGCGGCTGGTCAGTACGCTGCTATGCGCGCCGCGATCTGCAGTCAGATTCAGTCCCTGCATGGCAGGAATCTCCCGAATGAAAAGTTTCAAAATCAACGTCCTGTGAGATTACAAAAGCTGTGTCAGCGAATCAACCGTTGCGTCGGCCCTGAGTGCATCCGCCGGTGCTCCGAAATTATAGCCGTAGCGCACCGCCACGCATGGGATGCTGGCGGCCCGGGCGGCGCTGATGTCGGCCGCGGAATCGCCGATCATTACCGTGGTGCCGCGGGTGCCGCCCAGTGCTTCCATGGCGTGAATCAGTGGCGCCGGGTCGGGTTTCTTTACTGGCAGAGTGTCGCCACCCACGCAGATCTTGAAGTAGTGGTCGATGCCCATCTGTTTCATTAACGGCGCAACAAACTGCTCCGGCTTGTTGGTGACCACACCCAGGCGGCATCCGTATTCGGTCAGTCGCTGCAGGCAGGGTTCAACGCCTTCATAGAGTTTGGCGTGTTGCCCGTTGGCCTTTTCGTAGGCGTAAAAAAACAGTGACAGGGCGTCCTTGTAAAGGGCCTCGTCTTTTGCCGTGGCCGGTTCCCAGTCGGCTTTGCCTGCCAGTGCCCGGCGCACCAGTACGGAGGCACCGTTGCCAACCCAGTTGCGAACATTGTCAGGGCCGGCTTTGCGGCGTCCCAGTTGCTCCAGCATGGTGTCGACGGCTGCAGCCAGGTCCGGGGCACTGTCTACCAGCGTGCCGTCCAGATCAAACAGCGCCACCCCCGGCCACCGTGGGCTGAACAGCCCGGCAAGACTCATTGGCTGATGCTCTTGCGGGCCAACTCCAGTTCCGCGCGCATGGCATCGATGGTGGCCTTATAGTCGTCGGTCTTGAAGATGGCAGACCCGGCCACAAAGGTATCCGCGCCCGCTTCGGCGATCGCGCAGATGTTGTCGGTTTTCACGCCGCCGTCGATTTCCAGACGGATGTTGTAGTTGCTGGCGTCAATCCGTTTGCGGGCTTCCCGCAATTTGTCCAGGGTGCCGGGGATAAACGACTGGCCACCAAAACCCGGGTTCACGGACATCAGCAGGATCATGTCCAGCTTGTCCATGACATGGTCAATGTAGTGCAGGGATGTGGCGGGATTGAACACCAGCCCCGCCTTGCAGCCGCCGTCGCGGATCAGTTGCAGCGACCGGTCAATGTGATTGGACGCTTCCGGGTGAAAGGTGATGTAGGTTGCACCGGCGTCGATAAACATGCGGATCAGGTCGTCCACCGGTGACACCATCAGGTGCACGTCGATGGGGGCGGTGACGCCGTGCTTGCGCAGGGCCTCGCATACCATCGGGCCGATGGTCAGGTTGGGGACGTAGTGATTGTCCATGACATCGAAATGCACGATGTCGGCACCGGCGGCCAGAACGTTATCGACTTCTTCGCCGAGTCGGGCAAAATCGGCGGACAGAATGGAGGGGGCAATCTGGAACGGATTCATGAAGGCTCTCTATGCTCTCGGTACTCATGGGAAGCTGCTAGTCTAACAGTTTGCAGGCCATTTTTCGCACACCAATAAGAGAGACTCCGGTGAAGATATTGCTCGTCCCTGTCGCCGTGTTGATGATTGTGTCCAGTGTCGCGGCGGCCGAAAGGCCGATGGTTTCAACCGGCCTTGGGGCCGAAGCCATCGCCCGCAATCATCCGGATTCCGCGGTCTGGCTGACAGCCGAAGACCAGGAGCCCACCCTGGCGCTGTTCCAGCCGGAGCAGGAGCTGCCTGCCCGAGGCGCGCTGGTGATATTGGCAGACGAAGGTATATCCGCAGCCTCCGGAGTGGTGGATGCCCTGCGGGCGCCGCTGAGCCGGGCCGGCTGGGCGGTGATGACTCTGGGGTTGCCGGCACCGCCTTTCGCCGTTCAGGAGTGGTTGCGGCAACAGAACAATACCGTCCCGGGGGCTGGCACGGAACCGGCTGGTGAACCTGCCGATGCCCAGGGCGAGGAGACCGACCAGGAACAGGAACCGGAGGAAAAGTCGTCGGTGATGATCAATGTCATGGAGTCGGTGCCCCCGGACAAGGCCCTAGAGCAGTATCGGGAGAGGGTGATGGCGTCGCTTGACGCCGCCGTGGACGCCCTGCAGGAGCGGGAGTACAAGAGAATCGTGCTGGTCGGGGTTGGCCGGGCGGCGGGTCATGTTACCCGTCAGGTGAGGGCAGACGGCCGGGCATCGGATCTGATCTGGATCGCCCCCCGATTCTATACCGACGAATCCTCCGGTCTGACGGAGTTGCTGGCCTCGGCCAGGTCGCCCTCGATTCTTGAGCTTTACAGTACCTTCCCGGGCGATAAAACGCTGGACCGGGTCGCCCGCGAGCGGGAAGCGGCCATGGAACGCTCTGGTATCAGTGGGTACGAGCGACAGCCGGTGGCAATGGCCCGGCAGCCACAGGCAAGAGAGGCTCGCAAGTTGTCGAACCGTATTTCAGCCTGGCTGAAGCGCTAGTTCGGGTGGCGGCGGTCGACCAATTCCCAGGCCTGCTGATATCGCAGCAGCCGGTCCTTGGCCTGGGCCAGTTCGGCGGCGCTCAGGTTGCGCTGGGCCAGCTTGTCTGGATGGCACTCGGATACCCGTTTGCGATAGGCGCGTTTAACCTCCGCCCGTGAGTCCCGCCGGGTAACCCCCAGCAACTGCAGCGCCTGTTCATAGGTGGTGGGTTGGGCCTGGGTTTCCGGTTCGGTAATCCAGACTTTGCTGGCATAGCTGTCCAGAATGTCATCACTGATACCGATGGGCAGGCCCATCTGGTCAATGGCGTCCTCGCACCGGTATCGCCGCTTTTTGCCGGGGCGGCCGGAAAGCTGGGCAGCGTGGCACAGGCAGATGGCAACCCGCAGCGACGGTGAGGGCCATAGCCGGTGGGAGATCCGCAGCCGCAGGGCCCGGCCCCTGGGAATGGTGTCGGCCTTTTTACCTTGCTGGAACTGCCGTATGGCCTTGCGGCGCTGGCGCTGGGAGAGTCGAAGAGCCCGCATCAGGGTTTCGGCAAAGCCGATGTCTTTCTCGGTTACGCGCCCGTCGGCTTTGGCGATGTAGCCCAGAAAGAAAAACAGACTGCGGCGGCACCAACCCGGCAGCCGGGTGCGAACCATCAGTTCGCTGGCCTGGTGGCCGCAGGCAGACAGCTCACCCAGCAGGCTGGTGAATTCGGCTTCCATGCGACGAGGCAATGTGTTGTCCGGCGTTTTAGATGCCATGGTTCAGGCCTTTCCCCGTGCCAGAAGCGTATCCAGTTCCTTTAGCCGGTCCGGCGTTCCGATATCCATCCACTGGCCGGTATGGTGAATACCCCGCACCCGGCCCCTGGCAATGGCCTCATGAAGGATCGGCGCCAGTTTCAGCGGGCCCGCTTCCAGTCCGTCAAACAGTCGACGATGGAGCAGGCTGATGCCGGTGAACGTGAGTTTTTCGGCGCCGTCCTTAACCACGCGGCCCTGTTCATCCAGGCTGAAATCGCCCTGTGGGTTGTGCTCTGGATTGTCGGTGAGCACTAGCAATGCATCTGCACCTGCGGGCGGTGTCAGATTGCCAGGATCGAAGTCGCACCAGATATCGCCATTGATCACCGCAAACCAGTCGTCGCCGGATTCGGTGAGCAGGGGCAGGGCTTTGACGATTCCGCCCGCTGTTTCCAGCGGTTCGCCCTCGGCCGAGTAGGTAATGCGGACGCCGAATTCATTGCCATCGCCCAGCGCTTCCTCGATCTGTGTGCCCAGCCAGGCATGATTTATCACGAGCTCCCGGAAACCTGCACGCTGAAGATTTTCCAGATGGTGCACGATCAGCGGCTTGCCCCCGGCGCGGAGCATAGGTTTTGGCGTGGTCAGCGTCAGCGGCCGCATGCGTTCGCCTTTACCCGCCGCAAGAATCATGGCTTTCACAGGTGGCGGGTCTCCACGGAACCGATGGTTTCTTCAATGGCCGGCAGCACCCGGTCGGTCAGCCACTCGTGGAAGTGTCTCAGCGCCGGTTGCTGGCCACTGGCATGCACCAGGTAACAGACGGTGCGGGGAATGTCGCCAAGGTAGCCGGGCTTGCCATCGCGGATATCCAGCCGGGCGAAAATGCCAGCGGCCTTCAGGTGCCGTTGCATGCCCATCAGCTCGAACCATTGATGGAAGGTGTCCGGGTCTGCGTTGTGAACGCCGGCGCTGCGCGACTGCTGGCGGAACTCTTCCTGCCATTGTTGCACTCGGGCGGTTGGCCAGTTGATGTAGCAGTCTTTCAGCAGGGATACCAGATCGTAGGTCACCGGTCCGCAGACCGCATCCTGGAAATCAATCACGCCGGGGAGGTCGGTTCCCGGACGAACCAGCAGGTTGCGGGAGTGATAGTCCCGGTGAACGGTTACCGTGGGCTGGGCCAGCGCGCTTTCCCGCAAGAACGCAAAGGTGGTGTCCAGCAGCGCCCGCTCGCTGTTGTCCAGGGTCAGCCCCAACTTTTGCGTCAGCAGCCAGTCGGGGAAGAGCGCCATTTCCCGGTCAAGCAGCTGGGCGTCATAAGGCGGTAAAGGGTAGTCCGGGGCGGATGTGGCCTGCTGGATCGCCAGCAACTCGTCCAGTGCCCCTTTGTATAGCGCGTCGGCGTTGGCTTCAGTCAGTGCGCCCAGCATCAGGGTGTCGCCAAAATCCTCCAGCAGAAGCAGGCCCTGGTCCAGATCCTGGTTCAGTATTTCCGGCACCGCGACGCCCTGGGATCGCCAGTGCTTCGCAATAGCGACAAAGGGGCGGCAGTCTTCATGCTCTGGCGGTGCGTCCATCACTATAAACGGCTGCGCCTCGTTTCGACCCTCCGGCTTGCCGTGCACCCGGAAATACCGGCGAAAGCTGGCATCGCCGGAAACCGGCTGCGGATCGGCCATTTCAAAGCCGGGAAACTGTTTTACCCATTGGGTGAGGGTTTGCAGACGATTGTCCATGGGGCCGGAAAGATTCCTGAAGTAAGCGGGAAAATAACGTTGATGCCAGACATGTGGGCGTGATCGTCCAGATGCAAGGTTCAAAACTTAGCAGATCTGAAGCGGGAGGTTAAATCACAATTGCTGTCACCACCGCCGGCCCACTGTTTCCGTTAACAAGGCACCGGCCGCCGTGTAAACTAGGCCGCGTTAATCGCCTATCAGCACAGGATCTCCAGACCGTGTCAGCCCGACTGAAGCTGCACATTTTGCCCAGCCGATTGCAGCTGCCCCGGAAGGGCTGGTGTGCAGCACTGGCGGGCGGTGTCTGGTTGTTTACCGTGTCGCCGGCGCTGGCGCAAGAGCCACCAACCGCGGCAGAGATTGACTGGCGTCCCAGGGCCCAGTTGCCATCGGACGTGGCACAGCGTCTGCCATCTTTCTGCGCGGGTGGGTACCTGCCCTCGACGCCGGGCGACAACGCATCAGGCGCTGCTGGCTCGATGGAAAGCCAGCCGCTGACCGCCAGCGGCCTGGAAGCCCGCTACGAAATCGACTCCGAGCTATTCCTTGAAGGCGACGTGCGCATCCAGCAGGGCCCGTTCACCGTCACCGGTGCCCAGGCCCGCTACAGCCAGGCGTCGGGCGAGGTGGCGATTCAGGGCCCGCTCACCAGCCGTGGCGACGGTTTTCTGCTGACCGGCGATCGAGCCAGTTACAACGCCAACACTGGCTATCTGGATATCCGCTCGGCAACCTTCCTGCTGCATGGGGCCGAGATGCGGGGCGCTGCCGATGAACTGGTCAGAACCGCTGACAACATAGTGCGGGTTGAGCAGGGCGAGCTGACCACCTGTGCGCCGGGGCAGAACGACTGGTCCATCGTTGCCTCTGACATCAAGCTTGATCAGGGCGAGGGTGTGGGCACGGCGAAACATATGCGTCTGCGGGTAAAAGACGTTCCGGTGTTCTACTGGCCCTACCTCAGCTTTCCCATTGACGAGCGCCGCAAATCCGGTTTCCTGTATCCGGCCTTCGGGTCGTCCAGTGCCGGTAGCGGCGGTTTTCTTTCGGTACCCTACTATCTCAACCTGGGCCCCAACTACGACGCTACCGTCACCCCCCAGTTTATCAACGGCCGGGGGCTGTTCACCGAAATGGAAGGCCGCTACCTGAGCCAGTACGGGCAGTCCGAACTCCAGTTTGGCTACGCCGGTAACGACCAGGCGTACGCCGACAACGAGCCGGGCGCGGACGGCGAGCGCTGGGGCGTGGATTTCAGTACCCAGGCAACCTTCAATGAGTACTGGATCGGGTACGGGGATTATTCCGCCGTCAGCGACAATGATTACCTGAGCGACCTGAACCGCAGCCTGAGTATCAGTCAGGCCACCCACTTGCAGCGCCGGGGCGGCGTTCGTTACCTGGGCGAGAACCAGCAACTGGACGCCTACCTGAGCGGCTATCAAACCATCAGTGATTTCATTGCCGAAGCCGACCGGCCCTATTCCCAGTTGCCAAATATCCAGTACAGGGGTGTCGGTGATCTGGGGCCGGTGACCCTCGGGCTTGATAGCCAGTACACTTTCTTCTACCGCGACAACGACACCCTTACCGGTCTGGAACAGGCCAACGGGCACCGCCTGCGGGCCATCCCCGAACTGGCGTTGCCCCTGCGGTCTGTCTGGGGCTATGTGCGTCCGTCAGTGGCGGTGGACTACACCCGCTACAGTCTTGAGGACTACGGCCTCGGCGACGGTGACTTTGACCGTTCCGTGCCCGTGGCGGAATGGGATTCCGGGCTGTATTTTGACCGCCGCTCAACCCTGTTTGATGTGCCATACGCCCAAACCCTGGAACCGCGCCTTTACTACGCCTGGGCCGACGCCAAGGCGAACCAGTCGCGGATTCCGGATTTCGACACCGCCCTGCGCCCATTCAGTTTCGATGAACTTTTCCGCAGAAACCGCTTCTATGGTGGCGATCGGGTGGGGGATACCAACAAACTGGCGATGGCTGTGACCAGCCGGTTCTATGATCTGGTCACGGGGCTGGAACGGGCGAGCGTCAGCCTGGGCCAGGTGCAGTACTTCGAAGACCGCGAGGTTACGCTGGCCGGCGAGGGCGCATCTGACCGCAGCGATTCGCCGCTGGCGGGGGAAATGGTGCTGCGACCTATAGCCGGTCTGGAGATTCGCACTTCCGGCCTGTGGGATCCGGAAACCAGCAAAACCGAACAGAGCCGCAGTCAGCTGGTGTTTCACTCGGAGGAATACCGCTATCTGGCCAGTGTTGGCCACAGTTACCGCCGGAATGAATTCGAACAGACGGATATTGGCGGCGTTGTGCCTGTCACAGACCGTGTTAGTCTGATCGGCCGCTGGGCGTATGATTCCCAGCTCGACCGCACCGTAGGGTCGCTGGCAGGATTGGAATACAATAACTGCTGCTGGAGCGTACAGCTGGTTCATCAGAACTACCTGACTGACGAGCAACAACTTGAAAACCGGGTGCTTTTCCGGGTTGAACTGAAAGGCCTGGGTGGCAGCGGCGGATCGTCAGAGGAGATCTCCGAAGCCATCGTGGGCTTCGATGAACGAGAGCGCCGCCGCTTCGGCGAGCGTTGAGATGACAAGCAGATTCTTCCGGCTGGGCACTGATGTCCGCCGGGTTTTCCATACAGAGGTGATTATGAGGGCGAACCTTCGCCAATGCGCAAAGGCCATGGTGTTAATGATGGCTGTGATGATGTCGGTAGCGGTTCAGGCGGAGCGCAAGCTGCTGGATCAGGTAGTCGCGGTCGTCAACGAGTCCGTTATTCTGCAGTCCGAGCTTGATGCGCGCATCAACACCATCGTCGGTCGTCTGCGGGCCCAGGGTACCAGCCTGCCACCGCGATCGGTGCTGGAAGAGCGGGTTCTGGACCAGCTGATCACCGAATCCATCCAGCTTCAGCTGGCGGACCGGATCGGCATGAGAATCAGCGACAACGAGTTGAACGAAACCATTGCGTCGATCGCCCGAAGCAACAACATGACCCTGTCCCAGTTCGAGAACCAGCTGGCGCGTGAAGGTGTGAGCTATCAGGAAGCCCGCGAGCAGATTCGCAATGAGATGCTGACCAGCCGGGTGCAGCAGCGCCAGGTGGGCAGCCGTGTCCGCGTGACCGACCGGGAAGTGGATAATTACCTGGAGGCCACCTCGGGCCAGTCTCGAACCAACGCTGAGTACGAGCTGGCGCGGATTCTCGTGGAAGTGGAAAACCCCAACGATGAGCAGGAAGTGGCCGCCGCCCGTCAGGAAATTGAAGACCTGCGGCAGCAGATCCTGGACGGCCGTGACTTCCGCTCGGTGGCCGTTGCCGAATCCGATGCCAGCAACGCCCTGGAAGGCGGCAACATGGGCTGGCGCAGTGAAGGCCAGCTGCCGTCACTGGTCGCCGATGTGGTGCCGGAAATGGCGGTCGGTGAAGTGTCGCCGGTACTGGAAAACAGCAGTGGCTTCCATCTGGTGGCGGTGCTGGACAAACGTGGCGGCAACAGTGCCCAGATGGTGGAGCAGTCCCGGGTCCGTCATATCCTGGTCCGGACGGATGAAACCACCAGCGATCAGCAGGCCGAGGAACAGATCCGTGCAATTTACAAACGGCTTCAGGAAGGCGCGTCCTTTGCGGCTCTGGCCAAGGCCGAATCGGACGATCCGATTTCCGGCTCCGACGGCGGAAACCTGGGCTGGGTTGGCCCCGGCCAGATGGTGCCGCAGTTCGAGGATGCCATGATGAACGCCGAAGTGGGCGAGCTGAAAGGCCCGTTCCGTTCACAGTTTGGCTGGCACATTCTGCAGGTGCAGGAACGCAGACAGCTGGATGTCACCAATGATGTAAAACGGGCGGAGGCCCGCGAAGCTATCTATCGCCGCAAGTTCGATATTGAACTCCAGAACTGGCTGCGGGAAATTCGCGACGAAGCCTTCATAGAATTCAAGAACGACGATCCTGCCGCGTCATGACAACAACGGTGACCCTGGCACTGACCCCCGGCGAACCCGCCGGCATTGGTCCCGAGCTCTGCCTTCAGCTTGCCGCTGAGCAACGTTCTGCGGGACTGGTAGCGGTTGCCAGCAAACCCCTGTTGGAAGCGCGCAACCGTCTGCTCGGGCTGGGTATCACGCTGCAGGACTGGATGCCGGGTACCGCCGCCGAGACCGCGCCCGGAAAGCTTTCTGTCTACCATGTGGACGGCCTTGCAACCACCGAAGCCGGCAAGCTTGACCCGGCCAACAGCGCGTACGTCCTGGACACGCTGACCGTCGCGACCCGCGGCTGCATGGAGGGGCTGTTCGACGGAATGGTCACCGCACCGGTGCACAAGGGTGTTATCAACGACGCGGGCATCGAATTCAGTGGCCACACCGAATTTCTGCAGGCGATGTGCGGCGTTGAGCGCGTCGTAATGATGCTGGCCACGGATGAGCTCAGGGTTGCCCTGGTGACCACTCACTTACCCCTGAGTGAGGTGCCCCGGGCCATCACACCGGAACGCCTGACCCAGGTAACGCGCATCCTCAATCAGGACCTGAAACGGTTCTTCGGCGTGCAGCAGCCACGCATTCTGGTGGCCGGCCTGAATCCCCACGCCGGTGAAGGCGGCCATCTGGGGCGGGAAGAACTGGATATCATCGAGCCCACTCTGGAGTCGCTCCGCGGTGAGGGCATGACCCTGACCGGCCCGCTGCCCGCCGATACCCTGTTTACGCCCCACTGGTTGGACAACGCCGATGTCGCCCTGGCGATGTACCACGACCAGGGATTGCCGGTACTGAAGTTCCAGGGCTTCGGCCGGGCAGTGAACATCACGTTGGGGTTGCCGATTGTCAGAACCTCGGTGGATCACGGTACAGCACTGGATCTGGCCGGCACCGGCCGCGCCGATGTGGGCAGCCTGAGGCAGGCCGTCCGGGTCGGCGAGCATATGACCCGATGTCAGAAGGGTCTGAATTAAAGCGTGTTCCATTCAAAACAAGCGAGCAGTGTGTGAGCAATAAACCCGGCCGCCCTCAATCAGGCCACAAAGCCAGAAAACGATTTGGCCAGAACTTTCTGCACGATCCCGGCGTGATCGAGCGCATTATCCGCGCCATCAATCCGAAGCCGGACGATGCCCTTGTGGAAATCGGCCCGGGCCTCGGGGCGTTGACCGAAGAAATGCTGGCGGTGAATGGCCGGCTTCAGGTGGTCGAGCTGGATAGGGATCTGATTCCCGTGCTGCGCACCAAGTTTTTCAATTACCCGGATTTCCGCATCCACGAAGCCGACGCACTGAAGTTCGATTTTGGCCAGCTGGTGGAGAACGGGCAGCGAATCCGCATCATCGGCAATCTGCCCTACAATATATCCACGCCGCTGATTTTCCATCTGCTGGGGCACTCCGGTGTGGTTGAAGACATGCACTTTATGCTTCAGAAAGAAGTGGTGCAGCGGCTGGCAGCCGTACCAGGCGACAACAACTACGGCAGGCTGGGTATCATGGCCCAATACTTCTGCCGCGTGCAGCCCCTGTTCGAGGTGGGGCCCGGCGCGTTCAAGCCGGCGCCAAAGGTGGATTCCGCCATTGTGCGGATGGTACCCCACGAAACCCTGCCGCATCCTGCGAAGGATTACCGTCTGCTTCAGGCGGTGGTGCGCACGGCGTTCAGTGCCCGGCGCAAAACCCTGCGTAAGGGCCTGGCCGGCATGGTGAGCGTTGAGCAGCTGAACAGCGTAGGTATCAACGACGGATTGCGCCCTGAAAATCTGGCGCTGGCGGATTACGTCGCCATTGCCGATCTCCTGGCCGAACAGGCCGGAGGTGCAAGGCCAGATGCCGGTGCAGTGGGCGATCAAGAGGTAAGTAATGACTGACTATGCGATCGGAGACATCCAGGGCTGTTACGACCGGCTGATGGATGTGCTTTCCAAGGTGGATTTTTCACCCTCGCGGGACCGGCTCTGGGTGGCCGGAGATCTGATCAACCGGGGGCCGTCCTCGCTGGACTCCCTGCGTTACGTCGAAAGCCTGGGCGACTCCGCCGTGGTGGTGCTGGGCAACCATGATCTGCACCTGCTTGCGGTTGCCATGGGCGGCCACGCGCTCAAGAACAAGGACACCCTGAAAGAGATTCTGGAAGCGCCGGACCACCACCATCTGTTGAATTGGCTCTGCCAGCAGAACCTGCTGGTCCAGGACAAGGACCGCAATTTCGTGATGGTTCATGCCGGCCTGCCTCATGTCTGGAGCGCTGATCAGGCGGCGGGTTACGCCCGCGAGGTGGAAGCAGTGTTGAAGGGCCCGAACGCTGCCGATTACTTTGCCGGTATGTACGGCAATAATCCTGCCCGCTGGGATGACAATCTACAGGGGATGGAGCGATTACGGGCGATTACCAACTACCTCACCCGAATGCGGTTTATTGCCGAAGACGGCACCCTGGAATTTGCCGCCAAGGAATCCGCGGAAGACGCCCCGGACGGCTTTGCCCCCTGGTTCCGATACCAGCGCCCGGACGACGTGCGGATTATTTTCGGCCACTGGGCTGCGCTGGGAGGTAACACCGAAAACGAACGTTTTATCGGATTGGACACCGGCTGTGTCTGGGGCGGCCAACTGACCATGATGAACCTGGACACCGGAGAGAAAATTCACTGTGACTGCTCCTGACAAACCTGTTCCCGGGCAGATCCTGCTTCGCTGGCCTCTGGTTGTTGGCGGCCTGCTGGCGCTCACTGCGGTGATGGCCGGCGCTTTTGGTGCCCACGGGTTACGCGGAGTGGTCAGCGCGCGGGGGCTTGAAGTTTTCCAGACTGCCGTCACCTATCAAATGTACCACTCGCTTGGGCTCATTCTGCTTGCACTGCTGTCCGGTGCAGGATTGAGCGTCAGACTGCTGTCGGTTGGCGCCGGTTTTTTTGCCGCCGGCATCGTATTGTTCAGCGGCAGTCTCTACCTGCTGGTGCTGACACCGATGAGTTGGCCGGGACCGGTCACCCCGATCGGCGGCGTTTGTTTCATGGTGGGCTGGGTGCTGATGGTTGTGGCAGGTAAGGGTAGTAAAAGGCAGGTATAGAAAATGCAGATTCAGGTAAACGGCCAGTCCATGGAATTCGGCGACGGCGCAACGGTCTCGGACCTGATCCAGCGGATGGAACTGGAAGGCAGACGGCTGGCGGTAGAGGTCAACGAGGACATTGTACCCCGCAGCGAACATCCCCGATTCAGCCTCAGCGATGGCGACCGGGTAGAGGTCGTCCACGCAATTGGTGGCGGGTGATCGTCAGACCCGCTTATTCAACGAATTTCAAGGTATCAGCATGAGTGAATACTCCGAAAGACCGCTTCCCGAAGACCGGCCGCTGGAGATAGCGGGCCGCGTTTATCAGTCACGGCTTCTGGTCGGCACCGGCAAGTATCGTGACCTGGCAGAAACCGGCCACGCCATTGAAGCCAGTGGCGCCGAAATCGTCACCTTTGCGGTGCGCAGAACCAACCTGGGCCAGAATCCGGACGAGCCGAGCCTCCTGGATGTGGTATCGCCAGCAAACTACACCATGCTGCCCAACACCGCCGGCTGCTACACCGCGAAAGACGCCATCCGCACCTGCAAGCTGGCCCGGGAACTGCTCGACGGCCATAACCTGGTGAAGCTGGAAGTGCTGGGGGAAGAGAAAACCCTCTATCCCAACATGACCGAAACCCTGGTCGCGGCCGAGGCGCTGATCAAGGACGGGTTCGAGGTGATGGTGTACTGTTCCGATGACCCGCTGCTGGCCAAGCGCCTGGAAGAGATGGGCTGCATTGCCATCATGCCGTTGGGCGCGCCGATTGGCTCCGGCCTGGGCATCCAGAACCGCTACAACATCCGGCTGATTGTCGAGAATGCGAATGTGCCGGTGCTGGTGGATGCCGGTGTAGGCACCGCATCCGACGCGACGCTGGCCATGGAGCTGGGTTGCGACGGCGTGCTGATGAATACCGCCATTGCCCAGGCCCGTGACCCGATCCGTATGGCCAGGGCCATGCGCCTGGCGATTGAATCCGGCCGTGACGCCTACCTTGCCGGGCGGATGCCCAAGAAACTCTACGCCAGCGCGTCGTCACCGCTTGATGGGACCTTTTTCTAAAACCCTATGAGCAACCAGCCCCCAAGTCGTCGTGATGCCATCCTGCAATGCCTGCTGGAAATGCTGGAGCAGGACCCGGGTGCCCGCATAACCACCGCCGGCCTGGCGCGCTCCGTGGGCGTCACCGAGGCGGCGCTCTACCGGCATTTTCCCAGCAAGCGGAAAATGTTCGAAGCGTTGGTGGAGTTTGCCGAAGACGCGGTGTTCACCCGCTGCCAGACCATTCTGCAGGAACAGGACGACGCCCAGGTAAGGCTCAGGCAACTGGTGCATCTGGTATTGATCTTCGCCGAGCGCAATCCGGGCCTGTGCACGGTATTGACCGGCGACGCCCTGATGGGTGAAAACGACGCCTTGCGCGGCCGGGCGTCGCAGTTTTTCGAACGGCTGGAAACCCAGATACGCCAGATCATCAAGGAAGGGGAACTCCGCCAGGGGCTGAAGTTCAATACCAGCGCCATTCGTGGCGCCGACTGGGTGATGGTGTTTCTGGAGGGGCGGATTCAGCGGTTTATCCGCTCCGCCTTCGCCCGCAAGCCCTCTGCCGATTTTGAAGAGTGCTGGCCGTCGGTGGCCCAGGGCGTCTGGGCCTGATCCGACCTACTTGTAGCCTGAGGCCTTGCGCAGAATCTGTCGCACCGGCTCCCATATCTCGGGCGCAGAAATCAGAATATCCCGTCCCCACAGATCCGCCGGCATGCCTTCCGGCACCTCGCTGAAATGCCCGGCGGTCGCGCCGGCCTCAAGGGCAATCAGCCTTGCCGCGGCAAAGTCCCAGGGGCTAACGTTTTCGTAGTAGATATCCAGCCGCCCGCAGGCCACCCAGCATATATCCAGGGCCGCCGAGCCGATGCGCCGTAAATCCCGGCACCGGTGAATCATGGCATTCAGCCGGTTCACCAACGGTTCCAGCGCGTCCTTGGTGTAGGGAAAGCCGGTGGCAAAGAGTGATTGCCTCGGGTCCGTGGCGCCGCTGTGGCTAATAAACCCGCCGTTCAGAGTGGCACCCTGGCCGAGAACGGCCCGGAAAGTTTCCTTTGAAAAGGGCGCGTGAACTACCCCCACCTGAACCCGCCCTTTTTCCGCATAGGCAATGGACACCGCCACCTGCGGGTGGCCGTAGGCGTAGTTCACCGTGCCGTCGATGGGATCGATGATCCACAGCGGTGTATCCAGTTGCTCCGCCTGCTCCAGGTCGGGCATGGTCTCTTCCGACATAATGCGGTGGTCCGGGAACTGCTCGCGTATAGCGCCGGTGATCATTTCATCGGCCATGACGTCGGCATGGGTGACCAGCTCGGTCTGCTGTTTGTAGTCGGTTCGCAGGGTATTCTGCTCGCGCTCCTTACGAACCAGTTCTCCTGCCCGGCGCGCCAGGTCTTCGGCGAATTCGGCAATCCGGTTGATGTCCGGCATTAAAGCTCCTCCAGCCAGGCGGCGATTTTATCCATGGCGGTCACCAGCCGGGGGCAGGCCTGGTCCACGAAGTGTTCGTCCAGTTCCGTATCGGCGTACTGGCCGCCGGCCAATTCCAGGGCCTGGGCGCCGTCGAAATCCACAAAGGCCAGGCGCGCCGCGAGATGGTCCGGCACGAAGCCAAAATCGCTGGCCGGCAGTATCGCCACACCGGTCTTTTCCAGCAGGGACTGGCACAGGGCCTGGCTGGTTTTGATGTCCCGCCGCGCCAGTGCTTCCCGGAAGCCGGAAAAGTCCGGAAACAGGTAGAAGGCGCCTTCCGGTTTCTGAACCACCGCACCCATGGCCGACAGCCGCTTATGCAGGTACTCGCCCACCACCTTGAGAACCCGGCGGGACTGTTTCAGATACTCGTCCAGATCCGGGCCGCCGTCGAACGCCGCAATGGCGGCGTGTTGTATCGGGGCGCTGGTGGCGGTGTAGGTTTCACTGGCAATAATGGCCATGGCGTCCTGAAGCGGGCGCAGCTCCGGCGGAAAAATAAAGGTGCCCAGGCGCCATCCGCCCGCGCCGGCCCACTTGCTCAGGCCGGTGCTGACAATCGTGCCCTCGGGGTAATAACGGGCGATGGACTTGTGTTTGCCTTCGAAGTGCACCTCGCCGTAGATCTCGTCCGACAGCAGAATGATCTTGTACTTGCGGGCCACATGGGCAATCGCCAGCAACTGGTCTTCCGTGTAGGTGCAGCCGGTGGGGTTGGACGGGTAGTTCAGAATCAGAATGCGCGGGCGCGAGGGGTCGTCCCGGCAAACGATGTCCAGCTCCTCAGCGGTCAGCTGCCAGTTGTTCTCGGCGTGGGTCGGCAGCCAGTGTACCGAGCGGCCGATTATCCGGGCCTGGGGCGCGTAGGATACCCAGCTTGGCCGGGGAATCAGCAGGTCGCCGTAGTAGGCCAGCTGCAGCATGAACAGCAGCTCTTTCGACCCGGGGCCGATCAGCACGTCTTCCCAGGTCGAGCGCATGCGCTCACTGCGGTTAACGTAGTTCGAGATAGCCTCGCGCAGAGTTTTCAGACCCTTGACCGGCAGGTAGTCCTTTTCGTGGGCATGGTCCCGCAAAGCCGCAACCACTCGCTCGGGCACCGGGAACGGTGACTGGCCAAGGCCCAGCTTGATGATGTCCCGGCCTTCGGCTCTGAGCTGGTTACTGGTCTCGTTAATGCGCAGGGTAGCTGAAGGCTGGATGCCCCGCACGTTGAGGTTGATGGCATAACGGTGATCGTTCTGAATATCCATTGTCCTTGTTGTCGCCCTGAATTGCCTGGAAATGAAGGTTCTCAATTCTGAAATTCTAGATGTTAAACGGACATCGGGTATCAGGGTTTACCGGCGGTGTGCAGGTCTGCCCGAATAACGGACCTGCGTCACAGAATTGTTAACCAGCCAACGTTCCGACTGGATTTTGCCCCGTATAGTTAATGGTACCGCAGTAACAACAACAGAGAACGTGCGGAGCAAGCGATGGATACCGGAATGCCTGGTGAGGCGACTGCTGCCTCACCGTCATCCGGGTGCAGTGATCTTCTGCCCCGGATACTCATTGTTGATGATCATCCATTTTTTCTGTTTGGCCTGACCGCCATTCTGGAAGAAGAGTCGCTGGCCGGTTCCGTGTCCTGTGTGGGCACTATAGCCGAGGCGGTCAGTGACCTGCAGAAATCGCCGGAAACCTCACTGGTGCTGCTGGATCTCGGCCTGCAGGGCGAGGCCGGCCTTTCCCTGTTTGCCGAGCTGGAAAGGCTGGGCATGCCCGTGCCGGTGGTGGTGATTTCCAGCCGCGAAGACGAAACCTCCGTGCGGGCGGCAAAGTCGGCCGGTGCGGTGGGCTTCTTCCCGAAATCAGCCGACCGCCGAACCCTGATCACAATGATCCAGCGGGTCAGCCAGGGAGAGCTGTTCTACCCATCCTTGCAGCAGCCCCCGATCCAGGCTGATGGCCTCACACCGAGACAACTTGAGGTCCTGACCCTGCTGGCCCAGGGTTTGCCCAACAAACGTATCTGTCAGACGCTGAATCTCACCGAACACACGGTTAAAACCCACCTCAAGGCGATTTTTGCTCATCTCGGCGTGCACAACCGCACCGAGTGCGTGTCTGAAGCCCGGGCGCTGGGTTTGATCTCGGGTTAAGCGCCCGGTCAGAGCAGGCCCAGCTGCAGTTCGACCTGGTAACCGCCGTCCCCTCGCGTGACAACGGTTCGATTGTTGCCGCTCACCTGCATGCCCTTTTGCTCGGCAATAACATACAGCTCTTTCCAGGCGCTGCTGTTATCGACGCCGGCCTTGCGGATGACGGAAAGGCATTTAAATTCGGATTTAATGTCCTGCTCGAATCTTGGCACCATCTGGCCAGAGCCAGTCACCGGATAGCCCACGCCAATAGTCACTTCCCCGCTGGTCTGCTTGCGCCAGTCGGGAAGGAAAAGCGTCAGCGGACCCACAATGTCCAGCTTGGCTTTTTTGACGGCGGCGATGGCCACCTTTTCTGCCAGCGGCCCGGTTTGGGCGCCTATGTCGTCAGCCGGAAGATCGTATTCGCCGGTAAAGTAGGTCGCCCGCGGCACCGTCGTGACCTGAACCGGTGAACCCTCCAGTGTGCCGACCTGCCGGGCCTGCGAGTCCTGATTGCTGGCGGAGGTGGCGCATCCGGCCAGGCCCACCATGAGTAGAAGCGGCAGGGCAAGCCTGAGGATCCGGTGGGTGATGCTCGGTGTCTGCGGAGTTTTGTTTGTCATGGAATTCCTTACGTCAGGTAATGGATAACTAGCGGCGCATCAACTGCTGAAGCGCGGCCCGCAGCCGCATGGGCTGCAGTGGTTTGTGGAGGGTCCAAAGCCTTCGCGATGGATTGTAACCCTCCGCCATGGAGGTGTCAGCGGTCACCATAACGCCGCCACTGATAGCCTGGCGCTGGCTGAGGGTAGCAAAGAGCTGGTCCCCCGGTTCCCCCGGCAGGTGTAGATCGGTCACCAGAATGGCGTTGGACAGGCCTTCGCTATGTTCAAGCGCCTGCTCGGCATTGGCAAAGGCATGCACGTCATAGCCCCAGCCGCTGAGAATCCGCTGCATCCAGTGCCGTGATTCGTCGTGATCCTCGACCACCAGAAGACCCTGATGTGGACTGTCTGGAGAGAAAGAGAGGGTGTTTTCAGTCACCTGGTGGGGCTGGCAGGCGGGCAGTGCAACCCGGAAACAGGCACCGTTGTCGGTATCGGAATCCAGCGTACAGGTGCCATCCATCAATTCGGCAAGCTCCCGCACAATCGCCAGTCCCAGGCCCAGTCCGGGGTCGTCCGATCGGCAGGTGCGGAAAAACGGGTCGAAGATTCTGGCACGGGTGGCCTGATCAATGCCGCGCCCGTTGTCACTGACGGTGAACGCCAGTTGCCCGTCGGCTGAACCAACGCTGATTTCAATCCGGCTGGCGGCACTGTGGTCCAGCGCATTGAACACCAGATTCTGCAGGATGCGATGCAGCAGCTGTGGGTCTGCCATGACCGCTTTGCCGTCACTGACATCCCGGAAAACCATCTCGACGCCCAGATTGTTCGCCCTTTCCCCGCAGGTTTGCTGCAACTGCTCAAGCACTCGGGCGGGCGTCAGAGGTTCGGTTTCCGGCTTCACCATACCCTCCTGCAGGCGGGAAATATCCAGTACCGATGCCAGCAGGCCGTTGAAGTGGGCCACGGAGGTTTTCAGGCGGTCCACCAGCGCTGACTGTTCCGCCGGCAGGGAATCGGCTCGGAGGTTCTCAAGAATCAGGCTGATGATGTTCAGCGGTTGGCGCAGATCGTGGCTGGCGACGGTAATCAGGCTGGTCTTGCGTTCGCTTTCCTTTTCCGCCTGGCTTCGCAGCGCCTCCAGCATCTGCCGGTCCAGAAAATGGGCGCGCTGGCGGTGTTCGCTGAGCCAGCTACCCACCATGCCGATGATGTTCGCGGTCATGATAAAAAAACCGTTAATGGCCAGCTCATTCAGCGGCATGCCGGTCACATATTCCATGGCCAGATAGGTCAGCACCAGAATCAGCGAGAGGGTGGAAACCAGCCGGAAGGGTATGCCCATGGCAAAGTAGCCGAACATCAGCATCAGCAGGATGCCCTCGTAGGGCAGCGGGAACTCCGCCAGACGGGCAATGCCGATGATGGCGATCACGCTCAGGCCGCCGACCAGGTAGGCCAAACCGTAGAACCGAAGAAAAACACCGGGTCTGAGGGGCTGCCAGGAGAGCCACCACACCAGTGAAATGGTGGGGCAGGTGATCAGAAGTCGGATGAAAACGGTCTGGCGGGCCAGGCTGTCTGGCAACATTGCCCAGTCCAGCAGGGAGTACACCAGGAAAAGCACCAGCGCACTGGCGGACACAGGCCGTGCCCGCTCGCGAATACCCTGATCGCGGATATCCCGGTACCGGGACTCCAGCGCCGGCTGGAATCGCAGCCGGCGAAAGCCCACGGCCTGCTGGTGCCGCAATTGTTCAATGGTCATCTGTTTTTTTGCCCGGAAGGGTTATTGTTTTCAGCAGTCTAACCTTACGGGGCCCCGGAACGGTAAACCGATTGTCCGTTGCGTGGATCAGGGCGAATTTCCATCCAGGGATTTGAGTCTTGCCCAGGTGCGGGCCTGCTCGCTATCGAAGTGTTGCTTCAGGAGCTGGCTCTGCTGGCTCTCGAAATCCCCCTGGCTGATGCCGGCATTTTCCAGGCTGGCCAGTGCCTGCTGGTATTGCTGGAACCGGGCGTCGAACTGTTCGCGCTCTTGCAGGTAGCCGACAACCTCTGCCGCCTGCTCCGGCGCCACGCCAAGCGCCTGAAGACGTTGTCCGGCTTCACTGGGCGAGCTGGCCTCGGCAATGGCGGCCTGACGTAGCCGGCTCTTTTCCGCCTCGCGGATCATGCCGTTCTCGGTTTTGCGCAGGGGTTCGGGAAGCTGCTCGCGATGCCAGTCCATCAGGGTCTGTTTGCTCTGGGCGGACAGGTCCTCCCGCTGCTGGATTTCAATGCGGGCCAGGGTGTATTCGCCATAGGCTTCCTGCAGCCCGAAAAAGGCGTCGTGGGTTGCCGGGTCGAAGGCGTTGCGGCGAATCTGCTTGAGGTCCGACAGCGCCGTTTTAAGCATCTGTAGCTGATAGTCCGGGTCCTGCTGGCGGGAAGGGTCCAGCCCCTGGCGCCCCAGTTCCACGGCCTGCTGTTTGTAGTCCAGGTACTGGTCAAGAATGGCCATGGCCTGGTCGGCGGCCGCCGCCGGCAGGTTGTTGCGGGCCAGGGCTTCGATTTCTGCCAGGGCCGTCTCAGGTGACACTTCCCCAACGGTATTCAGGAAGTAATCAAAAAAGTCTTTGGTGGATAGATCCACAATCAGGTTGCCGTTCGCGTCTGCCTTCAGGCTGCCGTCAATGTCTGTGCCCGCCAGTGACGAGGCGAAAGGTTTGTCTCCGAGAGAGGTCGGCGTCTGGTAGGCAATGCTGTTTGCTGGCGCAGTAATGGGCTTGGGCGAGGTATCCGCTTTTGTGGTAACGGGAGCGGAGTCCGTCGCGGGCGCCTGGGAACTGGTCACGGGTGCGGGCGGGGTGTCTTCGGTCATTACCCACACGGTGGCAGCGACCAGGGGGATCAGTGCAATCAGTGGAAAAATGGCGCGTTTCAGCGCGGTTGGCTGTTCAGGCATAGGAGGCACCGTCTACTTCATCGGTCAGATCCATGAACCGGAGGTCACCGGGCCCGTCAGGGGCGCCGGCGACCTGCGGATATAAGAATTCACGGGTGAATTACAGGCCGCGATTCTTCAACCGGTTTGCCTGGCTGCGATACAGCGAGACCGGGTTGGTCCACCAGGAACGGGCGCCGAAGATATGGTTGATGGCGTCCACATGGTTCATGTCGTAGTGGGTGCCAATCACGTTACCCATCTTGGTGGCGCATACGCCCACCAGCCCGTCGCTGTCCTCGTTGCCAAAGGCCAGGGAGGTGATGCCCAGGAAGGGGTCGGAAACGTCGGTCCAGTTGGTGTAAACGGCTTTACCGGTCCAGGAGAACATCTTGACGCGGTTACCGTTGATCCACTGATCCTCTGCCGTGCCCGAGCAGGACCAGCGGTTCACGCCTTTCCAGCCCAGGGCATTGTTCAGATCGGTGGTGCCACGGGTGGTCAGGGTTTCCAGCGCGGCCAGGCCGTTCTGCGGGTTATCGGCACTGGACAGGGCATTCACCAGATCCCCCAGTGCGTTGGCGATGGCCTGTGCGCCACCTTCAACATAACTGCCCGGTGGAATGATGCCGCGCACCACGTCCGCCACTTTGGAACCCTTGTTAACGCCGTTGATCGAAGTGATCGAGGCAATCTTGTGGGGAATCAGCGCCGCGGTTACGCGGGAGGTGGGGGCGCCCTGGCTGTGTGCCATCAGGTTGACCTTGGAATGCCCAAGCCCGTTGACATAGTTGGCCAGCTGCTGGCCCCTTTGCTCGCTGCTGTTCACGAAGGAAACGCTGGCGGAATACACCTGGGCGCCACTGCGCTCCAGATTCCAGGGAATATCGTGAAAGTAGTTGATAAGGCCGCCGAGGGTATTGAAACCGGTCACACCGTGTACCAGAACAATGGGATGCCTGGTATCGGTATAGCTGGCATGGCTGAGCGTCGGTGCACCAAGCACCATACAGCCCATGATCACTGCAGAAGTGATGAGTTTGCGCATGGTTGACTCCTGTTGTTTTTGTCGGTTGGCTCTCCGGAATAGGAGGCCTTCGTCGCCAATGCACTAACGATTATTTGCGATTCGGGCAGAAGTAAGAATCGCCCATTTGGGGGAGGTGCCGCTGACAGCGGATTTAAAGGGGAGTCAGGAAAGAATCAGTGGAAAGGGCCAAACCGGTGGGGCTCCAGTTCGCTGTGGATGATGCGCTGGCCCAGCATGATGATGCGCCCCTGGTAGCGTTCTTCACCGGTCACGGTGAAATCGAACATGAAGCGCCGCCAGACCCGCAGGCTGCCCCGGTCGTCGCGCTTGAACCAGAGGCCGCGCAGATACACGGCGTCGTCCAGAAGCATGACATCCATGGAATCACAGTAGCGTTTGGCCGCCTGCAGAACCGAATCTTTTATGGCCTTGCTTCGCCACCAATACCAGATGGCGAAGCCGGCCACAAAAATCCAGAACAGATTGCTCAGCGTCATGAAGCGGCGGGCTGGGCGTTGTGATCCCGGCCCAGAAGGATATAGAACGCCGGCAGCACGAAGATGGTGAACAGCGTACCGATGCCAAGGCCTGCACTGATGGTCAGGCCGATGGCAAAGCGGCTTTCCGCGCCCGGGCCGATGGCAATCAGCAGCGGCACCATGGCGAAGATCAGCGCCAGTGATGTCATGATGATTGGCCGCAGGCGAATCGCCGCAGCTTCAATCACTGCATCAAACTTGTTCAGCCCGCGATCTTTCTGCAACTGGTTTGCGAACTCGACAATCAATATGCCGTTCTTCGACACCACACCAATCAGCGTGATCAGTCCCACCTGGGTGTAGATGTTCATGGTGGCAAAGCCAAGCACGATGAACGCCATGGCACCGGCCACCGACATGGGCACCGACACCAGTATGATGAACGGGTCGCGCCAGCTTTCGAACTGCGCCGCCAGCACCAGATAGATCACCAGCAGCGACAGGAAGAAAGTCACCACCAGGGCGCTGCCCTGGGTGGCCAGCTGCCGGGTCTGGCCGGTGTAGTCGTAGCTGAAGCCCTGGGGGAAGATCTCCGCGGCGGTGCTCTCCATGTAGTCCATGGCGGTACCCGCCGCCACTCCGGGCTGCACCACACCCTGAACCGTCAGCGAGTTCTGCTGGTTGAACTGGGTCCGGTTCGACGGTTCAACGTCGCGGGTAAAGCTCACCACGCTGCCCAGGGGCACCAGCTCACCGGTGTCGGTGCGAATCTGATAGTCGTTCAGCTTCTGCTCGTCCAGGCGGAACTGCTGATCCACCTGGGGGATAACCTGGTAAGACCGACCTTCCATGTTGAAACGGTTGATGTAACCACCGCCCAGCATGCTGGCCAGGGTCTGGCCGATGTCCTGCATGGACAGCCCCAGATCAGCCACGCGATCCCGGTCCACCTGGATGCGGGTGATGGGCCGGTCAAAGTTGATGGACTTCTGCAGGAACATGAAGTTGCCACTGCCCATGGCCTTGCCCACCAGCTCGTCCGCTACTTCGTTCAGCTGCTCGTAGCTGTTACCGGTGGTGATTACGAACTGGAACGGCAGGCCGCCGCCGGAGCCGGGCAGGGACGGACGCGGGAACACGGCTGTTTGCAGGCCGGTTACCTTATCCAGCTCGGCGGCCAGCTTCGGCTGTACTTCAAACTGGCTGGTCTCGCGCTGGCTCCAGGGGGCCATCTTGAAGCCGCCAAACACGGCGTTGGGGCCGGTAATGCCGATGATCATGAAGTCTTCTTCGTAACCCGGCACCGTCGACATCCGGTTCTGGACTTCATTGCCATGCTCAAGCAGGTAGTCCAGGGTCGCCGTCTGTGGTCCCAGGCCCTGATAGAACAGGATGCCCTGATCTTCCGTCGGCGCCAGTTCGCTCTGGCTCATGTTCACCATGAAATAGATAGAGCCCAGCACCACCACTGCGAAGAAAACCACCACGGATTTGGTCTGCATCAGCGAGGTCAGGGCCGACTTGTAGGCGTTGGCAAGGCCGTTGAAGGTACGCTCCACCATTTGCTCGAATTTCGCAGGGTTACCGTGGGGCTTGAGTACCTTGCCCGACAGCATCGGTGACAGGGTCAGTGCGACGATGCCGGAAATCACCACGGCGCCGGCCAGGGTAAAGGCGAATTCGGTGAACAGAGAGCCGACCAGGCCGCCCATAAAACCGATGGGCGCATAGACCGCCACCAGGGTGGTGGTCATGGCGATAATGGGTACGGCCATTTCCCGCGCGCCATGAATGGCGGCGTCAAAGCGGGATTCCCCCTGCTCGATGTGTCGATGCACGTTTTCCACCACGATGATGGCGTCGTCCACCACCAGGCCGATGGCCAGCACCATCGACAGCAGCGTCAGCAGGTTCAGGGAAAAGCCGAACGCCAGCATGATAAAGGCACCACCGATCAGCGACAGTGGTACGGCCACCGACGGTACAATGGCAGCCCGAATAGAGCCGAGGCACAGGAACACCACCACCAGAACGATCATCAAGGCTTCCAGCAGGGTCTTGATGACCTCGTTGATGGAATCCTCGATAAAGTCGGATGCGTCGTACGCCAGACGGGCGCTCAGACCCGAGGGCAACTGGCTTTTGATGCCCGGCATTTCGTCTTTCACCAGCCCGGCTACGGTCAGCGGGTTGGCTCCCGGCGCCAGCTCAATGGCCACGTAGGTCGCCGGCTGGCCCTTGTAGAGGGCCAACTGGTCATAGGTCTGTGAGCCCAATTCCACCCGGGCGATGTCCTGCAGGCGGATCTGGGATCCGTCGAACTGCTTGACCACCAGGTTGCGGAACTTCTCCGGATCGGCAATATCCGTATCGCTGGTCATGCTGATTTCGGTGTAGGTGCCCTTGGTGTTGCCCACCGCTGCCTGGTAGTTGTTGGCTCGCAGTTTGGCGACCACTTCCTGGGGCGTCATGTCCACCGCCGCCAGGCGTTCGGGGTTCAACCATACCCGCAGGGCAAAGGTGCGGCCCAGCAGCTCCGCCTTGCCAACGCCCGGCAGTGCCTGCAACTTGGGCTGCACGACCCGGGTCAGATAATCGGTAATCTGCGGTACCGCCAGCTCTTCGCTGTAGAAGGCGATGTACATCAGGGCGGTGGAGTCACCGGTGGTGGAGGTGATCACCGGGTCCTGAGCTTCCGCGGGCAGCACGTTGCGCTGGCTGGCCACCTTGGCCTGAATTTCCGCCAGCGCCGCGTTGGCGTCGTAGTTCAGTTCCATCTTGGCCTCGATGGTGGAGGTGCCCTGGGAACTGGTGGAGGTCAGGTAATCAATACCACTGGCTTCGGCTATGGCCTGCTGCAGCGGTGTGGTGATAAAACCCTTGATCAGGTCGGAACTGGCGCCCGGGTACGCGGTAGTCACCGTGACGGTGGTGCTTTCCAGTTCCGGATACTGACGGATTTCCATTTCCAGGGCTGCCCGGGCGCCCAGCAGGAGTATCAGAAGGCTGACCACCGTCGCGAGAACCGGACGGTGGATAAATATGTCGGTGAATCGCATTACTCAGATGCCTCCTGCGCTTGCCCGTCTTCCTGTATCTCGACCTGCTGGCCGGCACGCAGACGGAGCAGACCCTTGGCAACCACGGTTTCGCCGGCCTCCAGGCCGGAAAGCACCGCTGCCCGGGTGTCGCGGGTTTCACCGGTTTTGACGGTGCGGCGGTTGACCACCTTCTGGCCTTCGTCGTTCTCTTCAACCACGAATACAAAGTCGCCATAGGTGTTATAGGAGATTGCGGTGCGGGGCACCGTAACTACCTGGTCATCAGCCGGTTGGCGTGTCTGGATGGTGGCGAACATGCCCGGGCGCAGGCGGTTCTCCGAGTTGTCCAGGGTGGCGCGTACGCGCACGGTACGGGTTTGCGGGTTCACCGAGGTGTTGATGGCGGTGACCTTACCCTCGAAGGTTTCATTGGGAACGGCTGCCACGGTGGCAACCACCGGGTAACCTGTGGCTACCTTGGGCAGATCCCGCTCCGAGAGGGTGTAGTCCACATAGATGGGATCCAGCATGTTGATTTCCACAATCGACGTGCCGGTGGGAATATACTCGCCCTGGTCGACCATGCGGATGCCGAGGGTGCCATCGAAGGGTGCACGGATGGTCTTCTTGTTCAGCTGCGCCTCTGCTTCATTAACCCGAGCCTTGGCGGCGTCGAAGTTGGCTTTGGCTTCATCGTACTGGGACTGGGACACCGCCCGCTTGGGCAGAAGGTCGGAAATCCGCTGGAACTCCTGGGCCGCCAGCTGTGCTTCGGCGCGACGGGTGCGCACGGCTGCCTCGTCAATTTCAGCATTCAGCCGCACCAGCACATCACCCCGCTTGACGGTGTCGCCGGATTCGAAGTTAATCTCTTCAACAACGCCGGGCAGTTCGTTGGCAACGCCAATACCGTTTACCGCTTCAATGCTGCCAACCGCCTTCACCGCGAGGGTCCAGCTCTCGGTAATGGCTTCGGTGGCCGCAATCTGGGTGGGCGGCTGGGGCTGGGACATCTGTTCCTGCATCTGGCCGAACTGGTAGAACTTGTAGCCAAAGATGCCGCCAAGAACGGCACCAAGGACGATGATGACGATCACAAAGCGGGAAGCGGTGCGCATAGCTGAAATCCTGGTCAGAATTTATAAAAGAGTAAAGAATAGCATCCTATACAACGCGCGAGCACGCTGTCACTGACTTGTCCGTGGAAATGCGTACAATTACTGCGAGTTTCAGACAACCGTAATGCAGCTGTATGACAGGCATACTATAAGCGGCACGTGTCTACGTTTACGCCCATCAACAGGATTAGTTCATGCACTGGATACTTGGAATTGCCCTCACCATTGCCGTGTTCGTTATTCTCAAGCGGTGGGGCGCCCTGAGTGCAGAGAAAAAGAAAACCGCCGCCTGGAAGATGGTTCTGGTGGTTGGTGGTGCACTGCTTGTTTTCATGGTTTTGACAGGCCGGGTTCATGTGCTGACGGCTGCGGTTGCCGCGCTGCTGCCACTGCTGCGAAAACTGCCGATGCTGCTGAAATTCATGCCCATGGTCCGGCGGATGACAGGCCAGAACCAGTCACAGTCGGGCGGACAGAACGGCGCTGAGGGCGCAAACGGGGCCGAAGGCCATGGCTCGGGGCGAAGAACCACGGCCAGTTACGGCGGGATGGGCCTGGATGAAGCCTGCGACACTCTGGGCCTGACTCCGGCCGCCAGCCGCGAGGAAATCATCGCCGCCCACCGCCGGTTGATCCAGAAAATGCACCCGGACCGCGGCGGGAACGACTACCTGGCTGCGAAAATCAACGAAGCCAAAAGCGTCATGCTAAAGCACTGTTCGTCTGCCGCCTGACCCCCGTTTAAAGAAGGTCCACCCGAACCTCATAGGAGGTTGAGCCCTTGCTGTCCTGGCCGGTGCTGTAGACGATGCCGGACTGCTGTCCGGATACCGTCTCGCGCGTGCTGCCCAGTGATACCCACTGCCCCGGCTCTACCCGGCGGATGGTCATCAGGGCTTCGGTTTCATAGCCGGGCACGCCGCTGTCTGGTTCCTCCTCAAACGAGACAATGCTCAGCTCGATCGCTCTGTCGGAAATCACCTGCGGGCTGACAATAAACCCGCTGCGGGTTTCCACCTGTTCCAGAAATACCGCCGGATTACGCCCGCCGCGAATGGCCATGGGCAGGGCCCGCACCTGGCCGGAAGTAATCTGGGCCGACTGACCTTCCTGAACCATCAGCGAACGCTGTCGGGTCTGCTGGGTTGAGATGGTTTTGCGGGTCGCCTGCACATTTACCTGGTCGTTGGTGATGGTGATTCCGCTGCCCCCCTGCTTGCCCATACTGTCGTTCACCGAGCGCACGGAAATACGCATCTGCACCGGGGCTACATCCATGGTTTCAATCAGCTGGCCGATTTCATCCAGCACCCGGGGCTCGGCCCGCACGATCAACTGCTGGCCCTGGCTGGATACGGTAAGCTCATCGCCGGGGTAGAGATCGCGGAGCTGCTGTGCCACATCAGCGGCCGAACGCTGGCTTAATTCGTATTGCCGCGCTTCCGGGGCGGCCATTAGAGGGTTGGCCAGGCCGGCCATCAGAACAGCCATCAAAGCCGCAACTATAAAAGGAAGGCGCATGGCTTTCTCCAAAGCGGTTGCAATCCCGCGAACACGGGGGTTATATTAAAAAGCATGAAGACAACACACGCGATCTGTCAATTGAACAAACTGAAAGCTTTCGGTCATGAACCGATGGCTGCAGTCGCTGCTGTGTTTTTCTGGTGGTTTGGTTATGGCTATTTTAGCCACAGCCCGGGCCGCCGTTAGAAACGTCTTGAACGACTGAATAACGAGGAAGGCAGCCCGGCACCTAACCAGGCTGCCACCGGACTCGAAAAGCCCCGACTGGTAGCCAGCCCAGCCGGGGCTTTTTTGATTCGGACACAGGGAAACAGGACCCAATAAAAATGAACATGCCAACCAGCATTGACGCGCTGACCGCAACCCAGGCTCAGCAGGAAACCACGGGCACCGCAGCGGCCACGCCCCTGCCCACTCCGGGGCAGCTTAGGCGGGAGTTCCCCGTGCCTGCGGACGTACAGGCCCGGATTGCCGAACAGCGCGACGCCGTGCGACGCATTCTAAGGGGCGAGGACTCGCGGCTGCTGATCGTCATGGGGCCTTGCTCCATCCATGACGAAGTGGCGGCGCTGGAATACGGTGCAAAGCTCAGCAAGCTGGCCGATGAGGTCAGCGACCGCTTCCTGATCGTGATGCGGGCCTACCTGGAAAAGCCCCGCACTACCGTAGGCTGGAAAGGCCTGTTGTATGACCCGGACCGCACCGGCCAGGGCGACCTGAACGAGGGCCTGGTTCGCTCGCGCCGGCTGTTGTTGAACCTGGCCGAAATGGGCCTGCCCATTGCCACCGAAGCACTGAGCCCCTTCGCCATGGACTACCTGGGGGACCTGGTCAGTTGGACCGCCATCGGCGCGCGCACCACCGAATCCCAGGTGCATCGGGAAATGGCCAGCGGCCTGCCCATGCCCGTGGGCTTCAAGAACGGCACCGATGGCACGGTAGGGGTTGCGGTGAATGCCATGAAATCCGCCGGCCACCCGCACCAGCATTTCGGTATCGGCGAAAACGGCGCCCCGGCCATGCTCAACACCCCGGGTAACCCGGACACCCACCTGGTACTGCGCGGTGGCCGAGGCATCACCAACTACGACGCCGACAGCATCCGCGAGGCCATGGCGGCGCTGGACGCAGGCGGGGTTTCAACCTCGGTGATGGTGGACTGCAGCCACGACAATGCCTGCAAACAACACGAACGCCAGATGGATATTGCCAGAGACGTAATCGCCCAGCGCAATGCCGGCAATAGCGGAATTCGCGGGCTGATGCTGGAAAGCTTCCTGGAGCCGGGCCGCCAGAGCGACGGCGGGGAACTGCTCTACGGCTGCTCGATTACCGATCCGTGCCTGGGATGGGACCAGACGGAGGCTCTGATCCGCTTACTGTAGAAAACAGCAGCTGCCCGGCCAGTAACAGCAGCACGCCGCCCATCAGCCGGTCCAGCCAGTGGCCGAAGCGGTTGAAGCTTTTGCGCACCCGCTCGAGGGTGAAAAACACGGCGACCAGGGCAAACCACAGCCCGGTGGCCAGCGCCATGTAGATGCCGTAGCCCGCCTGCAGGGCAACCGGCGTGCCGGGGCTGATCACCACCGAGAACAGTGACACAAAGAACAGTGTCGCCTTGGGGTTAAGCGTATTGGTCAGGAATCCCAGGCGCAGGGCCGCAAAGCCGGATTGCGCCACGCGGGGCTGGGTGTCCACGTAAATGCCGCCGGCCCGGGCCTTCAGGCACTGGATGGCAATCCACGTCAGGTAAAGCGCGCCCATCACCTTCAGAACGCTGAAAAGCACCACCGACTGCTGGATCAGCAGCCCGATGCCCAGCAGGGAATAGCACACGTGCACCAGAATCCCCGCGCCAATGCCGAAAGCGGTCAGCAGCGCATTGCGCCTGCTCTGGCACAGGGCCTGGCGCAGCATCACCGCAAAGTCCGGGCCCGGGCTTGCCACCGCCAGCAGGTGAACCAGCGCCACCGTCAGAAACTCCGCCCAGTAATTCTGCATCCGTTCGCCCCCGGTTTGCTCGCCGCCGTATGAAAAGTCTGACAGCATAGGTCGAAACCGGCTTTTTTTCACGAACGCGTGAAGCATCAGGAGAAATATCGATGGAAAAGCGAGACGTAGACGTTGCCATCATCGGCGTGGGCACCGCAGGCATGGTCGCCTACAAGCGGGTAACCAAAGCCACCGACAAGGTGGTACTGATCGAGGCCGACCAGTACGGGACGACTTGCGCCAGGGTTGGCTGCATGCCCAGCAAGCTCCTGATTGCCGCCGCCGACAACGCCCACCAGATGCAGCTTGGGGATCTGTTCGGCATATCGGCCGGCAACATCACCGTGGATGGCAAAAAGGTGATGGAACGCGTCCGGTCCGAGCGGGATCGCTTCGCCGGATCGGTGGTCCGTTCGGTGGAGAACTTCCCCGAGGAACATCGGCTGATGGGCCATGCCCGGTTCGTTGGCCCCAACCGCCTGATGGTGGGGGACCACACCGAAGTGAACGCCGAGCGCATCATCATCGCCACCGGCGCCCGCCCAAACATCCCCGGCTTCCTGAAAGACGCCAAGGACCGCCTGGTGGTGAACGACGACATCTTCGAATGGCAGGACCTTCCCGAGTCCGTGGCGATATTCGGCCCCGGGGTAATCGGCCTGGAACTGGGGCAGGCCCTTGCACGGCTGGGGGTGCGGGTGCGCATGTTCGGCAAAAGCGGCTCCATCGGCGCGATACAGGACAAGACCATCCGCGACTACGCCCTGAAAACCTTCAACGAGGAATTCCCCCTGGACCCGGAAGCCGACGTTAAGAAAGTCGAGCGGGTGGAGCAGGGCGTTGCCGTCACCTTTGCTGAGAATGGCAGCGACACCACCGAAACCTTCGACTACCTGCTGGCCGCTACTGGCCGCCGCCCCAACGTCGACGGGCTGGATATACAGAATGCCGGTATCGAACTGGACGACAAGGGCAGCCCGGTATTCGACCCCTACACCCTGCGCTGCGGCGACAGCCATATTTTTATCGCCGGCGACGCCAACAACAGCCTGCCGCTTCTGCATGAAGCCGCCGATGAAGGGCACATTGCCGGGCAGAACGCGGCGTCCTGGCCGGAGGTGCGTACCGGCCTGCGCCGCACCCATCTGGCCATCGTGTTTACCGATCCGCAGATCGCCACCGTGGGGCTTACCCGCGACCAGGTTGATGAGCGCTGCAAAGGCTGCTTTGCGGTAGGGGAAGTGTCGTTTGAAGACCAGGGGCGCAGCCGCGTGATCGGCAAGAATCGCGGGCTATTGCGGGTTTACGGGGAACACGGCACCGGCCTGTTCATGGGCGCGGAAATGTTCGGCCCGGCGGCGGAGCACATTGCTCACCTGCTGGCCTGGTCCGCCCAAAAGCGGCTGACCGTCAGCGAGATGCTGGAAATGCCCTTCTATCACCCGGTGATTGAAGAGGGCCTGCGCACGGCGCTGAAGGACCTGAACCGCAACCTCAGCATTGGCCCTGCGCCTGAGGAAGGCTGCACGGATTGTGGGCCGGGCGTGTAACCCCGGCGGCCCGGCGGGCCCAGATGCGCTCGTGGAAGAAATAGGCAACCGTGTTGATGGCCGGCTCGACCATCGCGATCAGGCTGCCGATCAAGATGTCGCCGGTCAGCAGATAGGCAACGGTGAAGGCAACCGTAAAGTGCGTCATGGCGAAGGTGATGGTTTTGATCAGTGACTGATCTCCCTTCGAGCCATGGTTGTGTATGAAAAGCTTCAGCGCGCTCATGGGTGACTCCGAATCCGTGTAGCTATGAAACGTGGTATTGGAATCATTAGACGCTGAGTGAGAATCAATGTTAAATCAATTGTTTTGAGATTTCTGATAGGAAAGGGCTATTCAGCCTTGGCGAGCCAGAAGCATAGGCATTAGACCGTACTATCAGGGGTATTGGTGAACTAAACTTCCCTTATTTCAGTAATCTAAGTTAGCGTAGAAGCCAATATTTCATCATTTGCTGTCAAGGAGACACGCTATGAGCAAGAACTTCATCGGCCTGGATACTGAAAAAACTGCCAAACTCGCCGACTCACTGAACGATCTGCTGTCCAATTACCAGATCTTCTACATGAACGTGCGCGGCTACCACTGGAACATCAAGGGTGACAACTTCTTCGAACTGCACGTGAAGTTCGAAGAGCTTTACGATGACCTGCTGCTGAAGATCGACGAAATCGCCGAGCGGGTCCTAACACTGGGCCACCGCCCGGCCCACGCCTACAGTACCTATATCGAAAAATCCGAAGTGCCGGAGCGCAAAGACGTATCCGACGGCAAAGAAGCCATGGAAAACATCGTGGAAAGCTTCGCCAAACTGATCACCCGCCAGCGTGAACTGCTGCACCTGGCCGGCGATGCCGACGACGAAGGCACCGTGGCACTGATGAGCGACTACATCTCCGAGCAGGAAAAAACGGTCTGGATGTATCGCAGCTACCTGGGCCACTAAGAGCCCGGAGAAAGAAGAGAGCGCGGAAAGCGTGACGAGAGAGCAGGGCGGCCATACGGCCGCCTTTTTTATGGAACACTGAAACACGCCTGCCTTGAAACTGTCTTCATACTGACCCCGAGCTGTCATATCGCCGCCCTAAATTAATGAGTCACTAAACATCCCACTGACTCACTGAGGCGACTATGGAACTTCGCAAATCCCTGCTTACCCTGGCCATTACCGGCTCGCTTGTTACCCTTGCCGGCTGCACCGACGACGGCACTGACGGCACCGATGGCGCCCCCGGCACCAGCCAGACCCTGATCGAACTGAACACCCTGGGCACCTACGCCAGCGGCGCCTTCGACGAAGCGGCAGCAGAGATAGTCGCCCACGACCCGGCCAACCAGCGCCTGTTCGTGGTGAATGCGAATGATGTAACCGTAGACGTACTGGACATCAACGACCCGGCCATGCCGACGCTGATGGGCACCATCGACGCCAGTGCCGAGGGCGGCGTTGCCAACAGCGTGGCGGTATACGGAGACCTGGTGGCCGTGGCCATCGAGGCAACGGTAAAGCAGGACAACGGCAAAGTGGTTTTCTACAACACCACCGACCTGAGCAAGATCGGTGAAGTCACCGTCGGCGCCCTGCCAGACATGCTGACCTTCACCCGCGACGGCCAGAAAGTACTGGTGGCCAACGAAGGCGAGCCTAGCGACGACTACACCAACGACCCGGAAGGCTCCGTCAGCATCATTGACCTGAGCAATGGCGTGGCCTCGGCTACCGTCACCACCGCCAGTTTCGCGGGCTTCAACGCCGACCAGGCCGAACTGGAAGTCGCCGGCCTGCGGGTATTCGGCCCCGGCGCCACCCTGGCCCAGGACATGGAGCCGGAATACATCGCCGTCTCCATCGACAACCAGAAAGCCTGGGTCGCCCTGCAGGAGAACAACGCCGTAGCCGAACTGGACATCGCCGCCGGCACTATCAGCGCCATCGTGCCCCTGGGCTTCAAGGACTATAACCTGATCGGCAACGAGCTGGACGCCAGCAACGAAGACAGCGGCATCAATATCCGCAACTGGCCGGTGAAAGGCATGTACATGCCCGATTCCATGGCCAGCTACGGCTACAACGGCAAAACCTATTACATCACCGCCAACGAAGGCGACGCGCGGGACTACGCTGGCTTCAGCGAAGAAGCCCGGGTAGCCGACCTGACCCTGGCCCCCGGCGTGTTTCCGGCAGATATCCAGCAAGAGCGCAACCTTGGCCGCCTGAACATCACCACCACACTTGGCACCACCACCGATTGCGGAGCCCTGGCAGTAACCGAGTGCTATAACGAACTCTACTCCTACGGCGCCCGCTCCTTCTCCATCTGGTCCGCCGACGGCCAACGGGTATTCGACAGCGGCAGCGAATTCGAGCGCATCACCGCCAACCTGATCCCGGACAACTTCAACGGCAACAACGACGAAAACAGCTTCGACAACCGCTCCGACGACAAAGGCCCGGAACCCGAAGCCATCACCACCGGCCAGATCAACGGCCAGACCTTCGCCTTCATCGGCCTGGAGCGGGTAGGCGGCATCATGGTGTACAACGTCACCAACCCGCAGAACCCCGAGTTCGTGCAGTACCTGAACAACCGCGACTTCTCCGTAAGCCAGACCCAACTGGAACAAGGCATGGCCGGCGACCTGGGCCCGGAAAGCATCGTGTTCATCCCCGCAGGCCAGAGCCCGAACAGCCAGCCCCTGCTGGCGGTGGGTAATGAAGTAAGCGGCACCACCACACTGTATGGCATTGACGTGATCGAACTGACGGCCGAATAAACCCACGGTTTTACTTCCCTTGCGCGCGCCGGCTGGCTAAAGCCCCGGCGCGTTTTTTTGTGCCTGTACGAAAGTTTGCGGTGGCGGTGGGGTGGTTGATGGGCTAGGTTTTGGCGGAATCGCGTGATTATGAAGAGGTCGCGTTTTGGAACAATGACGCGTTTGGTTTAATCGCTGTTAGGTTAGGTTCCAGGAGAAAGGTTGTACTAAGGAAATTGTTTGGGCGAAAAAAGGAAGAGCCTCTCAAAGAGAATGCGGTGCGTGTGGTCCTCTCTGAGGAGTACTACATGCTGTTGTCGGACGTGCCTACGCTGCGCTCCGGCACGCCGCAAGGCCAAGCGTAAGGCGCCAGGGGGAAACCGAACGTGAGCATTGTGCGATTGGTGAAGGTAGCAGCGATTTACTTCGCCGTGGTGTTTGGGGTCGGGTTCCTCCTCGGTCCTATTCGTGTTCTGTGGCTGGAACCCCGCCTGGGTGTTCGTGCGGCGGAACTCATTGAAGCTCCATTCATGCTTGTGGCTATCATCCTGGCCGGGAGATGGGTGGGTCGTAGGCTATGTCCCTCTCACGGCCCCTCGTTCCGGCTCAGCGTCGGTCTGCTCGCTGCTGGCCTGGTGCTTGCCGCCGATGTGGGGGTAGGCGTTGGCCTTCGGGATATGTCGGTGACTGAGGTGTTTACACAGCGGGATCCCGTATCCGGGCCGGTGTACTACGCTCTCGTCGCGTTAACCGCCGTGAGCCCGTGGTTGTTTGGCCGGCAACTTGCGATCTGAGACTTCCATTGCTGCAAAGCTTCGCGTTGAAGCGTCAGTTGATTGAAAGGGGACATCCGCAAAAGGAAAAGGCAGTGAGTGACTTGTTCGAATTCGGTAAAAAGATATTGGAGAGCCAGCCATTCAGCGTTCTGCTCGGCACTGAGCTTGAACTTTTTGAGCCCGGAACGGCGGTTCTTGGCCTGGTTGTGCGCGAAGAGCTGAAGCAGCAGCATGGTTTCGTCCACGGCGGTGTGATCAGTTATCTGGCAGACAATGCATTGACCTATGCCGGTGGCTCGGTGCTGGGCGATTCGGTTACCTCCGAGTACAAGATCAATTATTTGCGACCTGCTATCGGTAGAAAACTGTTGGCAAGAGCAACAGTGCTTTCGTCAGGGAAAAACCAGGCTGTGTGTCAGTGTAATGTTGTGGCAATTGGGGATGAAGGCGAGCGCATCGTTGCCGTTGCTCAGGGAACCATCACCAGGGCCGGCTTAAAGGAATAACCAGGCTGGTCCCGGTTCTAACCAAGCCGCTTCCGCAAACACTCCCCAATAACCTGTGTAAACTCCCGAATTCGCTTCACCCGCCTCAGATCAGGATGGGTCAGAATCCACAGTGGAATGTCCAACTCTCCAATGGAATCCGTCAGCCGGCAGAGCTCTGGATCTACCTCCCCCAGATAGTCCGGAAGCACGGCAACAGCCGCGCCTGATCGCGTGGCGGTTTGCATGCCCAGCATGGAGTCGACCCGGTAATGGCTGAACTCGTCCAGTCCATTCCGGGCCATCCAGGTTTCCAGGGCACGGTTGCCCATATGGTTGTCCGGGCCAATCCATAGGTGCCCGGTTAAGGTTTGCAGGGGCGTCTGTTCGTTCTGCCAATGCTGTCGCTGCCCGTAAACGCTTTGCCGGATTACCCCAACCTTGCGACCAACCAGCGTTTCCGGCGGGTTATCGGTGGGGCGAATGGCGACGTCCGCTTCCCGTTTGCTCAAACTTTGCACCTGGTTGGAGATGACGACTTCCAGCTTGATGTCGGGATAGTCCGTCCGAAAGGTGTCGAAGGGTTTGGCCAGCAGGCCCGCAAACAGGGTGTCGGTGGTGGTGACCCGGATGGTGCCGGACAGCTTCAGGTCTTTTCCCGCTAGTCGGCGTTCGGCGCCGGTGATGTCTGTTTGTACCCGTTTTGCGACCGCGAACAGGTCCTCGCCGGCGGCGCTTGCGGAATAGCCAGTGCGTGAACGTTCAAACAGGGTGACGCCCAGCTGATTTTCCAGATTCGTCAGCCGGCGGAAGACGGTCGCATGGCTCACTCCCAGGCGCCTGCCAGCGCCGGACAGCGTGCCCGTGTCGGCAATGGCGGCGATGATTTGCAGGTCATCCCATCGGATGTTCTGTTCGTTCATGCAAGCTCAGTTGTAAGATATTGGGAATGTATGTGCATCTAAGAACAGCATAGGCTATCCCCAGATGAATTCAAAAAGGGGTGAAACCTTATGAATGTGTTGATTGTACTGGCGCACCCGGAGCGGGCGTCGTTCAATGGCGGGCTGGCGGATGTGGCGAAGCAGGCCCTTGAGTATGCGGGGCACACCGTCGAACTGGACGACCTCTATCAGGAAGGATTCGATCCGGTTGAACGCGCCAGCCACTATTCCCAGAGGGTAGATGAACAGTATTTTGCGCCCTTGACCGAGCAGCGCGCCCATTATGAGCGGGGTGCCCTGGCGCCGGAGGTTCAGCGGGAAATTGGCCGGCTGGAGTGGGCCGATCTGGTGATTTTCCAGTTTCCGTTGTGGTGGCATGCGCAGCCCGCCATTCTGAAAGGCTGGTTTGATCGGGTGCTGGTTTACGGCGGGCTCTACTCCGGCAGCAGGCGATACAACCGGGGGCATTTTCAGGGTAAAAAGGCCCTGTGTTCAGTGACCACCGGGTCTCCGCATCAGGCGTTCATGCCCTTCGGTCGCGCTGGCAATATGGTGGAATGGCTGTGGCCTATGCATTCCTCGCTTTATTACGTGGGGTTTGAGGTGCTGGCGCCCCAGGTCAGCTATGGCATTCAGGGTGGTGGCATTCGTTATCAGGATGAGTCTGAATTCAGGGATCAGTTGGAGCAGAATAAAACGGTGTGGGCGGATCGGTTGCCAGGTCTGTTTAACGAGTCATCCATTCCTTTTACCGGGTGGGAAGACTGGGACCAGAACGGTGTGCTTGAACAGACTCATCCCATGCGATGGCGACTGTAGGCAATAAGGTGGCTGCGGCTTTATTGTATTTGTTCGGCTTGCGGGAGAGTTCTTTCATAAGCGGAGCGTTATTCGTAAAAGGAGGAGTCGTGCATCATTTAGCGGCCCACTGGATTGTGGGGTTACTGAGAGATCGGAATATCCCCTTTCTAATCTGTGGAGGACTCGCTGCAAAGGGATATGGCTCCGAGCGTGACCTGAATGACATCGACCTTTTCGTTCCCGGTGAACACTTTTCGTCAGTGGTTCAGGCCGGCCAGGAATTTGTATCCAAGGCTGCCGCCCACCGCCAAGAGGAAGGTTGGGATCTAACTTACGTCCAGTTCAAGTTTGAAGGCATCAAAGTGGAGGTAGGTAACGCTGACGGTCCGAAAATCTTCGATGCAGGCAACGAGACATGGGTTCCACTCAACATTGATTTTTCTCGCTATGCGACCGTGCATTTGCTGGGCCTTGAACTGCCCCTTATGCTGAAGGACGATCTGGTCCGGTATAAATCTGTGCTTTCACGTCCGGTGGATATCGAGGATGTCCGTGCCATCCGTGAGAGCGAATAACCAGACCATGCCGCAGATCAACAGGGAGCAGGCGATACATTGATAGCCGGGCAGAGCATCGCAGGGGGTAACGATGATCTCAAAGTTTTGTGGATTTCGACGCGAAGCCATTTTTGCCTATTTGCTGCTACTGATCTCGGGGACCGCCGACGGAGCCGATATGAACCGACTGTCCGATTACCGATGGAACAACCGGCTTGTGCTCGTGCAGGCGGCGCCTGACACAGAGGGTGCGATAGACACCTTACAGGCCGCGCAGGCCGGTATAGACGATCGGGATATCATCTGGTTTGTGAACACCGAATCAGGCCTGGTCTCGAATCAGGGGGCGCTGACCAGGGGCGTTGCACAAGACGTAACGGACCTGTTGGAAAAGAGCGATGCGGACGAACGCGTCCTTCTGATCGGCAAGGACGGCGGTATCAAAAGTCGCGAGCCGACCCTGAATTTGGATGCTATTTTCCGCCGAATCGATGCCATGCCGATGCGCATTCGGGAGATGCGGGAGGATTGAGGTCTGTCTGGGCTCAGCATTCCAGATGCCTGGTCTTCCCGGTTTCCACATCCACGTAGTTCACCTTCACCGTTTTGAAGTTCAGGTCCACAAACAGATGGCAGTAATACTCGCCGTGGCGCCAGGCCATGGCGACGCTGGAGCTGTTGGAATAGTTCAGTTCGAAGTGCCCATCAAAGGCCGGGTAGTTGCTGCGGAACTTCATCAGGCTCAGCAGGCGTTGGACTACCGGTTTCTGAATGTCTTCTTCCACTTCGTCCAGGGTGTAGTAGTGGCGGTTGATGTCCCTCAGTTCGCCACTTTCTTCCATCAGTTCATGATCGTTGCAGCCGGCCAGGAGGCCCACGTAATAGACCTGCGGGATGCCGGGCGTGAAGAACTGGATGGCGCGGGCGGCGATGTAGGCGTCGTCGTTCTGCATCAGTGCGTCATAGAAGGTGCAGGTGAGCTGGTAGATGGCCCCCACGCTGTGAATGTTGGCCGCTGAGCGCCGCATGATGGGGTCGGCGCTGCGGGCGTCGATGTTGTCGATCAGTACACGGATTTTCTCGTCCGGCAACACGCCCTCCACATCCGGGATGCAGATGCCGTCGTGGGTATCCAGCACGGTGACCATGTTGCGCGGGCACATGCGCAGCCAGTTCTTCAGGTACACGCTGTTCGCATCCAGCAGCGAATACAGTAACAGCGGCGGCAGGGCGAAGCCGTAGGGGTGCATGTTCCGGCGGCTGATGGCGTACTGGTAGCTGGTGTGGTCATGCACTTCCGGCAGGCATTCCGCGCCGTGTTTCAGGGCGACTTCGTTGATCCAGTCGAGTATCTGGTACACCTCCGGTTCCACCAGGAAGCAGCTGGTGCCAATGCGTTTGGTGGTGTAGCCGAATGCGTCTAGGCGCAGCAGGTTAACGCCCTTGGAGGTCAGGAATCCGATGTAGCTTTCCATCAGCTGGTAGGCCAGGTCGGATTCGTAATTCAGGTCGATCTGCTGTTCGGTGAAGGTACACCACACCCGGGTTTTGGTGCCGTCAGAAAGGGTCACTTCACGGAAGGGTTCTTTCTCCTTGCGGATGTGGATCTTCGCCATGTCGTCCGGCGAGATCTCGCCGAATTTGTCCACGTGCACAAACAGATCGGCGTAGTCCGAGTCGAAGCCGTTGGCGATGAAATCGCGGAACTCGGGGGATTCGTCCGAGATGTGGTTAACGGTCAGGTCCACGCACAGGTCGTACTTTTTGGTGAAGGCTTCGATGTCGTCCCAGGTGCCAAACGCCGGGTCCACCTCCTTGTGGGTCAGCGGCGAGAAGCCGCCATCGGCGTTGGAGGGAAAAAACGGCAGGATGTGCAGCCCCCCGATGGCTTCGGACAGATGCGTGTCGACGACCGTGTAGAGGTCTTTCAGGTTATTGCCGATCCGGTCCGGGTAACAGATCAGCTGCACCGCATTTTTTAACAACATGGTTCGGTGTCCTCGGTTCAGGCGGCGAAGTGACCAATGGGCAGAATTTTTTCCAGTTTGGTGGCGCGGCGCTGTTCGGCGGTGTCGATAAATTCCCGCCCCCAGTAATCAATGTCGTAGCGGCTGACCACTTCGAACGCCTCGCTGAGCCGGTTCTGTGCTTCGCTGCGGCTCATGGCCAAAGCGTAGTAGCAGGTGTCGGCAAGATCCTGGGGGTGATGGGGGTTGGCCAGAATAGCCCCGCGTAGTTCGGCGGCCGCGCCGGCAAATTCCGACAGCACCAGCCGGCCACTGCCCTGGGTCAGGCCCTGGGTGGCGATGTATTCCTTGGCTACCAGGTTCAGGCCGTCCCGCAGCGGGGTAATCCACATCACGTCTGCCATAGTGTAGTAAGACACCAGTTCCTCGAACGGCAGGGCGCGGAAGAAGAACTGCACGGGCGTCCAGCCCACCTGGGCGAACTGGCCGTTGATGCGCCCGACCGTCTGTTCGATCTGCGACAGCAGTTCCTCATAGATAGTCATGCCAGCGGCGGCGGGCACACAGACCATCATCAGGGTGACTTTGGTTTTCAGCTCCGGGTGTTCGTTCAGCATGCGCTCGTAGGCATCCAGTTTTTCGATGATGCCTTTGGTGAAGTCCAGGCGCTCGACCGACAGTATCAGCCGAACGTCCATCAGTTCTTCACGCAGGACTTCCATGCGGTCAATCACGCTCTGGTCCGCCAGGGCATTGCGCACGCGGTTCAGATCCAGCCCCACCGGGTGGGCGCCGAGGCCGATCCTTCGATCATTCACCTTGATCTCGGTGCTCATCTCGTCAAGGCCCACGGCACAGCCGTAGGTCAGAAACCGGGGCGCGCAGCCGGCTTTTTCGGTGACTTCCAGGGGCGTGACACCGCGCGCCACATCCACAAAGTTCTCGGCCTGCCGGGGAATGTGGAAGCCGATGTGATCGCACTGCAAAAGGCTGCCAACGATTTCACGGCGCCACGGCAGCACGTTGAACACGTCCGCCGAGGGGAAATAGGTGTGGTGGAAAAAGGCAATGGTGAGGTCCGGTCGAATCTCGCGCAGGTAGGCCGGCACCATCCATAGATTGTAATCGTGAATCCACACCACGGCGTTTTCGGCGGCTTCTTCGGCGGTTCGCTCCGCAAACTGCTTGTTGACCTTGAGGAACACCTGCCAGTGATCATCGTGGAAGGTGGCCCGCTCCCAGAAGGTGTGCAGGGTGGGCCAGAACGCTTCTTTGGAGAACCGCTTGTAGAAGATTTCCACGTCGTCCTTGCTCAATGGCACCCGGGCCGCCACCAGTTGTTCATAGCGGTCGGTATCGACTTCGGTGTGGGTCTGGAAGGGTCCAAGGTCCGGGTCGTCAATGGACCAGGCCACCCAGGATCCGGCCTTGCCGTCGGCGAAGAAGCTCAACAGGGTGGGGATGATGCCGTTGGGTGATTTCGGGCGCCGGCGGATCAGCTCGCCATTTTCCACGACTTCTTCGTAAGGCAGGCGGTGGTAAACAATGACCAGATCCGATTTGCCGGAGCTCATGGCATCCGGCGCTTCGGCTTCAATGCCCAGGTGACCCAGATACCCGAAGTGCTCGAACGCTTCCAGGATACCGCCACAGCCGGTTGCGCCGGCGTGGAGAACCCGCGCCTTTTGCTCGGTAGCTTGTAGCAGGGCAGATTCGGATTCCCCAACGCAGACGCCTTTGAAACCGTACTCGTACATCGAAAGGTCGTTCAGGGTATCGCCCGCCACCAGGACGGACTCCGGGTCTACCTTAAGATGCTCAACCAGGCGTGACAGGGTACGCCCCTTGTTCACTCCCCGGGGCAGAATATCCAGATACTTGCCGCCGGAGAACAGAAGATTGCACGAAAGGGCTTCGACCCTGGCGACCATGTCATCGGTGACCACATCGGCCGCACAGAAATAGGATACCCGGCGTTCTTGGGGTACTTCCTGCCGCTGCAGGCCGTCAAAGGATTGCAGGGCGTCTTCAATCATCTGCTCACCGGGCCAGAGATCGTCTATTTCCCCTTGTAAGGGCTGAATGGCCTGCTGGGAGTTGCCGTTGACCACCGTGCAACCGACGTCACAGATTATGTAGTCCGGTTGCGGAATCGTCGGGTCGGATAGCAGTGGCAGGACTGATTCAAGCCCGCGACCGGTCACGAACACCAGATCGATTTCGGGGTGGGCAACGATCAGCCGGTAGAGCTTGAGGCGGTTTTCGGGGTCGCCCGCGAGAAAAGTACCGTCGAGATCAGTGGCAAGTAACATGGTCTGCTCCTATCAAGGCTTTCACTCATGTCAGGAGTTCGTTGCACCTTTCATACCGGAATCCGCTTTATCCGGGTCGTCTGTGGCGCAGCGATTGCAGGATAACCGGGTATCCCGCCGTATAAGCCGGTCGAAGGAGGTGTGTATCTGGACTATTGTGCGCCCTATTGGTGCAATTCTCGCCAGCGTCGCTCTATTACAGCTCGGTAGCGGCCTGCTAAACACCCTGCTGGCCATCACGGCCAACGAAGTCGGTTTCTCCACGGCACGGATCGGCGTAATCATGTCCGGTTTTTTCGTGGGGTTCGCCTGCGGCATCTTTATCAGTGGCCGTTTGATCCGCCGCATGGGCCATATCCGCACCTTTGCCTTCTGCGCGGCGGTGTGCGCGTCCATCGCGCTGCTGCACCCCCTGTGGGTTGATCCCTGGGCGTGGATGGCGCTCCGCTTTCTTTACGGTTTGTCCCTGGTCACACTGATGACGGTGACGGAGAGCTGGCTAAACACCCGCGCTGAGAAGCACGAGCGCGGACGGGTATTCGCAATGTACATGGTGGTCAACCTTGGGGGCATTGCCCTTGCGCAGCAACTACTCAGGCTGAGCCCGAGCGAGCTGCTGGTGCTGTTTTCGGTATCGGCCATCCTCAGTTGCTGGGCGCTGCTGCCCATCACCATCAGCAGTCGCAGCCAGCCCCACATTCCCGAACGGGCCAAAAGCAGCCTGAAGAAAATCATCGGTTTTGCGCCGCTGGCCGTGGCAACTTCGGCGCTCTCCGGTCTGGCGATGGGTGCTTTCTGGGGAATGGCGCCCTTGTACGCCAGCAAGCTCGGATTCGGGTTGTCGGAGGTGGGCCTGTTGATGAGTCTTACCATTGTGGGCGGTGCTCTGCTGCAGATCCCGATCGGCCGGTTTTCTGATACTCAGGACCGCCGGAAAGTGCTGATCGTTGTGTCGGCGCTGGCGGCGTTGATGTGCCTGATGATGCCGTTTGCCTGGAGCAATGCATCACTGATGGCCGTGTTCTTTCTGTGGGGGAGTCTGTCTTTTTCGCTCTACCCGCTGGGCGTGGCCCAACTGCTCGACCAGCTGCACCCCGACGAGGTGGTTTCCGGCTCCACGGACATGCTGGTGTTGCACGGAGCCGGCGCTGCCGTGGCGCCTCTGCTGGTGGGTTTCATTATGACTCTGGTCGGCCCTCAGGGCATGCCGCTCTATATGGCGGTTATTCTGGGCCTGCTTACCCTTTATGCGATCTATCAGGTTCGCCATGTCTCGGTGCTGACCGCCGGCGAGCATGCGCATTTTGAGCCGATGGCGCAGTCGTCCCATGAGATCGTTGAAATGATTGAGCGGTAGATAGTTGCTGAGTGACCCGCGTCCGGGACAGCCGGTGTTTCGTAAGCGCCGTGCCGATACTCTGTACACTCAGTTGCACTGCGCCATAGCACAGGCTGCTGATGCCATCGTGGGATCGTTTGACCACCCGCGCCCAGGGCCGGGTCACCGCAAAGACATCCAGAGCCTGGAACGATTCGTCGGCAATGGCCAGGTGCACCCGTTTGATTTTTTCAACTCCGTGGCCCGAACCTGACGCCAGCACATCCGCAACGCCAAGCCACCAGTCCTGTTGCTCATTCATACCAGCCACTCCTCAAGTTGTTTCGCCACGTCCGGATGCCGTGCCAGCGTCACATGATCGACGCCGGGAAAGGTGGCCATGCCGGCCAGATGCCAGCCCGACCTCTGTTCACCCCGGGCGCTGGACTCGTGGACCAGCGCATCACCAAATAAGGCATTCACCGGGTTTTGGCGCGCGCGGGCCAGCAGACCGCACACCACAAAATGTTTGACGCCGGGCAGTAACGGCGGTGACTCCTCGCCCTCGGCGACCACGTCACCACGGGACAGATTGCGGATACCTTCGCTGCGCAGATCCACCACTTCCCCAATGACGCGCAGATAATCCCGGGGCATGTCGCTCATCAGTTCTGCAACCGCATGGGCGCCCCGTGCAAGCCAGGAACCATCATGGGGTGAGCCAACGTATACGCAGTCCGTCAGAGCATCAACCCACGCCTGCCCACGAGCCTGGGCCACGTGGCAGGCGCTGCGAACCAGCAACCCGCCCATACTGTGGCCGATCAGAATCAGGCGCGTGACCGGCACCGGCCAGCCCGCCACCAGCTGCTCCAGCAGGTCGGCCAGCTCTTCGCCGTTGCTATAGATGGGCCGTCCGGTGTTGTATCTAAGCGTCAGACTGGAAACACCGCCGGGAATGCGACGGGACAGACTCGAACCGTAGGTGTCGCCGCTCGTGCCGGGAATCTTCCAGACGGTTTCCAACTCCATCAGCCCGTGAATCGACAGGCAAAGCGTGCCGCATGCCATGGTCGGCTGCGGTGCGCCAACGTCCAGCGGGCGACCACCCTCCAGCACCTGCATGGCCACCGCGAGTGGATTCTGACGGGATTCCAGCCAGTCGCCGACAAAACCACTGACGATGGCACTGGTGTGGCGCTGCCAGGTGGGCATTTGACCAGAAGGCATGGGTATCGTCCTTTTGCATGATGTCTGACCAGTCTACGCCGATTTTGGGCAATGCAATTGACTTTAGAGGCCCTTTTGCAGCGTCAACGCAACGCCTCCGGTGTAATCTCGCTGATGGACTTACAACCGGACAGCCCCATAGTGAGCTCGAAATCCGTTTTCAGGTTGGCAATTACTTCCCGCACTCCGGCTTCGCCGGCAATGGCCAGGCCATAGACCCAGGGCCGGCCCAGGCAGACAGCGGTGGCCCCGAGAGCCAGCGCCTTGAACACGTCGGCGCCTGTGCGGATGCCGCTGTCCATGATGACCGGCATTCGGCCGGCAACGGCTTCAACCACCGCCGGCAGGGCCTCGAGGCTGCCGATGGCACCGTCCACCTGGCGCCCGCCGTGGTTGGAGACAATGATGCCGTCCATGCCGTAGTCCACCGCCTTGCGGCCGTCGTCCGGATGCTGGATGCCTTTCAGCACAATCGGCAGGCTGGTGTGGTCGCGGAGCATTTTCAGATCGTCCCAGGTCAGGGAGGGTTTGGAATACACCGAGATAAATTCCTGTACCGCTGCCATGGCCTTGCCAGAACTGATGCCGTCCAGAGTCCCACCGGGCCAGGACTGGCCGATCTGTTTGAGTGCTTTGAGGGTTTCCAGCGTCAGTTTGGGCCTGGCCGTGCCGCCCTGCTGGCTCGGGTTTTTCAGGCTTTCCAGAAACACCGGGTCGCTGGTGTACTGGGCTATGCCTTTGCCCCGTAAAAAGGGCAGGTAGGCCAGGTCCAGATCCCGGGTGCGCCAGCCCAGCATGGTGGTATCCAGGGTGACTACAATGGCCTCGCAGCCACAGGCTTCGGCGCGGCTGACCAGGCTGCGCACCAGGTCATCGGATTTGCTCCAGTACAGCTGGAACCAGCGCGCTCCGTCGCCCATGGTGTCGGCCACCTTCTCCATGGGCTGCGACGCCTGGTTTGAGAAGATCATGGGTATGCCCTCGGCCGCGGCGGCCCGGCCAACGGCTGCATCGGCATCCCGGTGGGCCATTTCCAGCACGCCGATCGGGCTCAGCAAAAACGGGCTTGGCAGGGTGCGGCCGAACAGGTTGACGGTGGTGTCCCGTTCGGAAACGTCCTTGAGCATGCGCGGCACAATGCGCTGGCGGTCAAAGGATTCCCGGTTCGCCCGCATGGTGCTTTCCAGGCCCGCACCGCCGGCGATGTAGGCGTAGGCTTCCTCGCTCATGGCGGCGCAGCCCTGGCGTTCGAGCTCGTGAAAATCCACCGGCACCCGTGGTTTCTCGCCGCCCAGGCCTTTGCTGTAGATGTCCTGCTGGCGGTTGATGGTTGGGGCTCGGCGAGCGGCGGGGTTGTTGTCCATGGGGGCACTCCTTTTGGAACTCCTTAGGGAACTCCGTTGTTTTTATCAGACCTTCACTATACTGAATGACTAGTCACACCCAAAGGCCGACGAATTACGGACGATTGCTGGCGTACCGATGAACCCAGATGGCTGGAAGTCTGGCCGCAGGAGTTGTAATGAATAAAGTAGTCACGGATATCGAGCGTACTCACTTTGCGCCCAAGGATTTTTCCGACCGTATCGCCTACATGACGGTGCGTTTCATGCGGTTTTTTGCGGATGCCTTTTTCGCCGGCCGCTATGGCCATCGTGCCGTGGTGCTGGAAACGGTGGCGGCCGTCCCCGGTATGGTGGCCGGGAACATCCAGCATCTGAAGTCACTGCGCCGGCTGAAAGATGACGACGGCTGGATCCATACGCTGCTGGCGGAAGCCGAGAATGAGCGGATGCATCTGCTGACGTTCATAAACATCGCCAAGCCGTCGACCTTCGAGCGGTTCCTGATCATCATTGCCCAGGGCATGTTCTACAACGGCTTCTTCCTGTTCTATCTTCTATCCAACAAAACCGCCCACCGCATCGTGGGTTACCTGGAAGAAGAGGCCGTCCACAGCTACACCGAATATCTGGAAGGCGTGGACAGCGGCAAGTATGAGAATGTGCCCGCGCCACAGATCGCGATCGACTACTGGCAGCTGCCCCAGGATGCCCGGTTGCGGGAAGTGATCATTGCGGTGCGCGCCGATGAAGCCAAGCACCGGGATGTGAACCATGGGTTTGCGAATACGCTGACGGATGGTTGAAGCCTGAATTCAGCGCCAATGGCGAAAGCCAATCCCGGCTTGTTCTCGTAGACTCATGCCATAGACTTAAAGAGGTTTTCGACAACTAATGAGAGGAACGGCTGTGTCTACTATTCCCCTTCTTCGCCGCCTGGCGGCCTGCCTGGTATTGGTTCTTTCGGCTCCTGCTATGGCGGCGGAGCCGGTGGTGGTGTCTTCCAAAATCGATACCGAAGGCGCTGTGCTTGGTCAGATGATTCTGCAGTCACTGAAAAGCGCCGGTATTCCGGTGGAGAACCGCCTTCAGTTGGGCGGCACCAGCATCGTGAGGAATGCCATCAAGGCTGGCGAAATCGATATTTACCCGGAATACACCGGTAACGCTGCGTTTTTCCATGATCAGGCCGATCGGGATATCTGGAAAGACGCCGACCAGGCCTACGAACAGGCGGCAAAGCTGGACAGGAATGCGCACAACATTGTCTGGCTGAAGCCGGCAGAGGCGAACAACACCTGGGCCATGAGTGTGCGGGGCGATCTGGCGCAGGAGCACAATCTGAGCACGCTGGAAGACCTGGCGCACTATCTGAATGACGGTGGCCGCTTCAAGTTTGCCGCCAGTGCCGAGTTTGTGGAGTCTGCCAGCGCGCTGCCGGCCTTCCAGGAGGCCTATGGTTTCAAGCTGGAGTCTGACCAGCTGCTGATTCTCTCCGGCGGCAATACCGCTGCAACCCTCCGGGCGGCGGCGCTGAACGACAACGATGTGAACGGCGCCATGACCTATGGCACCGACGGCGGCCTGAACGCGCTCGGTCTGAAGGTTTTGGAAGATACTGCCGGTGTGCAGCCCGTCTACCAGCCTGCGCCCATTGTCCGGGCTGAGGTTCTGGAAACCTACCCGGGGATTCGGGATGCCCTGAATCCAGTCTTTGAATCGCTGGATCTGGAAACGCTCCAGCGCCTGAACGGTCAGGTTGCGGTAAATGGCGTGCCGGCGGAAACCGTCGCCCGCGATTATCTGGATTCCCTGGCCCGGGACTGAAGTTTGTCGATTAACCGTGTCGTGCCGGTGCTGGGGCTGCTTGCCCTGGGACTGGTCTGGGTTCTGGACCTGGGTACTATCCTGCCCAACCGCATTGTGCCGGGCACCGGCTACGGGCTTTGGTCTGCCGTTGGCTGGCCGGGGGCGTCACTGGTCACCGCGGTGCTTGTGGGCTGTTTGCTGCTTTCCCTGTTGCCGCTGCGTTCCCGCTATCTGCCCCTGTTGATTCTGGTGAGTGCTTCCCTGGCGCTCCTGCCGCTCTTGCTGGAAGTGTTCGCAGCCCGGCATCTGCCGGAAGACTCCCCTTATGCGCGTTCCTCTATTGCCGCGGGCTTCTGGTGCCTGTTGTTTTTCCTGTCGTTGATGCTGATTGAGGTTCTGGGCCGCGTGGGCAGGGGGCGGGGGCTGCAGATGGGTTTGCTGCTGGCCATCAGCGGAAGCTGGGTCTGGTTTTTCAGCGGTGATGGGCTGGAGAGCCTGTCTTTGGTCCGGGAATTCAATGCCCGACCGCAGAAGTTCGAACAGGCGCTATGGACGCACCTGGCACTGGCGCTGGGCGCGGTTTCAGTGAGTGCGGTGCTGGCCTTTGGGCTGGCGATGAAGATGATTCGAAGCGTGGCCTGGCGCCGGCCCATTCTGGGTGTTGTCAGCTTTCTGCAAACAATTCCCAGCCTGGCGGTGTTCGGTTTGCTGATCGCGCCTTTGAGCGCCCTGGTGGAGGCCTTTCCGTTCCTGCAAACCCTGGGCATTCGTGGCATTGGCTGGGCGCCGGCCATGCTGGCACTGGTGGCCTATAGCCTGTTGCCGATGGTGCGCAATACTTACGTGGCACTGACAGACGTGCCGGAAAGCCTCGCCGATGCAGGGCGGGGAATGGGCATGAACGAGCGCCAGCTGTTTTTCGGGCTCAAGCTGCCACTGGCGCTGCCGGTGATTGTCGAGGGTGTTCGCATCACGACTATTCAGGCGATTGGCCTCACAGCGGTGGCGGCGCTGATTGGCGCCGGTGGTTTCGGCAGCTTTATTTTCCAGGGCCTGGGCCAGGCGGCGATGGATCTGGTGTTGCTGGGTGCCTTGCCCACCATTGCACTGGCGTTGCTGGCCGATGCATTACTCACGATGCTGGCAGCCAGCCTTCGACCCAAACCGGCGACGACATGACGGGGAAAAGCATGACGGGGAATAGGATGCACCTGGATGATTGAACTGAAGAATGTCACCCGCCGCTTTGGCCAGTCCGTGGCGGTGGACAATATCAACCTGACCATCGAGACCGGAGAGGTCTGCGTGCTGGTGGGTAGTTCCGGCTGCGGCAAATCCACCACGCTGAGGATGATCAACCGCCTGCTGCCCCGCAGCGCCGGCGAGATTCTGGTGGATGGCGAGGATATCAACACCATGAATCCGGAGCAGCTGCGGCTGAACATGGGGTACGTTATCCAGGGCACCGGTCTTTTCCCCCACTGGACGGTTGCCCGTAACGTCGCCATGGTGCCCCAGCTTCTCAAGTGGCCGCGGGAACGGATCGATGAACGGGTTCACGAGTTGTTGACCCTGCTGGATCTGGATCCGGACATTCATGCCAACAAATACCCCCAGCAATTGTCCGGCGGCCAAGCCCAGCGGGTGGGCGTTGCCCGCGCTCTGGCGGCCAATCCCAATATTCTGCTGATGGATGAGCCTTTCGGCGCCCTGGACGCGATCACGCGGGAAAACCTTCAGCTGGAGATGTTGAAAATCCAGCGGCAGGTACAGAAAACCACGGTGTTTGTCACCCACGATATTGACGAGGCCCTGAAACTGGCGACCCGGATTGCCGTGATGGATCAGGGGCGCATCATTCAGCACGACACCCCCGAAAACCTCCTTCGCCGGCCCGCGTCCGAATTCGTCGAAAACCTGGTAGGCAAAAAGGACCGCGGCCTGAAACTGATGAGCCTTCGTCGGGTAGGGGATCTGATGCACCGGTACCCGGAGCCGGTAGACCCGGAATCGGGGGTGGAAGGTGTTCAGGAAGACGACAGCCTGCGCCTGGCTTTGTCGGTCATGCTCTGGCGGGAGAACGGTGAACTGCCCGTGTTCAATGGCGATGGTGCGAAGATCGGTGTCATCTCCCGCGAACGTATTTTGCAGGCAGGCGCGTGATGCGAGCCTGGCTTGCTCCTGTCCTGCTGGTGGTTTTGCTACTTGCGCTGAGCGCCGGTATGTCAGCGCTGGAACCGCTGTATGAGTGGGTGCAGCCGGATAAACAGCAGGTGATTTATGAGCGGGCAAGTTTTCTGTCCTTGCTTCAGAACCATGTACTTCTGGTTTTTATTTCGGCCTGTATCGGCACGTTTGTCGCCGTTGCGGGCGGGATTTTTGCGACCCGGCCGGTGGGTCGGGATTTCCTGCCCCTGGTCAGCCAGATCGCCTCCATCGGCCAGACTTTCCCGCCGGTGGCAGTTCTGGCGCTGGCCGTGCCGGTTTTGGGCTTTGGCGAGGCGCCCATACTGGTGGCGTTGATCCTGTATGGACTGCTGCCCATCCTTCGCAACACCCTTGCGGGACTTGAAGGGGTGGACCCGACCGTCAGGGACGCTGCACTGGGCATGGGAATGTCGCCACTCAGGGTGCTTTGGCAGGTGGAGCTTCCCCTGGCCGGCCGGGTGATTCTTGCCGGCATCCGCACGTCCGTGACCATCAACATCGCCACCGCTGCCATTGGCTCAACCATCGGCGCCCGAACCCTGGGCGACCCGGTGATCGCCGGGTTGGTGAACGGCAATACCGCTTATGTGTTGCAGGGGGCAATTCTGATTGGCCTGTTGGCGTTAACGGTGGATAGTGTGTTTGAGGCGGTTGAGTCCAGGACATATGCCTGATCGCTTTTGGCAGCCTCATTACTTGAGCAAGATTCGGGTCGGCAGCCGCCGTCTGGCCTTTTACTATAGACTCTGTCCGGGCTTTGCCCCGTGAAACTGAACAGAGCCAGGCTGAGAGGATAAGCCATGTCAGACTACGACCGAATCGCAAGCGCCATGGCCTACCTGGTGGATCGGGCGGCGGACCAGCCGAGCCTGGAGGAAGTGGCTGCCCATGTGCATCTGAGCCCCTATCACTTCCAGCGGCTGTTCTGCCGTTGGGCGGGTACCACGCCCAAGCGCTTTTTACAGGTTTTGACATTGGAGCGGGGTAAGGGGTTGCTGGACAGCTCCCGTTCTTTGCTTGATGTGTCCCACGAGCTGGGATTGAGCGGCAGTTCCCGGCTGCATGATCACTTTGTGCAACTGGAAGCGGTTACGCCCGGCGAGTACAAAAGCCGGGGCAGGCAGTTGCATATCGACTATGGCGTTCACTCCACGCCGCTGGGGCCCATGTTTGTGGCGGTCACCCCGCGTGGGGTCTGTCGGGCAGGGTTTGTGGATTTCAGCAGTGTCGAAGACTCTGTTGATGACCTGCACAATGCCTGGCCTTTAAGTTCCATTCGTGAAAACCTGACGGCCACACGTTATGTGATTGATGCGTTTTTTAGCCGCGATACCGTTTCCGGCGACGGCCCGTTATCTCTTCATGTAGCCGGCACCAATTTCCAGATTGCCGTGTGGCGGGCTTTGCTGAAGATCCCGATGGGCGCACTGGCGAGTTATGGTCAGATCGCCGAGGCGGTAGGTGCCCCGAAGGCCGCACGAGCAGTGGGTAATGCCATCGGCGCCAATCCTGTTGCTTTGCTGATTCCCTGCCACCGAGTGATTCAGCGCAGTGGCGCGCTGGGAGGCTACCGCTGGGGGCCGACCCGAAAACTAATGGTACAGACATGGGAAAGAGTTCGAGATGAGCCGGTTACCGCATAACAATGAAATGAACGCACTGATCTACCGCAAGTTCGGTTCGGCCGAAGTGCTGGAGTGGGCCAGCCAATGGCCAGCGCCGGAGCTGACTGATAACGGTGTGCTGGTCAGAGTGGTTGCCGGCAGTGTGAACCCCAAGGATGTGCTGCTGCGCAAAGGCAAGTTCAGCAAGACCCTGGCGCGGGACCCATTGCCCCGGGTGTCGGGGCTGGATTGTTCCGGGGAGATTCTGGCGGTGGGGAAAAACGTCACCGGCTATGCCGTCGGCGACAGGGTTTTTGGCATGACTAATCGCTTTTGCGGTGGCCTTCATGCCGAGGTGGCGCTGCTGGACGCTGACGAGATTTGCCCTGCGCCCGGCAATATTTCCCTCGATCAGGCGGCCAGTGTGCCGCTTGCGGCGCTGACCGCACTCCAGGCTTTAAGAGATCTGTGCAAGGTCCAGCAAGGGCATCGGGTGTTGATCAACGGCGCCAGTGGCGGTGTAGGCCACTTCGCGGTGCAGATTGCCAAAGCGATTGGCGCCGAAGTGCATGCGGTTTGTGGCCCTGACAACCTGGAGTTTGTAAAAGCCATCGGGGCGGATGCGGCCTACAGCTATCGGGATCAGGCTGCCAATGAGTTATCGCAGCAGTTTGAGGCGGTGTTTGATGTCTTCGGCAAATTCACCTGCAAGGCGTTTTCCCGGCAACTCGGCAAGCAGGGCATTTTCGTCAGCACTGTGCCCAAGGCTTCCACCATTCTTCCGGAATTTCTGGCCAAAACCGGCCTGGCCCGGCAGGCCCGGCTGGTGATCGTGAAATCCCGCTCGGCGGATCTGGCGCAATTGAAGGACTGGATCGAAGCGGAGAAGCTCGTTCCGCATGTTGATGCGGTCTACCCGGTTACCCGGGCAGGCGACGCACACCGGCATGTGGAATCCAGGCACACGGTGGGGAAGGTCTGTATCCGGTTTGTGGAAGACCCGGCCGGGGCGCGATGATGACTGCTGGCTGGTCACAGATCGACAATGTGAAAGACGTGACCGACCCGGGCGTATCCTGCTCGACCTGCCGCGCCTGTTGCTGCCGGCTGGAGGTAATGATTATCTCGGATACCGGCGTCCCCGAGCGGCATATTGCGGTGGATGAGTGGGGCGGCGAAACCATGCTGCGGCTGGACGATGGTTGGTGTTCCGCGCTGGACCGGGACACCTTCCTGTGCACAATCTATGAAAACCGCCCCTGGATCTGTCGGGAATTCGAGATGGGGTCCTACGAATGTCTTCAAGAGAGAAAAAATGATTGACCGGAAACATGAAAAAACGGCGTTTTCGTTTTTTATGTCACTGCTTATGTCCTGCATCATGTCGCTGGTAATCAGCATCTATAACGTGGGGCTGGTCAGCAATATCATCTCGATCTGGTTAAGTGCCTGGGCCTTTGCCTTTGCGGTGGCCTTTCCCACTATCCTGGTGGTGGCGCCAGTGGTGCGTAAACTGGTCACTCTCGTATTGAAGGACGAGCCCGAGCGGCCCTGAGATAATTGCCAATATCCAAACATAAAGGGAACATGAATGCTCAAGTTACACGGTTTCGCCTCCAGCAATTACTACAACGTACCCAAGCTCGCTCTTCTGGAGAAGGGCATAGAGTTTGAAGAGGTACTTTCCTACACCGGCGTTGGCCCCAAATACAATCCGGAGTATCTCGACAAAAGCCCCCTGGGCAAAGTGCCGGCGCTGGAGACGCCCGAAGGGTTCATTAGCGAATCCCGTGCAATTCTGGAATACATCGAGCGGGCCTACCCGGAGCCATCCCTGTTGCCTGCCACACCTTTCGATATCGCCAAGGTGCAGGAGCTGTCGCAGTTCATCGAGCTTTACCTTGAACTTGTGGCCCGCCGGCTGATTCCCAACCTGCTGGGGCGGACCCAGCCGGATCCCGCTGTGCTGAAAGAGGTCGAAACCGGCCTTGATAAGGCGGTGGCGGCGTTGCCCAAACTCTCGAATTTTGAACAGTTTGCCTATGGCGACCAGTTCACCACAGCGGATATTGCGGCCATTCTGAACCTGCCGATCGTGCGCAGTGTTGGCAAGGTGTTTCTGGGAAGGGATCCGCTATCCGAAGTACCGGGACTGGATGCCTACCACGCCCGAATGGAAGAGAGACCCCATGTCAAAATGATTCGGGCGGGTGAGGCTGCGGATCGCCCTGGGTTTATGGCCCATCTGAAGGCAATGTACGGCATGTAATTGCCCGGTCAGTTCTGCATCGGGATATCGTCTTTCCAGCGGAATCCCACGCCCCCGGCCTGCCAGACGCCATCCTGGTTCAGCGGGTGCGGCCGGGATATCTGGATGTACTGGGGCAGCCCGAAGTGGGGTGCAAGGTTGCGGGGCGACTTGATGGTGACGCGGTCCATGATACGCAGGCCCTGTCGTTCGGCGGGCAGGTGTGCCTCTGGTGCGGCCCGGTGAGCCAGGGCCCAGTTGTCGATGTAGAGCAGGTCGCCGGTGTCGTAGTGATAACGGATGCCGTAGCCCTTCTCGAATGAAGCGTTCAGCAGGTCGTTGTAATCGTTGAACAGTTCTTTCATTTCTTCGGCGTTCAGCAGCCGAAGCTGGTCGGTGCTGGCGGGTTGCTGCTGTAATTCTTCCAGCGTCATGTCTTCTTCTGGCAGGCGCTCGATGATCCCACCAGTCATGCCCAGATGGAGCCAAACACTCTTGCGACCGGAAATGGGATGGGTGTGCACCAAGGGGTGGGTGACCCCCGTGGTGGAATTAACTGAAACCAGCCGTTCCCAGTAAGCCTGTTTTTCCGGTGGCAGCACATCAAACGCCGCGCCCTGATGGGCAAAGTGGGTGCCACCGCCCTGTTCGGGGGCCCGGGCCATGTAGTAGGCGGAATGGGAGAAGGTCGCCGCCTCGAAACTGCCGTCGTTGTGCCATTGGGGGCCGACACCCAAAATGCCGTGGCGGTTATCGTTCGAGCAGCGGAAGATGTCGCGGTTCTTGTCTGGCGTTGCCGGGTGAACACCATGGGTGGAATGGATCTCGCCTGCACCCCACCACTTGCTTGCATTCACCAGCTCGTCAGCAGAGATGTTTCCCTGATGTTTGAAGACCAGGAAGCCCCGCTTTGCCATCTCTGTTTCCAGAGCGCGGATGACCGGCTCTGAAAGACCGGAGCGAACGTCGGCGCCGTAGATTTCAAAGCCAAGGGGTTCCAGCTGCTTGACCGTCAGGCCTTCCTGCTCGAAGAGGGCGATATTGGATGGGTCCAGCGGGGGAATGGTCGGGGTGACAGTGCTGAACTTCTCGGCGGCTTGTCCCATAGTCGTGACCTACCTTTTATCGGTGAGTTACGGCCAGCTTAACCGAGTGTGTTTCAGTGACAAGCCCCCGTTACTCTTCCTGATCCTTTGCGGCTGCCCGTCGATTGTCCCGGGCGGTGAAGCCCCAGCCGACGGCAGTAAGAAGAATCAGACCGGTAATGATGGGCGGGACTACGCCAAGGGTCGTCACCGCGGCGATGACCGAGGCGACGGCTGCCACGGCGGAGAGCTTCCAGGAATAACCGCTGGTGCCGGACTGTCTTGGGGGGACTTCTGCCATAAATAATTCCTTGTTTGCCTGCCCGCAGGTTAGCAGGAATCGCCGCGTTTTTCTGGCTTCAGGTGCCCTTTGTGTTACAAGATGCCTGCCAGGCCTTCATCACGAAGCTTTTCCAATCAGCAGGGGTTCAAGCAGTGACATTAAAAACTCTGATTCTTTTTCTGGCAGTGGGCATTCTCGCAGGCTGCCAGACCTCAACTTATGTTTCATCGGCTGCTACCGATGGTGACGGCGTTACCTGCAATGAAATCAGCCAGGCCTTCAATGCCTATCAGCAGGATCGCCAGTCGGCCACGGCCTGGTCCCAGTTGGCCCAGTTGATCAGCCCTACCGCCGGTAACTATGCGGATATGGGCGTGCAGAAGGCGGCTCAGTATTACGACCAGATCAAGGCGACCACCAACCTCGCCCTCGCGGTGCGTGGCTGTCAGCCGGTGCGGTAAGTCACTGCCGAACAAAGCTGATTCAGTGGCAGTGCGCTGACTGCTCGGCATCCCGCGGGTCGCCCATGCCGCCTTTCATTCCTGTTTTGATCAGCAACAGGTTGGCGGGCCATGCGGCGAATAGTCCCAACGACAGCGATACATAGAGTGATGACCAGAAAAGCGCATCCCCCATGGTTGATTCACCGCCAAGATAGAGATCGGTGGTGATCGCCACAGATTCCATCACCACGATACTGATGGATTCCGCCAGAAAGGCGCCCGAAAATGCGTCTTTGAACGACATTCCGTTCTGCATCATCGGACCGATGTTGAAGGCAAAGCCAAAAATGTAGGCCAGAGAAAAGGTAATGATGGCGGCCCAGAAATTGCCCATCGCAAACAGGCCGACCGAGATGATCACGCCCAGGATCTCACCAATGCCGCAGCCGGAATAGCAGTGGGCCACCGAGCGGAAGCCTTTCCGCGCCAGGCTGTCGGTGGGTATTTCCTTGCGCCCGGAGTAGCGGTAGATCAACAGGCCGATCGGCCCGGAATAGAGCACGGTCAACGCCCACACCCACTGCATGATGGATGGAATGTGATCGTTGTTCGTGCGCAGGTCACGAATCACCCAGATTACGCTGGCCGCAACCAGCGCAAGCCAGACCCCCAGGCCCGTCCAGGTGTCGATCAGGTTCTGGATCTGTTCAATCATGAGATTTAAAAGCCTCTGAAATCCGGAAATGATCTCCTATGAGAAGATGTGCACCCAAAGATGGATTTCAAGGGTTACCCCGTCGTAGACGTTCGGGGTGACTTTATTGGCTTACCACCGTGACAGGGCCTTTGGCGTGCCTGACAACCCCTTCACTGATGCTGCCCATTACCAGGCTGCGCGCCATTGAATTGCCCCGACGCCCGAGCACCATGTGGGCGCCTGGATGTTCCTCCAGATAATCGCTGATCTCCTCGACCGGATGGCCTCTGAGTACAACTTCCTCGTCCGGGTCGATGTTGATTACTTCTTTTGCGGCCTTGAAGGCGTTCTCCCCGAAATCCTGCTGTTCCTGTTCGATATCAGCGGGCCATACGCCAGTAAAGACCAGCCGCTCAGCCTTGCTGCCAGGAAATACGGCCAGTAGCTTGAGTGGCTGGTTCAGCGCGGTAGCAAGCTTCTCGCCCATTTTTGCCGCCTGGATTGAGTGCTCTGATCCATCACAGGCAACAACAATGCAGGGAGTCTGATTTGACATGATGTGTCCTCCATTTCCTTTGGCTGGACTATTCAAAATAGCACAAATAATGAGCAAATCAGGCTGCGACAAATATTTTGTGGCATCAGGTATATAGGTTATTGATTTGTCAGAGGCATCAATTTGCGCATTCGACTATCCACTGTTAGTTTTAATGGTATCGGGTCTTCCTTGAGGAGACTGCCCCTTTGATGATGGCAGTAACCAGGCTGCCACGGAGAGTTCATGGCCGATACTGTCACCGACATTGTTGTCCGCTACTGGGCAACCGGCTTTTTTATCGTTGCCGCGCTGGGCCTTTGTGCTTTTATGGTAGGCATTTCCAGTCTGCTGGGTGGGCGCAGCGAAGGTGTCAGCAAATCTCTTCCGTTCGAGTCCGGTATTGTGGGCACTGGCGATGCGCGCCAGCGTTTTTCCGTTAAATTCTATCTGGTCGCGATGCTGTTCGTGATCTTCGATATCGAAGCTGTTTTCCTGTTCGCCTGGGCCATCGTGATTGAGGATGTGGGTTGGACCGGGTTCTGGGGCGCCGCTGTATTCATTCTCATTTTGCTGGCAGGCCTGCTATATGACAGCCGAACCGGTGCTCTGGACTGGGCACCGGAAGCATCTGGAGGCGAGAAATGACCTATACCCTCACCAGGGCAGATCAACCGGTTAAAAAAACCACCCGTTATCCGGTCAAGGGCGAACAGCCGTCAGAGGACCCGGTCAAACGTCAGCTTGAGCGCAATGTGTTTACCGGCAAGCTCAGCGACGTGCTGAATGATGCGGTGAACTGGGGTCGCAAGAACTCCCTCTGGCCCTACAATTTCGGGTTGTCCTGCTGTTACGTGGAAATGACCACGGCGTTTACCGCGCCCCATGACATTGCCCGGTTCGGTTCCGAGGTCATCCGTGCCTCTCCGCGGCAGGCGGATTTCATGGTGATCGCCGGTACCTGTTTCATCAAGATGGCGCCGGTAATTCAGCAACTTTACGATCAGATGCTTGAGCCCAAATGGGTGATTTCCATGGGTTCCTGCGCCAATTCCGGCGGCATGTACGACATCTACTCAGTAGTGCAGGGCGTGGACAAATTCCTGCCAGTAGACGTTTACGTGCCGGGTTGCCCACCCCGGCCCGAAGCTTTCCTGCAGGGGCTGCAGTTGCTGCAGGATTCGATTCAGGAAGAACGCCGGCCCCTGTCCTGGGTAGTGGGGGACCAGGGCGTCTACAAGGCGGATATGCCTTCCCAGCGGGAAAAGTGGCGGGATCAGCGCATCCAGGCCACGGAACTGAGGACACCCGACAAACTCTGACCCAGTTCGCCGTCGTTTCATCACTGCGCTTCCTCATCGATCGCAAGGAGCTGAACCACGAGCATGAACAAGGACACCGTCAGTACTCCGGACGACACCGGTGAACAGCTTGCTCAAGACCTTCGGAAGGGTTTTGGTGACCGTGTGCTTCACGAGCAGCACACCTATACCGGTATGCCCGTCCTCTGGGTTGCCCGCGACGCGCTGACGGACGTGCTGGGCTACCTGAAAGGCCTGTCCGGTCCCTTTGATCTGCTTTTTGACCTCTCTGCCATTGATGAACGCCTGCGCAGCCACCGTCATGGCCTGCCAGCCGCCGATTACACCGTGTTCTACCATCTGCTTTCTGTTACCCGCAATGCCGACGTCATGCTCAAGGTGGCGTTGCCGGAGGGCGATCTGAGCCTGCCAACCGCGACCGGGGTTTTCCCGGCGGCGAACTGGTACGAGCGTGAAGTCTGGGACATGTTCGGCATTACCTTTGCCGGCCACCCTCATCTGACCCGCATACTGATGCCGCCCACCTGGACGGGCCATCCCCTGCGCAAGGACTACCCCGCCCGGGCCACTGAGTTCGACCCCTACACGCTGACCGTAGAAGGACAGGACACCGAGCAGGAAGCCATGCGGTTCGAGCCGGAGGCCTGGGGTATGGAGCGTGAGCGGGACGGCGCCGAGTTCATGTTCCTGAACCTCGGGCCCAATCACCCCTCTGCCCACGGGGCCTTCCGCGTTGTGCTGCAACTGGATGGTGAGGAGGTTGTGGATTGCGTGCCGGATATTGGCTACCACCACCGTGGTGCCGAGAAGATGGCCGAGCGCCAGTCCTGGCACAGTTTTATTCCCTACACCGACCGCATTGATTACACCGGCGGGGTAATGAACAACCTGCCCTACGTGCTGGCGGTGGAGAAACTCGCGGGCATTGAAGTGCCGGACCGGGTGAAAGTAATCCGGGTGATGATGGCGGAGATGTTCCGCATTACCAGCCATCTGCTGTTTCTGGGTACCTATCTGCAGGACCTGGGCGCCATGTCGCCGGTGTTCTATACCTTCAGCGATCGGCAGCGTGGCTATGAGGTCATCGAAGGCATTACCGGCTTTCGCATGCACCCGGCCTGGTACCGCATCGGCGGCGTGATGCAGGATTTGCCCCAGGGCTGGGAAAAGCTGGTGCAGGGCTTCCTCGACTGGATGCCTGCGCGCCTGAAAGAGTACGAGCGGGCCATGATGGAAAATGCCATCGTGCGGGACCGCACCCGCCATGTGGCGGCGTTCAATACCGCCCAGGCTCTGGAATGGGGCGTCACCGGTCCCAACCTGCGGGCCACCGGCTGCGACTTTGACCTGCGCAAAAAACGCCCCTATTCCGGTTATGACCAGTTCGATTTTGAGGTGCCTCTCGGCGACAACGGCGATGTGTTTGACCGGGGCCAGCTGCGCATTGAAGAAATGCGCCAAAGCCTGCGCATTATCCAGCAGTGCGTGAACAACATGCCCGCCGGCCCCTACAAGGCGGACCATCCGCTGACTACGCCGCCGCCCCGGGAGCGCATGCTGCAGCACATCGAGACCCTGATTACCCACTTCCTGCAGGTGTCCTGGGGGCCGGTGCTCAAGCCCCAGGAGTCCATGCAGATGATCGAGGCGACCAAGGGGATCAACAGTTATTACCTGACCAGTGACGGCAACACCATGAGTTATCGCACCCGTATCCGCACGCCGAGTTTCCCGCACCTGCAGCAGATTCCTTCGGTGATGCGGGGCGGCTTCGTGCCGGATCTGATTGCCCATCTGGGCAGTATCGATTTCGTAATGGCAGACGTGGACCGCTGATGATGGCAACGACCGCAGAGACCACCGGAATTATCGGCACCGACGGCTTCGAACTGCACCCGGAGGACGAGGCGGCCATGCTTGAGGAGGCGCATCACTATGAGCAGCCCCAGGCGGCCAGCATCGAAGCCCTGAAGATTGTGCAGCGCCGCCATGGCTGGGTGCCGGATGGCGCCATTGCCGCTATTGCCCGGGTGCTGGGAATCGGCCCGGGCGAGGTGGAAGGCGTGGCGACTTTCTACAGCCTGATTTTCCGCCAGCCGGTGGGGCGCCATGTCGTGCTGGTCTGTGACAGAAGCGCCTGTTTCCTGACCGGTTTTGACGAACTCAAACAGGCGCTGGTGAAACAGCTGGGCGTCGACTACGGCCAGACCACGGAAGACGGTCGCTTTACCTTGCTGCCAGTTTGCTGCCTGGGCGCCTGTGATGGTGCCCCGGCACTGATGATTGATGACGATACCTATGGCCCGGTGTCACCGGACGACCTGCCTGGCCTGCTGGAGGGCTATCCATGAGCCAGTCCATTACCAGCCAGCGACACTCGCTGGCCTATCGCAGCCGGCTGTTACAGCCGGAGGCAGAACGCCATGCCGACACTCATCCGCTGACCTGGCGGCTGCGGGATGATGGCGAAGTGGTCTGGCTTGAGGAATACCTTCGCAAGGACGGCTACCAGTCCGTCCGCAATGCCCTGAAAAAAGGCGATCCCCAGGCCATCATCGCCTCTATGAAAGAGGCCAATGTGCGGGGGCGCGGGGGCGCCGGCTTCTCCGCCGGGCTCAAATGGAGCCTGACCCTGCAGGGCGGCGATATGCCCCGGGGTTACATGATCTGCAATGCCGATGAAATGGAGCCGGGCACCTTCAAGGACCGCTTGCTGATGGAGCAGCAGCCGCACCTGCTGATTGAGGGAATGATTCTGGGCGCTTACGCCAATAATTCCCGTTACGGCTATATCTTCCTGCGGGGCGAGTATGTGGAGTCGGCCCGGGTTTTGAACAAGGCGATTGAAGAGGCGCGGCAGGCCGGCTGGCTGGGCGGTGATATCGATGGCAGCGGTTTCGATTTTGATATTGCCGTGCATACCGGCGCTGGCCGCTATATCTGCGGCGAGGAAACCGCCCTGATCAACTCCCTGGAGGGCAAGCGCGCCAATCCCCGCGCCAAGCCGCCATTCCCGGGCCAGTCCGGTGCCTGGGGCAAGCCGTCGGTGGTGAACAATGTGGAAACCCTGTGCAACGTGCCGGCGGTCATTCTGAAGGGCTCTGACTGGTATCAGTCGCTCTCGGGTGACCGCACGGATGACGGTGGCAGCAAGCTTTACGGGGTGTCCGGCCCGGTGGAAAAACCGGGGCTCTGGGAGCTGCCCATGGGGACATCGGGCAGGGAGATTATGGATCGCGCCGGGGGCATGCGGGACGGGCGTAAACTCAAAGCCTGGCTCCCCGGCGGTGCAAGCACCGGCTTCCTGTTACCCGAACATCTGGATCTGCCGCTGGACTTCGATACCGTGGGCAAGGAAGGCAGCCGACTGGGCACCGGCCTGCTGACGGTGGTGCCCGAAGATCGAAGCATGGTGGCGGTGATGCGCAATCTGGAGGAGTTCTTTGCCCGGGAATCCTGCGGCTGGTGCACTCCCTGCCGGGACGGTCTGCCCTGGACGGTGAAACTGCTCTGGGCGCTGGAGCAGGGGCAGGGGGAAACCGGCGATATCGAACTGCTGGACAAACTGGCGGCGGATTGCGGCCCCGGGCTGACGTTCTGTGCTCACGCGCCGGGCGCCGCCATGCCGTTGCAGACCGCGCTGAAGCATTTCAGACACGAGTTTGAGCAGGGCGTCAGCAAACCCAGAGGCAAGGCCCACCCGGATCCGATCCCGGTGGGAGAAGTCTGAGAGGAATTCGAGAGAAACCTGAGAGGCATAGGCAGGACCATGGCAACGATTCACGTGGATGGACAAAGCTACGAGGTCAATGGGGCGAATAACCTGCTCCAGGCCTGCCTGTCCCTGGGTCTGGATATTCCCTATTTCTGCTGGCACCCGGCCATGGGCAGCGTGGGTGCCTGCCGTCAGTGCGCCGTGCGCCAGTATAAAGACAAGGACGATGACAAGGGCATGCTGGTGATGTCCTGCATGACGCCCGCTGCCGACCAGACCCGTATCGACATTGAGGATGAGGAAGCGAAGGACTTCCGCGCCAGCGTGGTGGAGTGGTTGATGATCAACCATCCCCACGACTGCCCGGTGTGTGAAGAGGGTGGCCATTGCCACCTGCAGGATATGACGGTGATGACCGCCCACGACCGGCGCCGCTACCGCTTCCGCAAGCGCACCCGCCGCAACCAGTACCTGGGGCCGTTTATTGCCCATGAAATGAACCGGTGCATTACCTGCTATCGCTGTACCCGCTTCTACAACGACTATGCCGGCGGCACCGATCTGGGCGCCTTTGGTGCCAAAGACAATGTCTACTTCGGCCGCTACCAGGAAGGCACGCTGGAAAGCCCGTTTGCCGGCAACCTGACCGAGGTATGTCCCACCGGTGTGTTCACCGACCAGAGCCATTCCGAACGCTATACCCGCAAATGGGACATGCAGTTCTCATCCGGTATCTGCCACCAGTGTTCACTGGGCTGCAACATCAGCCCCGGGGAGCGCTATGGCGAGATCCGGCGGATCGAAAACCGCTATCACGGCGAGGTGAACGGCTATTTTCTGTGTGATCGCGGCCGCTTTGGTTATGGTTATGTGAATCGGTCTGACCGGCCCACGGTGCCGGAATACCGGGAAGCCCGGGGCGAGCCGGTGACCCTGGAAGTGGACACCGCCCTGAACCGCATTGGTGACGCCCTGCGCCATGCCCGTCGGGTGATTGGCATCGGCTCGCCGCGGGCCAGCCTTGAGAGCAACCACCAGCTTTTGGAGCTGGTGGGGCAGGACAACTTCTCCACTGGTATTGAGGCCAGGGAGCAGGCCTGCCTCAACCTGATGAACCACCTGCAGCGGCATGTCGGACTGCCCACGCCCGCGCCCCGGGAAATTGAGGAGCACGACGCCATGCTGGTGCTGGGGGAGGACCCGGTACAGAGCGCCGGCCGCCTGGGCCTGAACCTGCGTCAGGCGGCCCTTGCCCGGGCAGAAGCGCTGGGAGCGTCCATCGGTATCCCTCAGTGGAATGCCGAGGCTCTCAAAACCCTGGCCCAGGACCGCTACCATCCTCTGTTTATTGCCTGGCCCGCCCCGACGGACCTGGACGAGGTGGCCGAGGCCCGCTATGCCATGGATCCCGAGCGAATTGCCCGTCTCGGCTTTGCCGTGGCCCACCGGATTGATCCCGCTTCCCCGAATGCGGAAGGCCTTTCCGTTGAGGACGAACAGGCGGCAGATCGAATCGCCGAAGCATTGATGAAAGCGGAGCGCCCGCTGGTGGTCAGTGGTGGTTCACTGGCCTCGGAGGCGGTGCTTGAAGCCGCCGGCAATGTTGCCAGGGCACTGTCCCGGCGAGCGAAGAGAGGCGGACTGGTATTGATCCGGCGTGAGGCCAACAGCACCGGGCTCTCCCTGATGGGTGGCCAGCCTCTGGACTGGGCTCTTGATGAGTTGGCCCAGGGCAACGCGGACGCGGTGGTGGTCCTGGAGAATGATCTTTACCAGCGCTTGCCCTCCGGTCGTGTGGACTCGGCCCTGGCGCGGGCGGATATACGCATCGTGCTGGACCATCAGCGCACCGCGACGACGAAGCATGCGGATTTTCTGTTATCCGCCGGCAGCTTTGCCGAATCCGACGGCACCCTGGTTAACCTTGAAGGTCGCGCCCAGCGGTTTTTCCAGGTGTACGATCCCCTTTACCTTCGCCCGGAAACCCGAATCCACGAAAGCTGGCGCTGGCTGCATGCACTGAGCGCCAACCGGCAGGGGGAAACCGCTGGCGATATCAATCTGGACGCGGCGGTCCGCGCCTGTGCGGAGGCGCATCCCGCTCTGGCGGGAATGAGCGGCGCCGCGCCGGATTCCGGCTTTCGGATCGACGGCCTGCGGCTGGCCCGGGAACCCCATCGCTACAGTGGCCGCACGTCCATGCGGGCGAATCAGAACGTCAGTGAGCCGAGAACACCCCAGGACCCGGATTCTGCGTTTGCCCATTCCATGGAGGGGTACAGCGGGTTCCACGAGGCTCGCCAGCAGGTGCCGTTTGCCTGGGCACCGGGCTGGAACTCGCCCCAGGCCTGGAACAAGTTTACTGACGAAGTGGGTGGCCACCTGCGCGGTGGTGACCCCGGGGTGCGGCTGATCGAGCCGGTGCCCGGCCAGGGCCGTTACAGCCAGCCGGGTGACTATGTCGAGGCGCCGGAAGCACTGCGAGCGTTGATTCTGCCAAGGCTTTTCGGCGGTGAGGAAACCTCCAGCCGGGCAGCGCCTATTCAGGAGCGGACAGAGCAGGCCTTCCTGACTCTGAGCCCTCAGGACGCCAGGCGTCTTGGGGTGAAAACCGGCGACTCACTGACGATTGCTGAAGGGCTGAGCCTGCCGGTACAGGAGATGGAAAGCTGGCCTGAAGGCTGGATGGGTATACCCGCCGGTGTTACGCCGGGCGTATTGCCAGGGGATAGCCTGGCTCCTGATCGGTCGGCGGGAGGTGCCTCATGAGCTGGTGGACACCGCAACTGGCCGCCGTTCTCTGGGGTATGTTCCAGGCCCTGGTGATTCTTTTGGGCGCGGTCATTCTGGGCGCTGTGCTGACCGTTGTGGAGCGCCGCCTGCTTGGGCTCTGGCAGGACCGCTACGGCCCGAATCGGGTGGGGCCTTTCGGCACGCTCCAACTGATCGCTGATATGATCAAGATTTTTTTCAAGGAGGACTGGATACCGCCCTTCGCGGATCGGCCGCTGTTTGTGCTAGCCCCCATTATTGCCTTTGCCTCCCTGCTGCTGTCGTTCGTGATCATTCCCATCACGCCGGGATGGGGTGTGGCCGACATGCACATCGGGCTGCTGTTTTTCCTGGCGATGGCTGGCATCAACGTATACGCGGTGCTGCTCGGGGGCTGGGCCAGCGGCAACAAGTATGCCCTGCTGGGGGCCATGCGGGCCTCGGCCCAGACCCTGTCCTATGAAGTGTTCATGGGTCTGTCCCTGATGGGCGTAGTCGCCCTGGCCGGCTCCTTCAATATGCGGGACATCGTCAACGCCCAGGAAGGTTTCTGGTTCATCATTCCCCAGTTCTTCGGCTTCGCCACTTTCTTCATTGCCGGTGTTGCCGTCACCCACCGCCACCCCTTCGATCAGCCCGAGGCGGAACAGGAACTGGCGGACGGCTATCACGTGGAATATTCCGGCATGAAGTTCGGCATGTTCTTCATCGGCGAGTATGTGGGCATGGTGCTGGTGTCCGCTCTGATCGTGACACTCTTCTTCGGTGGCTGGCACGGCCCCTGGCTGCCGCCGATTCTGTGGTTTGCACTGAAAACCGGCTTTTTTCTGATGATTTTCATACTGTTGCGGGCTGCACTGCCGCGGCCACGTTACGACAAGGTGATGCATTTTGGCTGGAAGGTGTGCCTGCCGCTCACACTGATCAATTTACTGGCTACCGGCGCGGTGATGCTGCTGGTGGAAGGATAGGAGGACTTATGGAAACGAAGGAGAGGAGAGAGCAGGAGGGCGCCAGTAATGTCCCCCTGATTCGATCACTGACCTCAACCTCTTTCCTGAGGCTGGTGCCGGCGACCTGGTCCCAGATACGTACACTGGGCATGGTGTTCATGCACAGCTTCCGTAAGCGGGAAACGGTGAACTATCCCGAGCAGGAGGTGTATCTGCCACCACGGTATCGTGGGCGCATCGTGCTGACCCGGGACCCGGACGGCGAGGAGCGTTGTGTTGCCTGCAACCTTTGCGCGGTGGCCTGCCCGGTGGACTGCATCTCCCTGCAGAAGGGTGAGCAGGAAGACGGCCGCTGGTACCCGGAGTTCTTCCGCATCAACTTCTCCCGCTGCATCTTCTGCGGCATGTGCGAGGAAGCCTGCCCGACCTCGGCCATTCAGCTGACGCCGGATTTCGAGATGGGCGAGTACGACCGTCAGCAGCTGGTGTATGAGAAAGAGGATCTGCTGATCAACGGGCCCGGCAAGGACCACGACTACCATTTCTACAAGGTCGCCGGCATGGCCATTGGCGGTAAAGGCAAGGGTGAGGCGCAGAACGAGGAGGCACCGGAGGATGTGCGTACGCTGCTGCCCTGATCAGACAAGGAGGCATTGATGGAACTGGCTTTCTACCTCAGCGGCCTGGTTGCAGTGCTGGCCACAATCGGTGTGATCACCGGCACGAGCCCGGTTCACGCGGTGGTGTACCTGATTGTCTCGTTGATTGCCGTGGCGCTGGTGTTCTTTGCCCTGGGCGCGCCCTTCGCGGGGGCTCTGGAAATCATCGTGTACGCCGGGGCCATCATGGTGCTGTTTGTGTTCGTGGTGATGATGCTCAATCTGGGACGGGACACAGACCGGGACGAGACTTTCCTGCATCCGCGCAACTGGGTCGGCCCGTCGGTGCTGACGCTGGTTCTGCTGGGGGCGCTGTTTACCCTGATTGGTCAGGGCGGCATCGGCCAGAGCATTGACGGCGATCTGCTGACCGCCCGGGCCGTTGCGCTGACCCTGTTCGGGCCGTGGCTGATGGTGGTGGAGCTGGCGGCTATTCTCCTGTTGGCAGCGCTGGTAACGGCGTCCCATGTTGGTCGTCGCAACAATCCGCTTCGCGGGCGCAGCAAACCGGGAAAGCAGGGAGGCAAGCCATGACGGGAATTCCCATGGAACATGGACTGATTCTGGCATCCATCCTCTTCAGCCTGGGGCTGTTGGGGCTCATGCTGCGCCGCAATATGCTTTTTGTGCTGATGAGCCTGGAAGTGATGCTCAACTCTGCGGCGCTGGCGTTTGTGGTAGCCGCGACCGCCTGGGACCAGCCGGAGGGTCAGGCCATGTTCCTGCTGGTGATTACCCTGGCAGCGGCAGAAGCCAGCGTCGGGCTGGCGTTGATGATCCAGCTTTACCAGCGGTTCCGTTCCCTTAATCTGGATGAAGCCAGCAGGATGCGCGGATGATGGCAATGGCGATGGTGCTCTCGTTTCTGTTCCCACTGGCCGGCACTCTGATTCTGGGCTTCTATGGCGGTCGCCTGGGGTCCCGGGCCAGCGCGATTGTGGGCGTTGGCAGCGTGGGTCTGGCGGCGCTGGCCACCGGCGTGCTGGTGATGACGCACCCCGGTGGCGACAGTGTGGCAGGCGTAACCCTGTGGAACTGGATCTCGGTAGGGGATTTCCAACCCACCATTGGCCTGGCGGTGGATGGCCTGGCGCTGGTGATGATGTCGGTGATCACCGGCGTGGGTTTTCTGATTCACCTGTTCGCCGCCTGGTATATGGTCGGCGAGGGCAGCATTGCCCGCTTCTATGCCTGGATGAACCTGTTCGTGTTCAGCATGTTGCTGCTGGTCATGGGCGATAACCTGCTGTTGCTGTTCCTGGGTTGGGAAGGCGTTGGCCTATGCAGCTATGGGCTAATCGGCTACTACTACCAGAGCAGTGCCAATGGCCAGGCCGCCATGAAGGCTTTTGTGGTTACCCGTATAGGTGATGTGTTTCTGGCCTTGGGTCTGTTCCTGATCTTCATGGAACTGGGCTCTCTGGATATCGACACGGTGCTGGCCCGGGTGCCGGAAGTCTGGGCGCAGGGCAGTGCCACCGCCAACCTGGCGGCCCTGCTTGTGCTGGGTGGCGCCCTTGGCAAGTCAGCCCAGGTGCCATTGCACACCTGGCTGCCGGACGCCATGGCCGGCCCCACGCCGGTGTCTGCATTGATCCACGCCGCTACGATGGTCACCGCCGGTGTCTACCTCATTGCGCGGCTCAACGGCCTGTTCCTTCTGGCGCCGGATGTGCTACTGCTGGTTGGCGTCATTGGAGCTGTATCCCTTCTGCTGGCAGCCTTTGCGGCGCTGGCCCAGACGGACATCAAGCGGGTGCTGGCCTATTCCACCATGAGCCAGATCGGATATATGTTCCTCGCCCTGGGCGTAGGGGCCTTCGATGCGGCCATTTTTCATCTGGTGACCCATGCGTTCTTCAAGGCGCTGCTGTTTCTGTCGGCCGGGGCGGTCATTATCAGCTGTCATCATGAGCAGGACATGGCGCGCCTTGGCGGCCTGTGGCGCAAACTACCGGTGGCCTACGGTGGCTTTCTGGTGGGTGGCGCCGCTCTGGTGGCATTGCCGCTGGTGTCCGCAGGCTTCTTCAGCAAGGACGAGATTCTGTGGCAGGCCATGGCCGCCGACCAGACCGGTCTGCTGGTGGCCGGCCTGCTGGGTGCCGTGCTGACCGGGCTCTATACCGTGCGCTTGATCCTGGGCACTTTCCACGGCGAGCCGGGCAGCGACCATGCCCGCAATCCGGAGCCGGGCACCAACCCCGTGACCCATCATCTTCCGCTAGTCGTGCTGGCGGTGCTGTCCACTTTCATCGGCGCCTGGATCTATCCGGGGCTGGGGGATATCTTCCCGACCGCCCCCGGGGAGAGCACCAGTACGGGACACACTCTGCTGCAAATTCTGGCTATGGGCGCTGCCATTGCCGGCCTGCTTCTGGCGGGTTGGCTGTTTATCCGCAAGCGTGACTGGCTTGCGGAGCAGGTTCGTGAGGGGTTCGGTGCTGGCCTGTGGAAACTCTGGCACCACGCCTGGGGCTTTGATGCCCTGTTCGACAGGCTGCTGGTCCGGCCCTGGAATCTAATGGTGAAGTGGCTGCGGGTGGATCTGGTGAACCTGATGATGAACCTGCCGGCGTTGATCGCGCGGGTGCTGAATTCGGGCATGGTTCGGGCCCAGAACGGCCGGGTGCGCAGCTATGCACTGATGATGGTGCTGGGCGCCACGATCATTCTGTTGACACTGGCGCTGACGCCGGGAGGCGCGGCATGATCCTGCTCTGGCTGATACTGATTCCGTTTATTGGTGGTCTGCTGTGCTGGCAGGCGGAGCGCTGGGGCGAACAGGTGCCCCGCTGGATCGCCCTGGGGACCATGCTGTTTGTGCTTCTGATCAGCATCCTGTTGTGGCTTGGTGGTGACTTCAGCCTGCCGCTTGCCGGTGGCAGTCAGTGGCTGCTGGAATGGCGGACCGATTGGATTCCCCGTTTTGGCATTGAGATACACCTGGCGATGGACGGTCTGTCGCTCATTCTTGTCGCCCTGACAGGCTTTCTCGGGGCACTGGCAGTGCTCTGTTCCTGGCACGAGATTGACGAGCGTGTGGGCTTTTTCCACCTGAACCTGCTGTTCATCCTGGGTGGCGTGGTTGGTGTTTTTCTGGCACTGGACCTGTTCCTGTTCTTCCTGTTCTGGGAAATGATGCTGGTGCCCATGTATTTCCTGATTGCACTGTGGGGGCACAGCGGCTCACCGGGGCAGACCCGCATACGTGCCGCCACGCGTTTCTTTATTTACACCCAGGCCAGCGGCCTGCTGATGCTGGTGTCGATTATCACCCTGGTGTTTATCCACTTCGGCAATACCGGCGAGCTTTCCTTCAGCTATAACACGCTACTGAATGCTGACATTCCGGAGGGGCTGGCGCCCTGGCTGATGCTGGGGTTCTTTATTGCCTTTGCGGTGAAACTGCCGGTGGTACCCTTTCACGGCTGGTTGCCGGATGCCCATGCCCAAGCGCCGACGGCCGGCAGCGTCGATCTGGCCGGCATTCTGCTAAAAACCGCAGCCTACGGCATTCTGCGGTTTGCGTTGCCGCTTTTCCCGGAAGAGTCCCAGGCCTTTGCGCCAGTTGCCATGACCCTGGGGCTGGTGGGCATTGTCTACGGCGCCGTGTTGGCTTGCGGGCAACAGGACATCAAGCGGCTGATTGCCTACACCAGTATATCCCACATGGGTTTTGTGCTGATTGCCCTGTATTCCGGCTCGGAACTGGCGATTCAGGGGGCTATTGTGCTGATGGTGGCCCATGCCTTCTCCAGCGCCGGATTGTTCATTCTCAGCGGCCAGCTCTATGAGCGCATCCATACCCGGGATATGAGCGTCATGGGCGGGCTCTGGTCCCGTATTCCGGTGCTGCCGGGGTTCACCATGTGTTTTGTTGCGGCGTCCCTGGGTATGCCCGTAACCGCCAATTTTGTGGGTGAATTCATGGTGCTGTTCGGAACCTTTCCCAACGCGCCGACCGTGGTGGTGATTGCCAGTGTCGGGCTGGTGCTGGCTGCGATCTATTCCCTGCTGCTGATGCAACGGGTGCACTTCGGTCCCGAATTCCGGCAGGGTGCTCTGCGCGGCCCTGATGTCAGGGAATACGCCATGATGCTGACGCTACTGGTGCTGACGATCGCCGTGGGGATCTATCCGCAACCGCTGCTGGATACCACCGCTGCCCTGGCCGCGCCGGTGGCGGAGCTCTTCAGCGAGGGCGCTAATCTGCCGGTTCAGGCCGGGGAGGTGAACTGATGCTGACCCTGGCTGACCTCGTTGCTTTGTTGCCGCTGATTATCGTCGGTTCCACCGCCGTGGTGGTGATGCTGGGCATTGCCTGGCAGCGCAATCACGGGCTTGCCGCCTTGCTCTCGGCCGCTGGCCTTCTGCTGGCTCTTTTATTGGTACCGGTGGCGTCCGGGGCCCCGTCATCGCCGCCGCTGATGGTGATGGACGGCCTGGCTATTATGGGCAGTGTGCTGGTGTTGTTGTGCGCGCTGGTAACCGTGGCACTGAGCCATCATTACCTGACCGGCTATATCGGCCCCCGGGAAGAATTCTATCTGTTATTGCTGTGCGCGGTGACCGGCGCTCTGGGGCTGGTCGCCAGTGATCATCTGGCCATGCTGTTTATCAGTCTGGAACTGCTGTCGATGCCGCTCTACGGCATGCTGGCCTATAGCTTCCGGGCCGAGCGGTCGCTGGAGGCTGGCATCAAGTACCTGATCCTGTCCGCCGCTGCGACCGCGTTCCTGTTGTTTGGCATGGCTCTTATCTATGCCCGCACCGGCCGTATGGATCTGGCCGGCCTGACGACGGCCATTGCAGCCGGCGAGGACCTGTGGACCCTGGCCGGGGCGGCACTGATGCTGGTGGGCCTGGGCTTCAAACTCTCCATCGTGCCGTTCCATCTCTGGACGCCGGACGTTTACCAGGGCGGACCGGCACCGGCGACCCTGTTTCTGGCGACGGTCAGCAAGCTGGCGGTGTTTGTGCTTCTGCTACGCCTGGTGCTGGTGGCGCCGGTATTCAGCAGTGACTGGCTTGGCGCCCTGGTGACCGTGCTTGCGGTACTGACCATGCTCGGCGGTAACCTGTTGGCATTGTTTCAGCAGAACATCAAGCGACTGCTGGGCTATTCCTCCATTGCCCACTTTGGTTACCTGTTGGTGGCAATCGTCGTGGGCGGGCCGCTGGCTACAGAAACCGTCGGGGTTTACCTGATTACCTATCTGGTGACGACCCTGGCGGCATTCGGGGTGGTTGCCCGGCTCTCCAGCCCGTTCGAGGGCGAGGATGCCGCCGGGCTGCATCATTATCGCGGTCTGTTCTGGCGTCGGCCCTGGCTGGCGGTGGTAATGACGGTAAGCTTTCTGTCGCTGGCGGGTATTCCGCTGACCGCTGGGTTTATTGGCAAATTCTATGTGCTGGCGCTGGGTGTGGCGGATGCCCGTTGGTGGCTGGTTGGCGGTATCGTCGCTGGCAGCGCGGTTGGCCTTTATTATTACCTGCGGGTGATGGTCACGCTCTATCTGCCGGAGCCGGGCAAGCAGAGACGGGAGATCGCCACGGACTGGGGCAGCCGTATTGGCGGGCTGACGCTGCTGGTGGTCGCCCTGTTGATCCTGGTGCTGGGAATTTATCCGTCGCCCATGATCCAGTGGGTTAACGGTTAGAGCGTCAGCGGGTCAAACCGGTAGAAGTCACAAAGCAGCTTGTAGACCTGCGGTTGCTCCTGTTTCAGGTGGTCGGGTTGCTGGAAGAAGGCCTCGGTCAGTACTGCGAAAAACTCGGCCGGCTCGGTGGCCCCGTATGGGTCCAGCCAGGGCTTCTGGTGATGGCGAAGGGAGTGACGCAGGTGCTCATAGGCATGGGTCATGGTCTTCTGCCATTGCTGCGCCTGCTCACCGCTCAGTGGGGGCGCGCCGTCGGCGGTTCCGTCAAGGTAGTCCAACTGATGGGCGAACTCGTGGAGAATGACGTTGTGGTGGCCCTTCGGGTCTACAGCACCTTCCTCGCATTCCGTCCAGGCTAGTACCACCTGGCCGCGACTGGAAGCTTCACCCGCGCGGATCTGATTGCTTTCGCTGACCACCAGGCCGTCGCTTTCCACCTCTCTGACCCGATAGGTGTCTGGATAAACCAGAATGCTGTTTACCTCGTCAAAATCCGAGAAGTTGCGGGCGACGATCAGCAGGCAGGCGTGGCCGGCAACCGTGAGCCGCACAGTGTCGTCCACCTCGAAGCCGTCGCAGCCATAGAAGGACTTTTCCGCCAGGAACAACTGCACGTGCTGGTCCAGCTGATTTCTGAGGTCAATAGGTAGTCGGGAATAGAGGGGCACTCTGGATTCCAGCAACTGCCGCCAGGATTCCGGGAAAGGCTCTTGAAGCTGCCTGTCCCGCCGCCATCCCCGATAGAAAAACAGGTAGAAAACCGAAAAGCCGATAACCGCAAAAACGCAGAGAGTGTAGATCAGCATTGGCAGCGATCCGTTACCCGATCAGGCTTTGATTGCGGCAGGGGCCTTATCCGCGCGCCATGGCTTGCCGTCGCAGGTCGCGTAGTTGGGGCAGTCAGGCATGCAGCCCCGACAGGGCAGGCGAGGAGCTTTTTCCGGATTGGTTGCAGACGTGTGCTGTGACATGGGGTACCTGCTGGTTTAAAAGGAAGCACCGGACTTTACGGCCAAAGAATAGAATCGGATGCCAGAGCACTATACGCTCTGGGCCATAAACTCTGAAAGCCCAAAGGCGAAACTCTACCCGGACCGTAAATCGTAATCCGCCAGCAGCTGGTGGTGAACAACCCCTGATTTTCGCCTACACTGTTGATTCCTATCTTCCGGTGTATTTCATGGATTCAGGTTCTTCATCAACAATCGCGGACGTTAGCGCAATGATTGGCCGCGTGGCCAAATCAGATCGCGCCGCGTTCGCCAGTCTCTATCAGGCCACGGCTCCGAAACTTCTTGGTATCGTACTGCGTATCCTTAATAACCGGGCCTGGGCGGACGAGGTGATTCAGGATGCCTATCTGAAAATCTGGCAGAAAGCGGACCAGTTTGATGCCAACAAGGCATCGCCCATCACCTGGATGGTTTCCATAGCCCGGAACGCCGCAATCGACGAGCTGCGAAAGCACCCCGCCGGACGCACCACCAACGATGACGAGCTGGATCTGATAGCAGGTCGGCAACCGACAGCTCAGGACCAGGTAGAAGATCAACAGGCCGTGAACCAACTGAACCATTGCATTGACCAACTTGAAAAGGAACGCCAGGACATGGTGCGCCTGGCGTACCTGAACGGCTGGTCCAGGGAGGACCTGGCCAGCCAGTTCGGTCAGCCAATCAATACCGTGAAGACCTGGCTGCGCCGCGCACTGCAGGACATTAAGGGGTGCCTGGAATCATGACCGAGCGCGATGATGATCTGGACATTCAAATTGCCGAGTTTGTGCTGGGCACGCTGCCGTCGGACGAGCGAGAAGCTCTGAAGGCGCGGCGCGAGCAGGACCCGACTCTGGATGCCCGCATTCTGGAGTGGGAATCGCGTTTGTCTGCCATGGCAGATGATGTCGAACCGGTGGAACCCGATCCGGCCCTGTTCGCCCGTATTGAGCAGACGCTTGGACGGGATGACAGTAACGTGATCGCACTGCGTCGCCAGGTGAATCGCTGGCGCTGGAGCACGGCCCTGGTGTCGGCGGCGGCCATGGTGCTGGTGGCGGTTCTAACCTTCCAGCCACAACCGGAGAAGGCGACCGAGTCCTTTGTGGCGGTATTCCAGCACAATGACCAGCAGCCGGCTTTCCTGCTGACGGTGAATCTCGAGGATCGTCAGGTGAATATCCGGCCAGTGACGGCCGAAGCGAAGCCTGACAAGTCATACCAGCTATGGATCAAGGCCGACGAACTGGGCCCCAACCCCCAATCCGTGGGCGTATTGGGAGACCGGTTCGAGCTGGACAATGATGTCCTGAAAAAATATGACCCGGCTCTGCTGAGGAACGCCACCTTTGGCATCAGCGTTGAGCCTCCGGGAGGCTCTCCCACCGGCCAGCCTACTGGCCCGGCGATTCATGGTTACCTGTATCCCGCAGGCCAAGCGCCGAATGACAATAATTCCCGGTGATTCACCGGGTCTGAAACTTTCACCCAGCGTTCCCGTAACTGCCAGTAACCCATCTGTAGAACCATCCCGGATGATGGGTATTACTGACACCAAGGAGAACGTAATGAAAAAGCTTCTGAAAGATAGTGTACTGATGGCCGCCCTGGTAGCAGGCGTGATGGCAACGGGCATGGCGCAGGCAGGCCACGGCGAGGACAAGGTTTGGGCTGACGACCAGTCTGTTGCAAATGGCACGGTAACCGCCAAGAAGGTAAACACCGGCGCTAACGGCTGGTTGGTTGTACATCGCACCGATGAATCCATGAAACCGGGCCCTGTGGTTGGCCATGCGCCCATCAAAAAGGGCATGACCCAGGACGTGGCGGCGATTCTTACTGAGGAAGTTAAGTCTGGCGAGATGCTGATGCTGATGGTTCACGCCGAAGACGGTGGCATGAAAACCGGTATCTTCGAGTACACCCTCGGCGCCAAGGAAGATGGTCCGATCAAGAATGATGGCAAGCTGGTGATGCAGACTATTACTGCCAAGTAGCTTTCGGTCGGGCTCCGTTCGCAATTCCGCAGCGGAGCCCTTCTTTACCCGCCGTATTTGTCCACATACATATTGGCGTCTGCCCGGATTATCAGTTGACGGGCCGTGTCGCCATCTTCCGGATACAGGGCCACCCCGATACTGCTGGTGACGCTGACGCTCTGGCCGTCGAAGCTCACCGGGGCTGCCAGCATCTCACGGATTTTCTCCACTGCTTTTTCAACCACGCCTGGTGCCCCGTCGATATCGGTCAATAGCACCGTAAACTCGTCACCGCCCATGCGGCCGATGGTGTCTGTCTTACGGGTACCCTGGACCAGTCTGCGAGCCACTTCCCGTATCAGCTCGTCGCCGGCCTCGTGGCCCCAGGTGTCGTTGACGCGCTTGAAATCGTTCAGGTCCAGATACAGCAGGGCCAGTCGCTGCCCCTTGTTTATTGCCGCCTGGAGGGAGGTTCCCAGCAGGTCATGGAACAGGGCGCGGTTGGTGAGGCCGGTCAGTGAGTCGTGGTGGGCCATAAACCGCAGTTCCTCATCCGCTTTCTTGCGTTCCACCGTGGTGGCGACCTGTGTGGCCACAAACTGGAGTAGCTCCTGATCCGCATGGGTCAGGGGGGCGGCGATGGACGTTCTTTCCAGAATCAGGATGCCGAGGACCGATTCCCGGGAAAGCAGGGGAACACCGAGCCAGTCCCCCGCCGGGATGTTGGCGTTGTCACGGGCCGGCTCTTGGCGGGATTCAAGCAGGGGCTGTCGATCTGAAATGACCCTGGCCAGTGGCGTGCCGGCTTCAATGGCTGTCTCGAGCCAACCGTCCGGGTGTTCACTGTCCCAGTCCGGAACCCTGAGGCTTTTCTTGTCGGCGTCGTAGAACGCCAGGTGCAGGGTGTCGCCCGGGAAGAGTTCGCTGATTACGTCTCTTATGCCTGAACAGAGCGTGCGGAGTGTATCAGCGTCGTGTGCTGCCTCGGATATCTGGTAGAGGGCGTTTTTGGTCTGATCGGCCCGCCTCAGTGCGGTTATGTCCCGGGCCACTCCGATGCGCAGGCGGTCTTCTTCATACCAGCGCGCTGACCAGAGAAGGTGCACGATGCTGCCATCTTTGTGAATGTAGCGGTTTTCGATGTTCGTACGGGGCTGGCCTTTGTTTACTTCGCGAGCGATTCTGCGGGTGGGTTCCCGATCCCCGGGATGGATGAACTCGAAAATCTTCTGGCCGGTCATCTCGGCGGCGGTATAACCCAGCAGTTGTTCGCAGGCATCGCTGACAAAAACAATGTGGCCCGATTCGTCCACGACAAAAACGGTGTCCAACAACAGATTGATCAGCTTGGGAAACAGAGCCTGAACATCAATAGTCATAGGGGCAGTCTTGCACGTTATTGGACAGCAGGGGAGCTGTCAGCATAGTGCGGAATTGCCTTCAGTGATAGAGAAAATCACCGCCCCGCCCGGGCCATGTCAGACCTGCGCTACTTCCAGTGGTGGTACTTCCTGGTGCAGAAACCACTTTTCGGTGACCACTTTGCGGGTGAACCAGTGGGACCGCATGAGGGTGCTGGCCAGGGGCGACTTGACCCAATCAGGAACCTGTAGGCCGGATTTCTGCTCCTCCGAACGATTGCCAAACCGGCGTGCGATAGCCTCGCCGTAGGGTTGCAGCGACTGGGCAGAGAATTCTTCCAGGTCCCAGATAAGATCGGCCGCCATCAAGGCGGATTCGATGGCAGGGCGTATGCCTTCGCCACTCTGGGTATAGGCCAGGCCGGCCGCATCGCCGATCAGCATCAGCCCCTCATCTACCAACGGGCGCTGGGCATGGTCATATAACAGGTAGGCATGGCCCTTGAAACGACCAGGCAGGTCGTCGGGAATACGGCCGGTGGATTTCATCTCGTTCACAAAAGCATTCAGGTGTTCGGTCAGTTTGTGGTTGTCTTCCCGGCCCAGGCCAATGTTGAGGAAGTTTTCTTTACGAAATACCCAGGCGTAGCCCTTCAGGTCCTTGCAGAACCAGAGTTCCGGAGTATCGCCACGGGCCTGGCAGTGCTGGGCCTGTTCCGGTGTCATCTCAAACTCGACTTCCTTGGCGGCTACCACGGTCTCGTGACTGCCGGGGCCGTCGCCGAGCAGCTTGGCCACGGGACAGAAATGCCCGCCAGCACCAACAACCAGCGGCGCCTGCCAGGTGTCGTTGACAATCCAGTTGCCGCCGTCTTTTCGGATGTTCTTGACCGGGATGCCCAGTTCCTTGGGGGAATCCACCCGGTCCAGCAGATAGGCGTCGAATTCACACCGGCGAATGCCGTAGCTGACCACCTCGCCATGATCGTTCTCGACCGCGGGCTGCCCCATCATGCCAATGCGGAACTGGCTGATGGGCTGCAACGTGCGGCCCCTGCCGTACTCTTCAGGATCAATATTCAGGCTGTTCATGACTGCCGGAGTCACCCACCCCGCACAGGTCTTGTCGCGGGGAAAGATCTTTTTGTCCAGTATCAGGACGCGCTTTCCGCTGTTGCGCAAGGCATTGGCCAGGGTGGAGCCGGAAGGGCCGGCGCCCACGATGATCAGATCGTAATACTCCATATTCAGCCCTCCGGTACCGCTGAGGTTTCGTAAATGTCCCGGCGACTCTGAGGCAGTTCGTTGTTCTGACCGTGGGTGAACACTACCTGAAAGAGCTGGAGGGAGCCGGCACGGAAGGCCGCGATGGATCCGGCCAGATACATTTCCCAGGCCCGGGCAAAGTGCTCATCGTATATGTCAGTGACCTGCTCGCGATGGCCCTGGAAACGGTCCATCCAGTGGGTCAGGGTCTGGGCGTAGTGCAATCGCAGGTTTTCCACATCCAGCACGGAGAACTCGCCTTCCTCGCAGATGGTGACGAATTCGGAAATGCTGGGCGGGTAGGCGCCGGGGAAGATGCGCTTTTCAATCCAGGCGTTCATCAGCATGGGGCGATTGCGGCCGATACTGTGCAGCAGTGCCAGGCCATTGGGCTTGAGTACCCGGCGGATCAGCTGGGACATGGCCGGAAAGTTTTCCTTTCCCACGTGCTCCAGCATCCCGATGGACACAAACGCATCGTATTGGCCATCAATGTTGCGGTAGTCGTCCTCGATGTATTCGATCAGATGGTCCAGTTTCTGCCGACGGGCTTCTTCCCGGGCGTACGCCAACTGTTCTTTTGAGATGTTGTAGGCATGAACCTTGACGCCATATTCCCGGGCCATGTACCGGGCCAGTCCGCCCCAGCCACAACCGGCTTCGGCAACCGTCATACCCGGTTTCAGGCGAAGCTTGCGGCAAACATGTTCCAGTTTCGCCAGCTGCGCCTGCTCAAGAGTAATGTCCGGGGATTCGAAGTAGGCGCAGGTGTATTGCATTTCGGCGTCGTCGAGCCAGAGCCGATAGAAATCATTGCCCAGATCGTAATGGTGGTGGATGTTTTCCCTGGCTTCAGACATCCCGGTGGAACGGGGGCTGTGATTGCGCCATAGCGCTTCCAGCCATTTGGGCCACTGCCTCTGGGCCTTATGTACATGGCGATAGAGAACTTCCATTAACTCGGACAGATCCCCATCTACCTGCAGGCGGCCGGCGCTGTAGAGGTCCCCGAATGCCAGATTGGGATTGGTGACCAGGGTGAGTAGTGCTTTGTGATCAGTCAGTCGCAGAGTGAACTCGGCGGTTGCCTCTTCGGGCTCGACTAGCTCACCGTTCCACAGCTCAAAGCGCACCGGCGGAGAGCCGGCCATCCGTAACAGTTTGCCCAGAAGCCATCGCTCATAGCTGTAAGGCTCGCGATCTGCCGGGGATTCTTCAGTGGGCAGTGTGAGTACATGAGGCCGTTGCTTTTCCGGCTGGTTTTCGTAAGCGATTGGGTCTCTTGCCGTGCTGTCACTCATCTTGCCGTGTCCCCCTTTGGCTGTGACTTGTCTATAGACTTTAGTATAGAAAAGTATCAGCGTTTGTCATATTTGACAGGGGGACCGGCCTGTTTTTAGTAGGTTGAGCTCATTCCGAACCATTCGGGGAAAATGATGATCATGGCCAGTACCACAATCTGGATCAGAATGAAGGGCACTATGCCCCGGTAGATATCCACCGTTCGGACCTCCGGCGGTGCTACGCCTTTGAGGTAGAACAGCGAGAATCCGAACGGGGGCGTCAGGAAGCTGGTTTGAAGGTTCATAGCGATCAGGATGGCAAACCAGAGCATGTTGATGCCCATGGATTCGGCGATCGGTGCCAGGATTGGCACGATGATGAACGAAATCTCTACAAAATCGATGAAGAAGCCGAGAATCAGGATCACCAGCATCGCCAGGATGATAAAGCCCCACTCGCCGCCGGGCAGCATGTGCAGCCAGTCTTCCAGCAGGTAGTCACCGCCGGTGTAGCTGAACACCATGGAGAAGGCGGTGGCGCCAATCAGAATGGCGAATACCATGGCGGTGACCTTCACCGTGTCTTTGGACGCATTCCAGACCATCTTGAATGAGAACTGACCGTAAAGGATGGCCAGCACTACCGCTCCTACGCCACCCAGGGCCGAGGATTCGGTGGGTGTGGCGATACCGGTAAAGATTGACCCCAGAACAACAACAATCAGCGCCAGCGGCGGGATGATGGCCAGCAATGCCGAGCCGATTTCCTGCTTGCGGGAACGGGTAGGGTCTTCCGGCATGGCCGGGGCCATCTCGGGTTTCAGGCGGGTCAGCACCAGTATATAGCCGATATACAGGCCGATCAGGATAACGCCGGGCCAGACCGCGGCCTTGAACAGGTCACCCACCGGCAGGCCGAGTACGTCTCCCAGAATAATCAGGATAATGGACGGCGGCACGATCTGCCCCAGGGTGCCGGAGGCGCAGATGGTGCCGGTGCTCAGACGCTTGTCGTAGTTATGAGCCAGCATGACCGGCAGGGAAATCAGACCCATGGCCACGACACTGGCGCCGACAACACCGGTGGAGGCAGCCAGCAGCGCGCCAACCAGTATGGTGGAGATGGCCAGCCCGCCGGGGAGCCCGCCAAACAGGCGGCCCATGGAAGTCAGCAGCTGTTCCGCCAAACGGGTGCGCTGGAGCACAACGCCCATGAAGATGAACAGCGGCACCGCCATCAGTACCGTGTTCTGCATCACGCTCATAATGCGGAAAGGCATAAAGGCGAACAGGTCCATGCCCTCGGCATAGATCCCGAAAAACAGGGCAACGCCACCAAAGGTAAACGCCACCGGGAAGCCCACCATCAACATCAGCAGGGCCACGCCGAACATAATCATACCGATCATGCCAGACCTCCCGCGCTGTGCTCACCTTCGTATTCTTTCTCTCCGGACATTACTCGCAGGGCAAAGGTCGCCATGTTAAGGCCGGCGGTGGCGATGAAAAACGCCGTGATCGGAATCACCGATTTAACGATCCAGCGGTGGGGAAGGCCGCCCGGATCGCCGCTGCCTTCACCCATATTGTAGGATTCCATGGCGAAGCTGTAGCCGTAATAGCCAATCAGGTACGCAAACGGAATGATAAAAATAAAGGCGCCGACCAGGTTGACCCAGGCTTTGGCCTTGTTGCTCCACCGTGTGTAGAACACGTCCACCCTTACATGGCCGTCTGTGCGCAGCGCGTAGGGAATACCCAGCATGAAGACCACCGAATAGAGATGCCATTCCATTTCCTGCATCCCGATGGACACTTCGTTGAACGCGTAACGGGCCACAACGTCATAGAACACATTGATGGCCATAAGGATCATGGCCACGCAGGCGACCCAGCCGCAGAGATTGGAGAGGCGGGCCAGGCCCTCGTCCAGTTTGATAATCCAGCGCATTACAGGTCCTCCGCCAACCGGTTTGGCGATTTTCAGTGGCTACAAACGACAAAACCGGGACCTCTCGGAGAGCGATCCCGGCTCTGTGACTAACGCTATCTTACTCGACTTCGGCCATGGTGTTCAGGTAGGCACGGGTCGAAATGTCCGTGTAGGCACGGGACTTGTTCAGATACTCTTCCTGGGACTCGATGATGCGAGCGGCTTGCTCGTTACCCTCGGCAGCCTCCTTCAGGAGCTTTTCGTTGGCCTTGTACATGGCCTGGAAAACGCTTTCGGGGAACTGCTTGATCTGCACGTTCGGGTGCTCGTCCTTGATGTTTGCCCAGGCTACTGCGTTCGCATGCTGCGACTGTACCAGCATATCGTAGGCTGACAGACGCATCGCTGTTCGCAGGATAGCTCTCAGATCTTCCGGCAGCTCATCCCAGGTGTCCTGGTTGACCAGGAACTGCAGCTCGGTGGCGGGCTCGTGCCAGCCGGTGTAGTAGTAGTCGGCAATCTGCTGGAAACCAAGGCGCAGATCCAGTGCCGGGCCTACCCACTCAACTGCATCAATGGTGTTGCGCTCAAGCGCGGTATACAGCTCACCCGGCGGAATGTTGGTAGGGTTGACGCCCACTTCGGCAAAGACTTCGCCGGCAAAGCCGGGAATGCGCATTTTCAGGCCCTGGAGGTCTTCCAGGGAGTTGATTTCCTTGCGGAACCAGCCGCCCATCTGCACGCCGGTGTTGCCGCCCGGGAAGGACATCATGTTGTGCGGTTCATAGACTTCCTGCATGAGTTCCATGCCATCGCCGTGGTAGAACCAGGCGTATTGCTCGATGGCGGTCATGCCGAACGGCATACTGGTGAAAAACAGGGTCTCGGGAACCTTGCCTTTCCAGTAGTAGGAGGCGGAATGCCCCATGTCGTACTGGCCGGCTTTGACCATGTCGAATACGCCGAAGGGCGCCTTATGCTTGTTGGAGGAATCGATGCGGATACGCAGACGGCCACCGGACATTTCTTCGGCCAGCTCTGCCATGCGCTTGGTGGTGTCACCGAAAATCGGAAAGTTGGGTCCCCAGGTTTCCGCCAGGCGCAGTGTAACGGTGTCCTGGGCGAGAGCCTGTGTTGAGGCAAATGTGGTGGCTACAGCCAGCACAGCTGCGGATAGAACAGAACGGATCTTCATTGCTCTTCTAGCCTCTTTTGTCGTTTTTGTGTTGAGAGCCTCTCCCGATTTCGGGAGGAGTAACTCCTTACTCTAGGTCAACTTAGCAATATTCGATAGTTAACGGAACGAAAAAGCGGTGTCTTTACGACCTAGGTCTAGCCGTTATGGCGACGGGTCTGAGGCGTCGCTGATGGCCTGGCGGATACGGCGAAACAGGGTTGTCTGGAACTGCTCGTCCATGGGGTAAAGGTGGCCTGTGCCGGGCATCAGAGTGAGAGTTGCCTTGGGCAGCCTCGATGTCAGGTGCCGGGCATAATCCTCGGGGACAAACGGGTCCTGTTCACCTTGATAGACCCACACTGGCGTAGCCACTTCGGACAGATGAAAGCCCCAGTCAACCAGCTCGGTCAGCAGGTCCGTGGCAATGGCATGGCCGCCGCTGGCCAGGCAGGCGAGCTGGTCCTGCCGGAAGTGCCCCTGTTTCTGTAGCTGGCCGAGCAGCTGACGGTCCTGCTCGCTGACCAGCTGCCTTGCTTCGCGCAGGTACAGCCCCGGGTGTCGACGGGACATCCATACGACGATACGCACTACCAGACGAACCAGCGCTGGGCTCAGGCGAGCCAGTCGCGGCCCCGGCCAACGCGTGCCCTCAATCACGCGCTGGGTACCCTGATATTCCCCGAAATGGGTAAAACCGGACAGGCAAATGCCCAGATCCATGCGCGCCCCGAGCCGGTATCCGCAGGCCAGGGTTCTAGAGCCACCGCTGGACCAACCCATATGGCTGAAGCGCCGTATTCCCAAAACATCAATAAGTTGGCGGATATCCTCCGGGTAATCCAGCAGGGTGCGGCCCGGCTGAAAATCGGACTCGCCGATGCCCGGGCGGTCCGGTGTCAGTATCCGGAAGCCGTGCTCCATGGCCCGCTGATGCAGAAACCTGCCCTCCAGGCGGCAGCCGGGCATGCCATGGCCGAATATCAACGGATAGCCGTCCGGGTCCCCCTGATCCGTAAACGCGAGGGTGCGCCCGTCCGTGAGAGTCAGACGCTGTTCGTTGATAACGGTGTGTCTGGTGATGGGGCTGGTAATGTGGCTGCTCTCCCTGGCTGCTTTGTCGGATCTAGAAAAGGCTGATTTGCTCTCCCCCGGGGCGCCGGAAAAGGTCCGTGCGCAATGGCTCGGCCTCATGCAGCCCCAGCCCCAGCTGTTTTGCCCGCTTCGCGAAGCGCTGGCGGATCAGGTCGGAATAGGGCCCGCTGCCGGTCATCCTGCGCCCGAACGTGGCATCGTAACTTTTACCACCGCGCAGATCACGGATGCGGCCCATCACTCGCTCGGCCCGGTCCGGGTAATGTCTTTGCAGCCAGTCGCGGAAGAGCTCGTCCAGTTCCAGGGGCAGGCGCAGCATAATCCAACTTGCCCGTTGGGCGCCGGCATCGGCCGCGGCTCTCAGAATTGCCTCGATTTCATGGTCGTTTATAAACGGGATCACCGGACCGAGTATGATACCGGTGGGCACCTCGGCTGCGGTGAGTTCCCGGATGATCTTGAGGCGTGTGGCGGGTGCAGCTGTGCGCGGCTCCATCCGGCCTTTGAGGGTATTGTCCAGGGTGGTGAGGCTGACCCGCACCGAGCAGAGGCCCTTGGCGGCCATTTCCGATAGCAGATCCAGATCACGGAGAATCAGGGCACCCTTGGTGATAATGGAGACTGGATGTTGGTATTCGGCCAGTACTTCCAGTATCTGACGGGTAATGCCCCGGTCCTTCTCAACCGGCTGGTAGGCGTCCGTATTGACGCCCAGGGCAATGGCAGACACCCGATAGCCCGGCTTGTCCAGCTCTCTGCGAAGCTGATCCGCGGCGCCCGGTTTGGCAATCAGCCGGGTCTCAAAATCCAGCCCCGGCGACATGTCCCAGTAGGCATGGGTGGGTCGGGCAAAACAGTAAACGCACGCGTGTTCGCAACCCCGGTAGGGATTAATGGACTGGTCGAAGGGCACGTCCGGCGACTGGTTGCGGCTGATGATGCTTTTTACCCGCTCATCCACCACTTCCGTTGCCACGGAATCCGGGCAGATCTGATCCGCCGGGTCCTGATACCATCCGTCATCCTGCTGGCGGTCAGTCACAATCGGCTGAAAGCGGTTATGGGGGTTAAGCGGTGTGGCGCGGGTTTTCATGGCAGAATCCGGAACACTGTTTTTATGTACAGTACTTTATGTCCACAGTACTCCGGGCGCCAGCAAAAATCCAGTCATCATTCCCCTGCGGACAAACCTCAGAGGTCGTTCATTGAACTGACCTGATGCGCCAGCCTCATGGCTTCATTTTCCTCCATTTCACGGAGTGACTCTACGAGTTCGCTGGCTTCGGGTATTTCCGTTTTAAGGGCAAGGTCCTTGTAAAGGTTGATCACCTGATCGTGGAATTCGAAGATTTTCCGGGTGATGGTGTCAAAATCCATCGCAGCGTAATGACCGTCGCAGGTATCGTGGTTTCTCACGCCCCTGTGCTCATTTTCATAGAAATCATAGAGTCTGGTTTGCAGGGCCTTTTTATCGGCCTGCTTCTCGAACTCCGTGGTGATCTGCTCAATTTCCGCCTCGTGGCGCGCCAGGTAGGCGAGTAGGGCACTTGCACGTTCGTCCCGGTTTTTCTTGGCACACTCGGAAAGACAGTGAGACAGATGACGGTGGAGCTGGCGAGCCCACTCAATAAGATCTTCGTAGGTTTTGATTTCCATTGCGCAGTCTCCTCCTACCGCTTCGTGCTGGCGATTTGTTGTAAGTTGGATATTGTTAAAGTCTAGCGAAGATCGGGGCAAATGTCCGGTGACCGCCGGGTTACTATGCGATAACCTCCGCAAATCAGAGCCTTCACCCGTATCGGTTAAATGGATTCATCAATGTCGATTGCTCCCCCATCAGGTCAGCCCCCGCTAGGTATCATTGAAGGCTTCTACGGCCCGCTCTGGACGTGGGAAGAGCGACGGCAGGTGGTGCGTTGCCTGGCACCCCACGGATACCGCAACTACTGGTATGCGCCCAAGGCTGATACTTTCCTGCGCCGGCGCTGGACCGAGCCTCACCCCGATGCCGTGGCCGGTGAGTTGGCTGATTTTGCGCATTTCTGCGCGGAACAGGGCGTGAAATTCGGTATCGGACTTAGCCCTTTCGAGGTTTTCAACAACTTCAATGATTCCGCCAAAACGTCTCTGGCACAGAAGCTGGCGGTGTTTGACCAGTTGGGCATTACTGATCTGGCGATTCTTTTCGACGATATGAAAAGCGACACTCCGGGGCTGGCCGTTTGCCAGGCCGATATTATCCACTGGGTGGCGGAGCGAAGCGGCGCAGACCAGCTGACTGTCTGCCCCAGCTACTATTCCGATGACCCGGTACTGGACCGGGTGTTTGGCCAGCGACCGGCGCACTATCTGGAAGATCTGGGTAAGGCGCTGGATCCGTCCGTGCAGGTCTTCTGGACCGGCGAGGAGGTCTGCTCCCGTGAGGTGTCTCCCGGGCATCTGCAACGGGTTGCACAGGCGCTGGGGCGCAAGCCGGTGCTGTGGGATAACTACCCGGTGAACGATGGCGATCGCATGTCGCAACACCTGCACCTGCGCGGGTTCACCGGCCGGCCGGCGGCTAACGGCGATTACCTGTCCGGACATGCCATTAATCCGGCATTGCAGCCCACACTTACCACCATTCCGGCGCTAACACTGGCGCGGAATTATCAGCAGGGCAAGGACTACCAGTACGGGCAGGCCTTTCGCGAAGCGGCAACCGAGGTGCTGGGCGCGGACCTGGCCCGTCAGCTGGTGAATGATCTGCTGGTATTGCAGGACACCGGCCTGGCTCGGATCAGCGAGGAACGCCACGCGGCGCTGACGGCCTGCTACCGGGGCTTTGATCACCCGGCCGCCAGGGAAATCCTGCGCTGGCTGGCCGGAGACTACCAGGTTACTGATGAGATGGTGCAGACCCAGTAACATCGACGATCAGGAGGTTGGCGCCACCTCGGCCTTGCCGGTTTTGATCAGGGCGTAACCAAAACCGATCACCAGCGAGCCGATGGTGATGGCGGCCACGTAGGGCAGAACCACACTGACCGCATTGGGAATGGCCAGTACAAACAGACCGCCATGGGGCGCCAGCAGTTTTACCGCGAACAGCATGGACAGTGCGCCGGTGATGGCGCCGCCGATCATGCACACCGGAATCACTCGCAGCGGATCCTTGGCCATGAACGGAATGGCGCCCTCGGAAATAAAGCACAGCCCCAGCACGAAAGAGGCCCGCCCGGCCTGGCGTTCGGCCTCTGCAAACTTGGCCCGTGCCACAAAACTGGCCACGCCCATGCCAATGGCCGGCACCATGCCGGCCGCCATAATGGCGGCCATGGGGGCAGAGCCACCGGTTCCCTCCGACAGCAGGCCCACGCCGAAGGTATAGGCGGCTTTGTTGACCGGCCCGCCCAGGTCGAAGCACATCATCGCCCCGAGAATGCCGCCCAGCAGAATGGCGTTGGTGGTCCCCATGCTTTCCAGGAAGTCCGTCATGCTGTCCATCAGCGCGGCGGCCGGTTCACCGACTACGTAGATCATGGCCAGCCCGGTGATCAGGCTGGCGAACAGCGGAATAATCAGAATGGGTTTGAGTGATTCGATGCTTTCCGGCATTGGCAGTTTGCGGCTGATAAAACGGGCCACGTACCCCGCGAGAAAACCGGCGATGATACCGCCAAGAAAACCAGCACCCAGCGTGCTGGCCAGGTAGCCGCCGATCATCCCCGGTGCCAGGCCGGGGCGGTCGGCAATGGACCAGGCAATGTAGCCGGCAAGCAGCGGGATCATCAGCTTGAAAGCGGTACCGCCGCCGATCTGCATCAGCGCGGCGGCCAATGTGCCTTCCTGTTCAAAGGCATCAATCCCGAATACAAAGGACAGGGCGATCAACAGCCCGCCTGCCACTACCATGGGCAGCATGAAGGAAACACCGGTCAGCAGATGCTTGTAGGGACCCTTGCTTTCGCCGCCGCCGGACGCGGACGCTTTTTTCTCGCTGGACTCGACCGCAGCCTTGGCGAGTGCGTCTTCGATTGTGGGCCCGGGCTTTTTCAGGGCATTGCCGGTTGATGTACGCCAGAGCCGCTTGCCGGCGAAACGACCGGGATCCACTTCGATATCGCAGGCCAGGATGACTACATCCGCCGCTTCAATTTCCTCCGCGGTCAACGGGTCCTGGGCGCCCACGGAACCCTGGGTTTCAACGCGAATCTGGTGGCCCGCCTCGGTGGCCGCGGTCGTCAGGGCCTCGGCCGCCATGAAGGTGTGGGCAACGCCGGTCGGGCAGGCCGTGACGGCGACGATACGTTTGCCCTCGGAGCCAGCGGGTGCCGTTTCCGTCCCGGCGGATTCCGATGGCTGGTAGGGTTCTGCCTGTTTTTCAGCCTCTTCCAGAACCGCCATAGGCTCGGGCAGGGCTTGGGTTAATGGCACCTGGTAAAGGCGCTTCCCGGCGAAGGCGCTCAGGTCGGTTGGTGTGCTGATAGCGGCAATCACAAGGTCCGCCGATGCAATCTCTTCCCCGGAAAGGACAGAGGATCGCTGCTGCGGCGTGCGGATGTCGGTGCTGGCTTCCCAGCCTTTATTCTGCGCCGCACGTTCCAGCGCCCGGGCCGCCAGAAAGCTGGTCGCGACACCCTGGGGGCAGGCGGTAACAATGATCAGTCTCATAATGGCATCTCCCCATTGTTGTTTTGCCCGGGCCAGGGGGTGACGCGGGTTTGCTGGATCAGTCGGGTGAAGTCTTCCGCCATCGGGTCGCCGACACCGGTATGGCGAACGCACTCGGCGGACAGAGCAGTGGCGGTGGACAGCACCTGCTCGGGGTGGTGATCTTCAAGTAGCCCATGGAGCAGGCCGGCAAGCAGCGTGTCGCCAGCGCAGACGGTACTCACAGCCCGCACCGGCGGCGGGCACGACTGCCAGTTGCCCCGGGGCGAAAGCCAGAGCACGCCTTTGGCGCCCATGGAAATCACGACATTGTCGATGCCGCCGTCCTGAAGCTTGCGGGCCGCCCGGTGTATGGCTTCCGGGCTATTCATTGGCCGGCCTGCCCATTGCGACAGTTCACCCAGATTCGGTTTGATGCCGTCCGGCAGGGCAGCAATTCCGGCAGCCAGGGCCGGGCCACTGGTGTCCAGCCACACCGGCACCTCGGCTTTCCTGGCTCGGGCGATCAACCTGGATAATGCTTCCGGTGAGACGTCCGCGGGTAGGCTGCCGGCAATGGCGAGTGCGTCGCATTCGCTAAGCAGGTTGTCGAGGCTGGCTTCGAGTTGTTGCAGTGAATCGGGGGGTGCTGTGAACCCGGGGCCGTTAAGGTCAGTTACCCGGCCATCGTCTTCGGCGATTTTTACGTTGATGCGATTTTGCCCGGGCACCCGGATAAAACGGTCCTCCAGAAGCTCGGTTTCGAACAGGCGCTCGAAGGGGGCGGCGTTGAGGCCGCCCAGCAGGCCGGAGACACAGACCCTGTGGCCCAGACGGGACAGCACGCAGCCGAGGTTAATGCCCTTGCCGGCGGCGTCCAGGCGCGTGGTTCTGGAACGATTGACGGTTCCGAGGCTGACCGCGCCGGTTTCGAGGTTCAGATCCAGCGCCGGATTCAGTGTAATCGTGAGTATGCGCGCCATTACTGGGCCTCCAGGGCGTCGCGCACCTCGGCGGCGGTCGCTTTGCCCAGGGCCAGAGTGGCCTGTTTCCGTGCCTGGCCCAGGCTCAGCCCGCGAATGCAGGCTTTCACCAAAGGTACCCGCCGACTGGTGACCGACAGCTCGTCCACCTCCAGGCCCAGCAGTACCGGAATGGCCTGGGGGTCGGAAGCCAGTTCGCCGCAGACGCCGACCCAACGCTGGTGGGCGTGAGCGGCCTCGACCGTCATGCGGATCAGTTGCAGCACCGAGGGGTGCAGGCCGTCGGATTCCGCCGAAAGCTGACCGTGGCCGCGGTCGATCGCCAGTGTGTACTGGGTCAGATCGTTGGTTCCCACCGAGAAAAAGTCCACTTCCGGCGCAAGGGTGTGCGCAAGCAGTGCGCAGGAGGGCACTTCGATCATCACGCCGACCTGCAGATCCTGGCAGGGAATATCGGCGCGGGCCCGCTCGACAATGGCTTTGGCGGCGCGGAATTCCGCCAGGTCTTTGACCATGGGGAACATGATCCGCAGCGGGCGGTTGTCGGCGGCGGTCAGCAAGGCGCGGATCTGGGTCTCGAGGATGTTCGGGCGCGTCAATGACAGGCGAATCCCCCTCATCCCCAGGAACGGATTGTCTTCCTGAGGCAATGGCCAGTAGTCCAGCGGTTTGTCGCCACCCACGTCCAGGGTGCGGGCAACCAGTGGCAGGCCGTTCAGGGCATCAAAAGCGTGGCGGTATTCCTTCACCTGGGTGTCCAGGTCCGGTGCTTCCGGATGTGCCATGAAAATGAACTCGGTGCGCAGCAGGCCGATGCCATCGGCGCCCCGTTCCACGGCGTCGGAGGTATGGGCGGTATTGCCCAGGTTGGCGCAGACCTCAATGGTGTGGCCGTCGGTGGTGGTGGCCGCATCGTTGCGGCATTCGTGGGCGTCCGTCTGAAGGCGGGCAAGCTGGTCCAGCCTGCGATTGATGCGTTCACGACGCTCCGGGCCCGGATTGGGCACCACGCAGCCGCGCTCGCCATCAACCACCAGGTCAACACCATCATCAAGAGTCAGAATCCGCTCGCCGGTGCCCACCACCGCCGGCAGGCCCAGAGCCCTTGCCAGAATGGCACTGTGAGAGGTGGCGCCGCCCCGGGCGGTTACCAGTCCGCGAACCCTTCGGGTATCCAGCCGCGCGACATCAGACGGGCCCAGGTCGTCAGACACCAGCACGTAGGACTCGTCCGGCGGCGTGGGGGTGGCAACACCACAGAGGTTGGCCAGCACGCGGCGGCCCACATCCCGCAGGTCAGCCGCCCGCTCGGCCAGCAGGCGGTCGGGCAGCGCTTCCTGGGCCCGGGCGGCAGTGTCGATTGCCTGCCACCAGCCGGCTTCAGCGGAGCTGCCCTCGTTAATAGCCTCCTGAGCGGCCTGCCGAAGGTCGTCGTCCTGCAGCATTTCCACATGTACCGACAGAATTGGCGCGGCTTCACCACCTTCAGCCTGTCGGATCAGTGTGCGTAACTGGCCATCCGCCTCGTCGATGGCCCTGCCCAGTCGGCTGTTCTGCTCGTCCGGGTCGCCGGCTGTGGCGGCATAGTCCAGTACTGGCTGTCGCATGATAAAGGCCGGGGCCAGCGCCAGCCCCGGCGATGCGGCGACCGCCTTCAGCGGCTCGTCATCGGCCAGAGGCTCCGGCGGAGCTTCCGGTGTTGGTGCTTTCTGCTCTGTTTCCTGCGGTCTCAAGGGCGAAACCGATTCCCCCAGTCCGTCCCGGACGGCCTGGCAGACGTGACTCACTGCCTGTTCTGCTTCGCTACCGGAGGCGGAAACCACCAGAGTCTGGCCCCGGCGGGCACCCAGCCCGATGATGCGAGTGAGGCTGGTGGCGGAGACGGAGTTGCCGTCGCCCTCTTCCAGACGCAGGCGGATGTCGGCATTGTGCCTGCGGGCCTCTTGAACCAGCTGTTTGGCCGGCCGGGCGTGAAGACCATGGGTGTTCAGCAGCCGAACTCGTTCGCTGACCGCGTTGGCCTGTTCGCCGGATAGCCGGGATAGCACCGCATCGACGGAGCGGCCCTGCAGCGGCGTATTCTGGGCCAGAAAGTTGTCGATGCGTTCAAGCAGCTCGCGGCAGTCGTCACCCAGACCGGCAAGGCAGAAAACTCCCGCCAGTTCTTCGGTTGCTTCCCTGGGCGTTGCGAGAGCCAGAGCAGGGCGCCGGTTGCCAATGCTGTGGTGAACCAGCCAGAAACCCTGGCCAAGACTGACCGCTGGCTGGCCGACAATTTCCTTCATGAATGCACTGTCCACGCAGCCCAGGCTCTGCAGACGGGCGGCAGCGTTCATCGCCAGCTCGGTTCCGGAGCGGGTTTCTACGCCCAGGCAAAGGGTGTCCGCGTCGCATTTGGGAACCACCGGTTCCTTTGACAGCAGCGCTGCCAGCGCGGTGGTTTCGGTGGTCTGCGCCAACTGCTGCGACAGGCCCGGTTTGTCGAGCACCCGGGTCAGATGGCGCAGAATATCCAGGTGTTCATCCGACTGTGCAGCGATGGCCACCAGAACATACACGGTGCGGTCGTCGTGCCATTTTACGCCCTGGGGAAACTGCAACACCCGGATGCCCGTGCTGATCACTGCATTACGACTTTCCGGCGTGCCGTGGGGAATGGCGATACCATTGCCGAGAACCGTCGAAGACTGTTGTTCCCGCGCCAGCATGCCAGCGTGATAGTCGGCGGTGATGCGGCCAGCTTCCTGCAGGTGCTCACTGGCCTGGTTCAGGGCGTCCTGCCAGTCGGTGGCCTTGCAGCCGAGGCGGATATCGTTGGCGGTCAGCGTCAGCATCGGGTGTGGCCTCGCTTTTGTTGTTGGCAAACAGGCTTGCTGAATCGTGTCAGCAGTCATAAAATGAATCATGAAACAGATCTGATCAGAAATCAAGCAATCTGTACCCGGGAGGAAATCGCCCCATGACTCTTGCAGAACTCGCCCGACTTGCCGGGGTGTCACGCACCACTGCAAGCTACGTCATCAACGGCCAGGGGCCGGCGCGCAGAATCAAACAGGCTACCATCGACAGGGTGCTGGCCACGGCCCGGGAATACCATTTTCAGATTGATACCCAGGCGGCGGCCCTCCGTGGTGGTGCCAGCCGCACCCTGGGGTTCATCCTGCCGGACCTTGAGAATGCGAGCTATGCACGACTAGCCAAGTTGCTGGAGCAGGGCGCCCGTGCCCGGGGTTATCAACTACTGATTGCCGGTTCCGGGGACGACCCGGAGACCGAGCGCGAACTTGCTCGTTCCCTCAAAGCCAGACGATGTGATGTGCTGATTGTTGCCAGCGCGCTGGCGCCGGATGACCCTTTCTATCAGCAGATGCAGCAAGACGGGCTTCCGGTCATCGCCGTGGACCGGGCCCAGTCGCCGGGCCTGATCAGTTGCGTGGTCAGCGATAATCGCAAGGGGGCGGCTGCTCTGACCCGGTCGGTGCTGGAACCGGGCACAGATTCAGTGGTCTGGCTGGATGCCCTGCCAGACCTTGTAATGACCCGGGAGCGTCGCCGGGGCTTTGAGGAAGTGGCGCGGACTCGCGGCGCCCGCTGGTCGGTCTGCAGTGGCGACCACTACGACCGAGCCACTGGCGCCGCCCTGATGCATCGGGTTCTGGCCGAACAGGGCCTGCCAGATGCGCTGATCACCGCGTCCTATACATTGCTGCAAGGGGTGCTTGATACGTTGCTTGAACAGCCCGGCGGCTTGCCGGAGTCGCTGCGGATAGCTACCTTCGGAGATGACCGGCTGCTGGATTTCCTGCCGGTCCGAGTTCACTCGTTACCACAGAAACACGAGGCCATTGCCGAAGCGACACTGGAACGGGCGCTTGCAGCAATTTCGGGTCACAGCGAGCCGGAGACCATCATCATTAACCGGTCGCTGAAACGACGTCGCTGAGCCGATGGCCGTGGAGGATTCCCATGGCACAGGTTGAACTGAACGGAAAAATAGTGGAGTGCGTGCGGGGCGACATTACCCGTCAGAATGACATCGAGGCTGTTGTTAACGCCGCCAATGCCCAATTGATGTCCGGTGGCGGCGTGGCCGGTGCGATTCATTCCGCCGCCGGCCCGCGGCTGGCGGAGGAGTGCCAGCCGATGGCGCCGATTAAGCCGGGCGAAGCGGTGATCTCAGGGGCTCACAATCTGCCAAACCAGTATGTGATTCATTGCCTGGGACCTGTTTATGGCGTTGACGAGCCCTCGGATCAGCTGCTGGCGGATTGCTACCGGAACGCGCTGGAACTGGCCGATAGTATGGGCATTGAATCCGTGGCCTTTCCGGCGATTTCCGCTGGGGCTTTCGGATATCCCCTCGAAGGCGCGGCCGAGATGGCCCTGGATACGGTGATAGGCGTTTTACCGCGGCTTGAAAGTGTCCGCCGGGTACGCTTTGTCTTGTTTGGCGAAGCGGACGAGCAGGCGTTCAGCCGTCAACTGCGATCGGTCGAAGAGGAATAGGCAAGGTGCCGGCAGGCCACTGTTCAGTCGCAGGATATTTCCGATGCTTCGCGGAACTGCTTCATCATGGCCTCGCGCTGACGTTCACTGTTCTTGTAGGGCTCGGGCAGTGGCTGCAGGAAATAGAGGAAATCGCCCTTTCCCCGATTGGCCCCCAGTAGGCTCTGGAGGCTATCATCTGCGTCCCAGAGCACCGGGCTGATAACCGCCACTTCCAGATCCGGGCGCTTTTTCTCCAGCACCGCCACCATGCCCAGGCGGTCCTCGGCGTGGAAAGTGCCGGTCAGGTGGATCACCTGATGGCCGGGATTATCAGCCAGCGCTTCGATCACCTGATCTGCCATGGTGTTGTCCCTCAGAAGCTGCGCTTTGTAGCTGTTTTCCAGGCGCTGGCTGTCCCTCGACTGATCATCACTGATGCCGTGGCCGTGTCCCATAATCCGGAAGAACTTGTCGCGATAGGCCGGGGTATCTACAAACGGTTCGTCCGGCAGCCGCGCCCGCTGAGCGGGCTCGAGTTGATCAAGCCAGGCTTCGCCCCGGCGGCCGACACAGCGCACAACATCCGCCGGTGCGTTGGCGGCCACCACCGGAATATTCCGATTTTTAGAGAACTCCACAAGAGGCCTGTAAGAGGCCTTGTAGTTCGACCAGGCATCGGTGTCGGCAATCAGTTCTTCCTCACCGGTCTGCCCGCCGAGGTAACGATCAAGTTCACGCTGGTCTTCCAGGGTGAATTGTTCCATCGTCAGCACCTGCTGCGGACGTTGCTGATAAAGTGCCGAACGTACCAGCGACTGCAACAGATGGGCGCCATGGTGGCCGTGGTATTCACCGATAACCACCACATCGGCGGTTGCCAGCGCGTTGGCAAGCCCGTTGACAGAGAGCAGGCTGCCGTCGCTGTCGGTAATGATAGAATCGTACTGCGATTGTGGTGGCACAATGCCTGAGCCCTGGTCTGGACCTGAACCCCCAGCAGACAGCGATGTGCATCCTGAAATGGCGAGGATAGTCAGTGCGACGAGTGTGCGGTATCGATCAGTCATAATCGCTTATACGATCACGAAACCGGGTTGGCTGTCAGCCTTTTGCTTACGGACTTATTTCAGGAATTACTGATGCCCCATCGCGCCCATCTGTTCTCGCTTCGCCTGGCCCACGCCTTCCGTGAGGCCTGCATTGACGAGCGATACACCACCGCGCGCCTTGGTCGTGACGTGATGGCGGGGATCACGGTTGGTATTATCGCTATCCCGCTGGCCATGGCCCTGGCGATTGCCAGTGGCGTACCGCCGCAGTACGGCCTCTATTCCGCGTTTATCGCCGGGTTTGTGATCGCATTGACCGGAGGAAGCCGGTTCAGTGTTTCAGGCCCCACGGCCGCTTTTGTGGTGATTCTCTACCCCGTTGCCCAGACTTATGGGCTCGGTGGTCTGCTGCTGGCCTCGCTGATGTCTGGCGTCCTGCTGATCATAATGGCGTTGATGCGCCTCGGCCGGTTCATTGAATACATTCCCGAAGCGGTCACCCTTGGGTTCACCGGGGGCATTGCCGTGGTGATTGCTACTTTGCAGGTCAAGGACTTCTTCGGTCTGGAGATCGTGCAGATGCCGGAGCACTACTGGGACAAGCTGGCTGTGGTTGGCCAGGCGATCCCGGAGCTGGACGCCATGGCGACCTTGGTCGCTGTCCTTACGCTGTCCGTTATGTTGTTATGGCCGCGCCTGAGGACGCCGGTACCGCCCCATCTTCCGGCGGTGGTGATTGGCAGTCTCCTGGCTCTGGTTATGAATAATAATGGCGCGGCCATAGAAACCATTGGCTCCCGTTTCAGTTATCTGATGCAGGATGGCTCCCTGGCTGGCGGCATTCCGCCTTTTCTGCCGGACTTTGCCTGGCCGTGGACTCGGCCGGGCGCCTCCGGTGAAATCCTCGGGGTTAGCTGGTCCACGGTACAGGAACTGCTGCCGGCGGCATTTGCCATCGCCATGTTGGGGGCGATTGAATCCTTGCTTTGCGCGGTGGTTCTGGATGGCATGACCGGCAAGCGCCATAGCGCCAACAGTGAATTGTTGGGGCAGGGTATTGGCAATGTCATCGCGCCCTTCTTCGGCGGTATTACCGCGACGGCTGCTATTGCACGCTCGGCAGCCAATTACCGTGCTGGTGCCGAATCGCCGGTTTCTGCCATGGTGCATGCCCTGGTTGTCCTGCTGGCACTGGTGTCACTGGCGCCCTTGCTGGCTTATCTGCCGATGGCGGCCATGGCGGCTTTGCTGATTATGGTGGCGTGGAATATGAGTGAGGCGCCGAAAGCACTCCACCTGCTGAAAACTGCGCCCCGTAGCGATATGCTGGTGTTTATTACCTGCTTTTCGCTGACCGTGCTGCTGGATATGGTGATTGCAATCACCACGGGCATCCTGCTGGCGGCCGTGCTATTCACACGGGAAATGGCCCGGATGACCCGCGTCACGGATATTACCGGTGGCAAACGGGTGGCGGGATCCCCTCTTCCGGACGGATGGCAGGTGTTCAAGATCAACGGTCCCCTTTTTTTCGCCGCTGCCGACCGTATTTTTGGCGAACTGGCTCAGCTGTCGGCCAGTGCCCGTGGTTTCATTCTCTACATGGACGGGGTGACGATTCTGGACGCCGGTGGGTTGTCTGCCCTGAACAAGCTGATTGATACCTGTCGGCAAGACGGTACACAGGTCGTCATCGCAGACCTGCAGTTTCAGCCCCTCCGCACCCTGGCCCGGGCGGGTGTGACACCGGAGGAGGGCGTCGTCCGATTTTATCCGACTCTGGACGAGGCCCTCAGCGGGGAGAGCTCTTCTCGCGACGTTTTTCAATCAAGATGTTAAGGAAGATCATGTTGCCATTCCGTTTCGTCGACCGCGTCAAATTCATCGTAGAGCGCCAGTTGGTCAAAGGCGCGGGCTTTCAGCTACTTGTGGTTGGCGTTTTTATTGGAATGATATCGCTGATTGGTGGCCTGTTGGTGATCCCTTTTGGCGGGCCCCATGAGGATGTCGGTGACGCTATATGGTGGGCATTCCTGCGGCTGACGGATCCCGGTTACCTGGGGGATGACGTCGGCAATTGGCAGCGGCTGGTGTCCACGGTTCTGACCATCAGCGGCTACGTTGTATTCATGGGTACCCTGGTCGCCATCCTGACCCGCTGGCTGATTGCCAAGATGACCGACCTGGAGCGAGGGTTGACGCCGGTTACGCTCCGCAATCACATTGTGGTGCTGGGCTGGACCAGCCAGACCCTGCCTTTGCTGGTAGAGCTGCTTGGCTCCTCCGGTCGCATGCGGCGGTTTCTGGAAAAGCACGACACCAGCCGTTTGCGATTGGTAGTGCTTTCGGAGACAGCATCGGCAGCGCAGGTGCATGAGTTGCGAAGCGAGCCCGGCATTGGCCGGAAGGCACGCCAGATCATTTTGCGGTCTGGCTCGGCCATACAGCCGGATTCGCTGCAGCGGGTGGCCTGTCTGGATGCATCGGCGGTGATCGTGCCCAGCGCGGCGCACCAGGCCGGGAGCCTGGTAACCTCAGACGTGGAAACGGTAAAAGCGCTTTTGTCGATTGCCTCCCAGGCGCGACAGTTGAATGCACCCCTGCCTTTCGTGGTTGCCGAGATCCAGGACGTGCGCAAACACCCGGTGATTGAGAGGGCCTACCCCGGCGAAGTGGAAGTGGTTGCCGGTGATGCCACCATCAGCAGATTGATGGTGCAGAATATCCTGCATCCGGGGCTGTCGGAGATTTTCAATGAATTGCTGACCGCTGGCGATGGCAGTGAAATTTACATCCGCGGCGGTGAATCTCTGGCCGGGCTGACTCTGGGTGAGCTCGCCTCCCAGCGGCCAAAAGTCATTGTTCTGGGTATCCTGAAGCAGGCCGGCAAAGGCTGGAATGTTCAGATGCCTGCTGCGTCGGATACCCGGATTGAGGCGGGAGACCGGGTTGTCATTCTGGCGCGTGATTACTCTGAAACAGAGGCTGACCCGAAGGCGCCGGCACTGAACCTTATCAGTCGTCGGCAACCTGCCAGCCAGGCTGCCCGGACGTCGGAAAAGGTTCATCGGGTGCTGGTGCTGGGCTGGAACCGCCGCGTTCCCAGCCTGATTGACGAGTTCTCGAGCTACAGTCAGAGGCGGTTCGAGGTAGACGTTGTTTCGGTGGTGCCCGCCCGTGAACGCCAGCAGGAGATAGACCGTTACCTGACAGAGCCTGGCAGGGTGGTTTGTCGCCATGTAGAAGCGGATTACATGGTAGAAGGGGAGCTGCGCCGGGTCGGCCCGCTAAACTATGACTCTATCCTGCTGTTGAGCAGCGACCGGTTGGCCTCGGGTGAGGAAGCCGATGCCAGGGCAATGGTGGGCTATCTCCAGCTTGAGGATCTGCTGAGTGAGGGCGGTAACCGTCCTCAGTTGCTGATGGAACTGAGCGACCCTGACAACCGCGACCTGCTCACCGGCCATCAGAGCGAAATGATGATCAGCCCGATGATCGTCAGTCATGTGCTGGCCCAGGTGGCACTGCGGCGGGAGCTGCGCATCGTGCTGGACGAGCTGTTTACCGTGGGCGGCGCCGAGATCCAGTTCCGGGACCCGCAGGATTACCCGTTACCGGCAAGCGCAGACTTCGAGGTGCTGGAAAAGGTGCTGGCGGACCGTGGTGAAGTGGCGCTGGGAGTCTGGCGTGATCAGGCCAATGCACAGGGTCGTCACGCGACTCTGAATCCTCCCCGGGATGAATATCTGGACCTGGGCCAGGCCGACAGGCTGATCGTGCTCTGTCGAGCTTAGTCGATGGTGTCCAGCAAGGCGGACATAATGTCGTCCATCACCACGAAGCCCACCAGGTCATTGTCTCTCAGCACCAGCAGTCGCTTTACCCTGTGCTGGCTCATCAGACTGGCGGCGTAGCGGATGCCCAGGTGTTCGCCTACGCTGATGACCGGTTTTGCACAGGCGTCATAGACATTCAGCAAATCAATGTCGCCGTCTTCCGCAACGACTGCCTTAACAATGTTGGTGTAAGTGATCAGGCCATAGGCATCGTGGTCGTTCTGTTTATCCACCACCAATGACTTCACGTTGTGCTTTTTCATCAGCGAAAGGGCGTCCCTCAGACTGGCAAAAGCCGATACATTGATGGTTTCCCTGATCATCACATCTTTGACAAGTTTCATTCCGACTCCCCTCTTAAAGTGAGTCTTTCAGGTGTTGTTCGAATTTTTCAACCTGGGACAGATCAATGCCGCCCAGATGTTCCAGGGGTAGGGTAAAAACCAGCCCCTGGGAGTCATTCTTTGTCGGCATCAGTATGCGCTGGATGGCCTTCAGGATATCCAGCGATAGCCCTTTTTCCAGCACCATTAGAAGCACGCTCTGGCTGCCGTCATAGGTCAGGCCGAAGAAGGTTTTCTTGGCGGTATTGCTGATTCCGCGTCCGGCCATGACAGTGATGCCCCCGGCGCCAAGGTCCCTGGCGGCATCAATGCACTCCTGTTCCTGATCTTCCGGTACGATAGCGACGAGTACGGAGAATTTCATTTGGCTGTTTTCCTTCCTGCAGCAAGGTGTTCGATAACAATGGCATAGGCCATCACCGTTATGATGGGAAAGATTGAGGCGAAGGCAATCAGCCCGAAGCCGTCAATCAGCACACTGCGCCCCGCGACGCTGCCAGCGAGCCCGATACCGAGCGCCGTGACCAGGGGTACCGTCACTTCGGACGTGGTCACTCCGCCGAGATCGTAAGCCAGGGCCACAATATAGCGTGGCGCAACGGTGGTCAGAAGGATCACCACCAGGTAACCCCCCATGATGTAGTAATGGATAGAGTCGCCAACGATGATCCGGTGCACACCGACGGTAATTCCGATGGCAACGCCAAGCGCCACCAGCAGGCGAATGGCATTGCCGTTCAGAGTACCGGCAGCGGCTTCCTCGGCCTGCTGGCCAATCGCGATCAGCGCCGGTTCAGCCATGGTCGTGGCGAAGCCGATGCAGAATGCAAACAGGTAAACGAACAGGTAGCCGTCAAGGGTCATCAGCTGTTCCGCCATGCTGGTGCCGATGGGAAACAGGCCCATTTTCAGGCCCACCACAAAAGCGTAAAGCCCCAGAATGACCAGGGCGAAACCGAACAGAACCTTGCGGGGGTTGCTCAGCCCCCGCCGCAATACGAGGTACTGAAAAACGAGAATAGTCAGAATGATGGGCAATACATCCCGAATCATTTCCGCCAGTTCCAGCAGGATTGTCAGGGGGCCGGTGGCTGCCGTCTCACCAGGGTTCCTGTCGTTGACCAGCTCGCCACCAGTCTGTTCTCCGGAATAAACCACAATGCCATACAGCTGCACGGTAATCATGGGCACCATCACCGCCAGGGCCACCAGCCCGAAGCCATCGGTGAGAGGATTCCTGCCGCGGATAGAGACAGCCAGGCCGATGCCCAGCGCGGCGACCAGCGGCACGGTGACCACATTGGTGGTGACGCCACCGGAATCATAGGCAAGGCCAACGATTTCTTCAGGGGCAAACCAGGTAACGATGACGACGGTGATGTAGCCCGCAATCATGAACCAGTGCAGCGGGAAGCCCATAATCGTTCTGAATACCCCCAGCGCAACCACCGTACCAACGGAAGTCGCGACCAGAAGTCGTAGCGTCAGGGCATCAATTCGGCCACCACTGATTTCCTGAGCCTGCTGCGCCACCGCGATCAGCGCCGGTTCCGCAACCACGGCGGAAAAGCCGATGGCGAATCCGAAAGACAATAGAATCGGCAATGAGCCCCGACGGGCAAACTGGTTCGAAAGACTCTTGCCGACCGGGAAAATGCTCAGTTCCAGACCTTGAAGAAAAAGCGCGACGCCAACGGCAACGATCAGCAGGCCAAAGGCCATGCTCAGGCTGTTCTCCGGTACTTGTTGCAGAACCAAAAGCTGAAAGAATGTCACCACCAGAATGATGGGAAAAAGATTTTTCAGGGCATGGAGAAAGGAGCGGCCGAACGCTTCCAGATAAAACACAGGTGCTTGCTACCTTCTGCTTTTATCATTCATAAGAAAAATGCCGAATATAGATAATATAAATTTCAATTATGAAAATAAACGCTCTAAAGTAGTCGCCAACGTCAGCAGACTGGTCGTTTTTCGATCACCTGCTGATGCTCCGAAGTCGCTTTTAGAGCAGAATTCAAAGAGCACCTCAAACCTTAGAAGACAGGACTGAGATATGCCATACGCAAAAGACGTTGACGCCATTGCTTCCATTCTGAAGCAGAACCCTACCTGGAACGCCATCAAGCCTGAGCACGCGGCTCGTATGCGCGCCCAGAACAAATTCAAGACCGGTCTTGATATCGCCAAGTACACCGCCAAGATCATGCGCGAAGACATGGCGAACTACGATAATGACACGTCCAAGTACACCCAGTCTCTGGGTTGCTGGCATGGCTTCATTGGACAGCAGAAAATGCTGTCCATCAAGAAGCACTTCGGTACTACCAAGCGTAGCTACCTGTACCTGTCTGGCTGGATGGTTGCGGCTCTGCGTTCTGAGTTCGGCCCGCTGCCTGACCAGTCCATGCACGAGAAAACTGCTGTTTCCGGCCTGATCAAAGAACTTTATACCTTCCTGCGTCAGGCAGACGCGTGGGAACTGAACCACCTGTTCCGCGCTCTGGAAGAAGCCCAGAAAGCCGGCGACAACGCCAAGGCTGACGAGCTGGTCAAGCAGATCGACAACCACGAAACTCACGTTGTACCGATCATCGCCGACATCGACGCTGGTTTTGGTAACGCAGAAGCGACTTACCTGCTGGCCAAGCAGATGATCGAAGCGGGTGCCTGCTGTATTCAGCTGGAAAACCAGGTATCTGACGAGAAGCAGTGTGGCCACCAGGACGGCAAAGTAACCGTTCCCCACGCGGACTTCCTGTCCAAGATCAACGCTGTTCGTCTGGCGTTCCTCGAGCTGGGTATTGATGACGGTGTTATCGTTGCCCGTACTGACTCACTGGGCGCAGGCCTTACCCAGAAGATCGCCGTGACCAACGAGCCTGGCGACCTGGGCGACCAGTACAACAGCTTTATCGACGGTGAAGTGATTGAGAAAGCAGAAGACATCAACAACGGCGACGTTGTGATCAAGCAGAAAGGCCAGCTGGTTCGTCCGAAGCGTCTCGCTTCTGGCCTGTTCCAGTTCAAGCCTGGTACTGGCGAAGATCGTGTTGTTCTGGACTGTATCACAAGCCTGCAGAATGGTGCTGACCTGCTGTGGATCGAGACCGAGAAGCCCCACGTAGGCCAGATCGCAGCCATGGTTAACCGCATCAAGGAAGTGGTGCCGGACGCCAAGCTTGTGTACAACAACAGTCCGTCGTTCAACTGGACCCTGAACTTCCGTCAGCAGGTATTCGATGCCTGGAAGGAAGAAGGCAAGGACGTTTCCGCTTACGAGCGTGCCGACCTGATGAACGCCAAGTACGACGACACTGACCTTGGCAAGCTGGCAGACGAGTGGACAGCCAACTTCCAGCGCGATGGCGCTCGTGAAGCGGGTATCTTCCACCACCTGATCACTCTGCCCACTTACCACACGGCGGCCCTGTCCACCGACAACCTGGCTAAGGGCTACTTCGGCGACGAAGGCATGCTGGCTTACGTTGCGGGTGTTCAGCGCAAGGAAATCCGTCAGGGCATCGCAACTGTGAAGCACCAGGATATGGCCGGGTCCAACATCGGCGATGACCACAAAGAGTTCTTCGCAGGTGATGCGGCTCTGAAGGCCGGCGGTAAAGACAACACTATGAACCAGTTCTAAACAACGGTTCCGTTGTCATTGAAGCGGGCTGATAGGCCCGCCTCAGATTCCAAAACCCTGCCTTTGTGCGGGGTTTTGTTTTTTTACATCGGCATTTTTTTCAACTTTCTGAAATCATGAAATAAAGTTCCTTTCATGGCTGTTTTTCCGCGTGTTCTGTTTCATTCCTGAAACAGTGTCAGCGGTGCCAGGGCCGGTTGGTTATCCATCGAATAAAAAAAATTCATTAAAAACATGAACCTGACTCCATTTTCTCAATTTTGGCACGGTAATCGCTCCTTTGTTCTGGCGGGTCTGAACCTTGGCTTACCCAAGGGCTATCGGGTTGGGTCGGATCCCTTAAAAGCCAATAACTTCAAAGGAAATGACATCATGAACACAAAAAAAACACTGCTAGCAGCTGCCATCGCAATGGCAATGGGCGTTTCCGGTTTTGCCTATGCGGACCAGGGTGGAGATGGAGATCCGAATACCAATGCGGACAACACCTCAACCGCCAACAACGACCAATCCGGCAACACTGACTCCGGAAACGACAACTCCACTGACAGCTCTGACAACAGCACTGACGTGGCTGATTCGTTCAAGATCGCGGACAGTGGCAATGACAACTCTACGGATAGCTCCGATAACTCAACGAATGTTGCGGACAGTGCGAACAACAATTCCGACAACAGCACCGACGTCGCTGATTCGTTCAAGATTGCGGACAGTGGGAACGATATGTCGGACAACTCGGACAATTCTGATAATTCAGACAACTCCGATAACAGCACCAATGTGAGCGATGCCTTCAAGATCGCCGACGCTGGCAATGACATGTCGGATAACTCGGACAATTCCGATAACAGTGATAATTCGGATAACTCTGACAACTCCGATAACAGCACCAGTGTGAACGACTCGTTCAAGATTGCCGACAGCGGCAATGACAACTCCGACAACTCCACGAATGTTGCTGACAGCGGCAACACCGCCGTGGCCGATAGCGGAAATGATAACTCCGACAACTCCACGAATGTGGCGGACAGTGGGAATGACAGTTCCGATAATTCCACGAACGTCGCGGATAGCGGGAACGATAATTCCGACAACTCCACGAATGTAGCGGACAGCGGAAATACCACCGTCTCTGATAGTGGCAATGACAGCTCCGACAACTCAACCAACATTGCCGATAGCGGGAATACCACTATCTCCGACAGCGGAAACGACAGCTCCGATAACTCATTGGCTCTGGATCTGGACGTGTTCCTGAACAACGCTGATCTGGACGGCAGTGTATCCGGCTCTTCAACTACCTACGGCGATGCCAATGGCAGAGCGTCCTACACCGATGCCCGGAACCGCAACGAAATCTCTGGCGGTTCAGCGAACTTCACCGGTGTTGGCGCTTTTGCCCAGAATGCAGGCAATGGCAACGTTACACAGGCGAACGTCAGTGTAATGTCCAACCTGTCCACCGGCCAGTAAGGAATCCGGGCCGCATCTAAAAGGATGCGGCCCGGTTATTCCGGGAGAACTGCCATGGGTTACGTCATCAGAAGGAAACTGAAGGCTGCCTTGCTGGCGTTATTGTTCGCGGCAGCGGGATTTGTTTCAGCCGAGGAGTGGCTGGATGTCGCACCGATGTCGGCGGATCAGCTGGCGGACTCAAGCGGTCGCCAGGGGGTTCCGCTGCAGCTGCAGATTAACAATAACCAGCAAAACGCGAATGTGTCCGATAACCTGCTGTCGGGTAACGTTGTCACGGGTGATAACAGCATTTCCGACAACGCCTTCGGAAACATGAGCGGGATTGCCACGGTTATCCAGAATACCGGTAACCAGGTTGTCATTCAGGACAGTACCCAGATCAACATACTGATTAATCACTGACGGAGGTGGGCCATGACCAGGAAGGTTCTTGTCGCGGTTTGCGCGAGTGCCGGGCTGCTATGGTCCACCGCATTTGCCGGCTCGGTCATGGTGCCGGGTATTGGTGGTGATTTCCGGCTTACGGTGAACAGTTTCGAAAGCCGGCGATTCGACAGTGTCCTGCGACAGCAGTATGACTTCAGCTGTGGCTCCGCTGCGGTCGCCTCGTTATTGAGCTTTCATTACGAGGATCAGGTCAGCGAGCATGATGTTTTCGTTGAAATGCTGGCGTTGGCAGATGAGGACAAGGTGCGCCGGCATGGGTTCTCAATGCTCGATATGAAACGCTACCTGGCATCCAGAGGTTACGAGGCCGATGGATTCCGTTTGCCCCTGGTCGGGCTCAGGGAGAAGGTTCGCCTGCCGATGATTGTGTTGCTGAACATTGAGGGGTTCCGTCATTTCGTGCTGATCAAAGGCATCAGTGAAAACGAGGTGTTGATAGGAGACCCCGCCCGGGGTCTGAAAATCTATTCTCACTCAGAATTCAGCGAGTACTGGGATGGCACCGCCTTCGTTATTCGCAATCATCTTGACCGGGGGCGCGATCACTTTCTCGATGATGGCCGTTGGCCCCAGGTGGCCCGGGCGCCATTGCAGAAAGGCCTCGGGGGGCCATCCCTCGGACACACGCTGCCATACTGGCCCTCCACGAGGGAATGGTGATGATCATGAAGGGCAGGATGCCTGTGGTCGCATTGCTGGCTATAGCCTGCGCGACCTTATCGACGGTTGCACGGGCCGAACTGAATCCCGGAGTCGACCCGATCAGTGACGGAGAGCTTTCAGAGTACCGGGGCGGCTTCCTGACGGATAATCTGGAGATCAGTATTGGTCTGGAGCAGATCGTCGGTATTAACGGTGACACCCTGGTGATCAATCGATTGACCATCCCCAACCTGAACCAGCCCAGCAATAACCATTTGCTGGACCACCAGATGGAAACCGTACTGGAGGTGATCAGCGCGAGCCGCAGCGGCGAGGCGCGGATAGCCAGTAGCATGGCGGGCCCAAGCGGCTGGATGACGGTAGTTCAGAACAGCCTTGATGGCACTGTGATACAGAATATGCATCAGCTGAATATCGAACTGAACAATCTGGGAATCGGGAATCAGCTCCCGGCCCGGTTCAGTGATCAATTGATCCAGTTGCTTGGCCGCTGAGAAATTCTCGATTCCTCCCTAGGGATTGATCGGAAGCTTGAGAGTAATCTCGCTGTTGGGCGCGTTTTCAGTAACGCCAATGCTTACCGTCAGGCTCAGGGATGTGGACTGCGTCAGGCGCTGGGACAACCCGAATGACAGCGATCCGATCTGAATTCGGTCGAAATTGGATTCAAAAAGATCAATGTTCCTCTCGAACGTGGTTTTCCGGATAACGGAGTGATCATAGCCCAGGCTGAACGAAGTGCGTTCGTTAAAGGCGAACCCCATCCCGAAGCCAAAACGTACGATATCGCCGGGGTCGACCGTGCCTCCGTTTTCAAAGCCTTGCTCCTCTTTGAGGGTCCAGACATAACTCAGGTTGCCGAACAGCACGGCCGGGTCTGTCGGATAGATAAATGAGAGTCCGGGTTCGAAGGCCCAGAAACCCGAGCCGGTCGGCCGACTTTCCAGTTCGATGCCAATCGGATTGCCCTGATTATCCTCGATGACCCTCTGGTCTACGTCGTAGGGGCCCTCTCCGGTTGGCGCTCTCACCCGCAGCCCGCCAATGACGTAGGGCCAGCCCGCCAAGCCATCGGTTAACTGGTAGCGAGCGGAAATCTCGACATCGCCAAGACCCTCGCCAGAGGATTCACGAAGTGTGTCCACCGGTGTGCCCTGGAACACCTCACGCTCTCTTAGATCCTCGTTGATGCTCAGGTAGGGCACGCGGATCGCCGCTTCGAATTTGCTCGTAAATCCGTATTTCAGTGACATGGCACCAACGAAAATATCTCGCTGTATCTCCGAAATGTTGATCAGTCCGATCAGCAGGGCAGGGATAACCGTGTAACCCTCAATGGCCACTGCCGTTGAGTTGCTGTGGGCGTGGGAAAAAGATGGCTCGATAGAAAACCGGCCTGGCCGGGTAACGATGCCCCGGTCGGCGGTGATGGAGGCAATGTCTGTTGCGGGGTCGTGGTCTTGTTTAGGGGCACTTATCGCTGTACTGCGATCCGTTGAGATAGTGTCCTTGTCCGCCTGTGCGGCTTCAGTTAGTCCCGGAGTTATTGCTACCGCTAATAGCGAAACGAAGCTGAGCATTTTTGTCGACATGGGTAAATCTCCATTAATCACTCTTCAAAGGCCGAACCGACATTCTGTGGATGACCTGATGCCTTTCCATCAGTCGGTAAAACGAGACCCTCGAGATGTTAAGCAGTCGTGCTGCGGCAGAAATATTATTGTTCGCCAGCGCCAGACTTACCGAGATCGCCTGGCGATCTGCCTGGGAGCGAAAGGCGCTCAGGGATAGCTCCTCTTCCCGGCTGTGGTTGTTGACGGGAGCCAGCCCAAACCCCATGTCAACCGGTTCAATGAGCGGACCCTGCCCTAGCACAATCGCCTGACGCAGCCGGTTTTGAAGCTCTCTGAGGTTCCCCGGCCACGGGTGCTTGGCAAGGTAGATTATGGTTGTGTCCGCGAGCCGTTTTGGTCCGATGGAAGGTGCAGCTGCCGCAAGGATCCGGTTTGCCAGCAGAGGAATATCTTCCTTTCGGTCACGCAGAGGAGGCAGGAGTACATGCAAACTTCCGAGGCGGTAAAAAACATCACTGCGAAAATTGCCAGACGCGACTAATTGGTCAAGAGGGGTCGTGCTGGTTGCGATTACCCGTACATCCACCTTAATGGGATGACTACCACCGATACGCTCGAGCTGGCCTTCCTGAAGGAAACGTAGAATGGCCGATTGTTGTTCTGATATGAGTTCATCAACACCGACGAGTAAAAGAGTGCCACCGTCGGCGGTTTCAATTCTTCCCTTTTGTGAACGCATGGCATGGGTAAACGCGCCCTTTTCATGTCCGAACAGTTCATTCTGGGTGAGGGAAAGGGGTAGGGCTGCGCAGTTGACCACAACCAGCGGTTTGCGCTTGCGAGAAGAGTGGTTGTGAATGAATGTTGCGGCCGCTTCCTTGCCGGTGCCACTTTCACCGTAGATCAGAACGGGTTCCTCGGTGTGTGCAAACCGGCCAAGCAGCTCTCTTGTCTGCGTGACAGCAGAGGATTCGCCCTCCAGGGCAAATTCCTGATAGCTCGCTGGTTTGTTGTGGAAAGCCCGAGCCTGGAGTTCCGACATGCCCCATAGATGGCCAAGTGCTGCTTGCAGCCGGTCGGGCTGAATCGGAAAGGTATGATAATCCCCGCAATAGCGGTTGATGAGTCTGCACACCTCGGGGTCTTCAATCTGTTCGGGCTCAAGAATGGCTACCCAGTGTTCAACTTGAAGTGCTTCCAGCCAGCCCTGCGCCAGCGTTAGCTGGGACCTGGAAATGTCGCTGAGGGCAAGCACACCAACTCGCGCACTGCAGCCGGAGATGCCGCCCGGAAGACGCTGAGCCGAAATAGCAACAGAAATCACCTGCCATCCGGGCAGTAAAATATCTCGCGTTGCTGAACCGGAATAGTCCGCCGACAACCAAACGAGCGGTCGTTTTTCCTCCATGGTGACTCTCCTTGAGTTCGTGTCGGAAAACGTACTGCTTGGTTTTCAGTAAATTCTGGTAAGGCTGGAACGTCTGGATCCAGTCATGTCCCTGTCACTGCAAAGACGAGTGAACAGGTGGAGCGTTCTCGGAAATTATTCATGTTGCGTGCCAATTCAGGCACTTTGAGTCATTTCAGGCGGTTAGAGCTAAGGGGCGTCTGTCACAGGTCTTTGCATGTAAAGGCTGCCGACACAAGACATAGATTGTAGAGGGGTGTGACTGTTTGAGGGCGCTTTCTGGTCAACGTCCGTTCAGTTTTTTGCGGGTTTCCAGTCGCCCCTCCCGGCGGATTTCCGCATTTTCGAATCGCCGTTTCTGATCTTCAGTTTCCGGTTCCACAGCTGGTACATCAACAGGTTTGTCGTCCTCGTCCAGCGCCACGAAGGTAAAGAATGCGGAGAGAATGTGGCGGCTATCGCCGGTGTAGCTGTTTTCGGCCTCAACACGGGCGCCGATTTCCATGGATGATCCCCAGCTCCGGTTCAGTGAGAGACTGAAGAGCAGGGTATCGTTACCTTTAGCGGGTGCCCGAAAATGGATGGAGTCCACTGCCGCTGTCACGCAGACGCAGCCGGAATGACGTTCTGCCACGACCAGCGCCAGGCGGTCGCATTTTGACATGATCATCCCGCCAAATACCGTCTGATGGGAGTTCATGTCGTTTGGAAATACTTTGTAGACGTGTCCCTCAATGGCAGATGCACTTACCGGGCGCTTGCGTGCGGTCATTCTGGCTTCCTTTCGTCATGTCGTGAGGTTTGCGAGCTAGAGCATCGCTTTTCGCCGAGAGTCCAAGCTTACCAGACCTGGCCGGTTTATCTGACCTGGATTCGATCACCATCCTCCAGCTCACGGCTGGGATGACGTACGACTTTATCACCTTCGTCGAGGCCATCCAGGATGACGGTGCTCAGGCCATTGCTCCTGCCCGTTTCTACGGGTGTAACGTGTGCCGTGTCGTCTTCGATTACGAAAACAAACGACGCACCATCTGTCACGAACAACGATGAGGCGGGAATCTGCAGGCTGTCTTCAGATGACCAGAGAATGAACTCGGCATCGACCGCATATCCATCGCCCAGGTTGGCCCAGTCGGCTCTTGGGCTGGTCAGGTCCAGAATGACCTGTACCCTCTGTTCTTTCACGCCAAGGGCCGAAATGTCTTCGAAACCCACCGGTTCGATTCGACGAACCACCGCATTCAACGGGCTTCCGCCCCACCCGTGGAGTCTGGCCAGTGTGCCCGGTGTCAGCCTGACTGCGTCGGAACTCAATACATCCACGACCACTTCCAGGGCGCCGGCATCGCCAAGCTCCAGTATGGCTTCCCCGGCCTGTATAATGCCCTCGCTCTTACGCATGATGCCCAGCACTGCGCCGTTGACCGGAGAGCGCAGGGCGACCTGTTCGGCAGGTTTCTCGCCGGCTGCCCGTGCCGCCGAGACTTCCAGATGCGTGCGGGCCCCGGCCAGCTCATGAGAGGCTACTTCCTCTTCAAACACCGCCGAACGAAGTATCGCTCTGGCGCGAGTCAGGGCCGTTTTGATTTCGTCCAGCCGTTCTCTGGAAACAAACTGTGAGCTCTCCAGGCTTTGAAGCCTCTGATATTCGCTGTTTGCGAATTCGGCATCGGCACGGGCGGCGCTGACCTTTTGGCGGGCCGAATTGAGTGCTGACTGGACGGCGGCCACCCGGGCCTGGGCTTCGGCGCGGCTGCGGGCATCAAGCATTTCGGACGGCATAGGGTTCACGTGGGTCAATAACTCGCCGGGAATTACCTCGTCTCCTACCTGAAATTCCAGCCGATGCAGGAAACCGGTGACGGGAGAGGAAACGACGAATCGGTCTTTCACCCGTGTCGTGCCCTGCTCAGCAATCGTGACCTCGATAGGGCCGCGCCTGGCCTCTGCCACATCGACCCAGACCGGTTCAGGCCGCAGCACGCCGATCATCAGGGCGATCGCCAGAACACCGAACAGCAACCAGAACAGCCACTTGCCCATTGACCGTTTGCCGGCTGACACTTTGCTTGGTGACATATGCAGGGTCTCCTCAGGCTATCCGTTTTATTCTCGGGTTTTGAGCACCGACACCAGATCCAGCTGCCGGATTTTCCACCAGCTAATGAATCCGGACACCAGCGCAGAGACGATGACCACGGTGGCTGACAGCGCCAGGGTGTGAGCTGAAATCACCAGTGGCACACGGTAGAGCTCGGTTTGCATGGCCGTCACGATCGCCGTGGCGATGACATGACCAATGCCCCATCCCAGCGGGATGCCAATGAATAGCAGAAGGGCGAGCTCCCCCAGCAATACATGGGACACTTCATTATGGCTGTACCCCAGCACTCTGAGGCTGGCCAGCTCACGGCCTCGTTCGGACAGGGAAATCCGGACCGTATTGTAAATCACGCCAAAAGCGATAATGCCGCCGAGCAGGCTGATGATGAACGTGTAGGTCAGGAAGGTTTTCGCCAACGTCTCGTAGAAGCTGTCCAGCATGCCTTGCCGTCGATTGATGGCCATAATGCCGGGAATGTCATACAGGTACTCGTAGACGTCCTGCAGCTGCGCGGGGTCAAGGGTCATCAGAATCCGGTTGATCAATGGGCCTTCACCCATCGCCCGGTTCATTGCTGCCAGATTCAGGTAGGCACCGACGCCAAGGAACTCACTGGTCACACCAGCGACTGGCAAGGTCAGTGTGGCGCGTTTGCCATCCAGAATACGCACGGTGACCTCGTCGCCCGCGCGAATGTCGAGACTGGTTGCCAGAAAGTCGGTGAGCAGCAGGCCTGCCGGAGGAATACGGACGTCGTTTAATCGTTCGTTCACCACAGACTGAAGCTTTGCGCCGTCGGGAATGCCTCTCAGCGCGGTACGCTGGCGTCGATGGCCGTTAGTCAATTCAACCGGAACGACCCGGCTGCCCTCCACAAACCGAATACCGGGCTGTTGCCGGAGCGAATACAGCTCCCGATACCCAACCGGCTCGTACAAAGCGGCGCTGAGGTCGTGCTTCTGGGCCACCGCGAACTGGGTGTGAACCATCATCGAGACAGAGCTGAGCTGAAAGTTGCCGATCAACACCACTGCAGTGGCCATGGCAACTCCGAGCGTAGACAACAGCGTTCGACCGGGCCGGTGGGATAGCTGGCGGACGATCATTCTTGAGGTTTGCGTGAGCCGAACGTTTGACAATCCTCTTTCCAGAACCGACACCCCGAATTGAGCCGGGCCTTCGGGGCGCATGGCCTCCGCAGGTGGCAGGCGGGTGGCCTGGGCGATGGATTTCCAGCCGCCGAGCCAGGCCACGCATAGCGTGATGACGGCAAGAAGGGCGATCCATCCCGGGCTGAGCTGGAACAACAGCTCAGGAAACCGGTAATAATCCATGTAAAGTTCGCCCAGTTCGCGGCCCAGCCAGATCCCGGCGACACAGCCGATGACGAATCCCACCAGCGCGACGATCAGCACCAACTGGCTGTAATGCCAACCAATTTCGCGATTGGAATAGCCGAAGGCCTTGAGCACCGCAATGACATCACGCTGGGTGCTGACCAGCCGGCTGATCACCACGTTGAGCAGAAACATTGCCACGCCCAGGAAGATCGCCGGGAAAATGGACGCCATGGTTTTCAACTGATTCAGCTCGTCGGACAGAAAACGGTGGGAGAACTGATCCGTTCGGCCGATCGCGCCGACACCACCGTAAGCCGTAAAGAGGCGATCAATGCGGTCGATTATGTCGGCGATGGGCGTGTTGGGATCGATTTCCATCGCCAGGCTATTAAACGCGCCCGTCATGTCCATGGCGGAGGCCAGGGCTTCCTCGGTCATCCAGAGCACACCAAAGCGCTCAAAATCCGGAAGCATTCCCCCAGGCGGAATCACGTAAATGAATTCCGGCGATTCGACAATGCCAACAATGCGAAGAGATTGCTGGCGACCGTTGATGATGGCGGCCAGTTCGTCGCCGAGCGTCAACCCATGGGCTTCGGCAAAACTGCCGATCACGGCGGTTTCATCATTCCTCTGAGGGGATGGCAAGCGACCGTGCCGAAGGTACAGGCGATTAACTGAGGGTTGCCCTTCATTGGGCAAAGAGACCAGTCGGGCGGACACCGGGTCGGAAAAGCCAGGCACGGCGAGCCTTGCGGTGCCTTCAATGCGGGCGCTGATCCGCCCGGCGCCCGGGATCTCTGACACTTGCTGCACCAGGTGTCGGGGAGCCCGTTTCACGGATAGGAAAAGGTCTGCGAAATGATAATCCCGGTAATATTGGTCGCGGGTTGCGTTGAGAGAGTCGTAATTCACCAGCGAGAGCAGGCACACCGCAATGCCGCCGGCAATCACCAGCGCGATGGCAAGCATCTGCCCACGCATTTGCCAGAGTTCGCGGCGCAGTTTGGTGTGGAGAACGCTCGAGCCAAAGAGATTCATGGCGTCACCAGCTCAGGCTCATCGGGTCCTGACGCTCCGCGTTGCGGTGCTCCCCGCTGACCGCGCCGTCGGAGAGGGTGATGACCCGATCAGCCATCCGGGCAATGGACGCGTTATGGGTGATAATGACCGTGGTGGTGCCGGTTTCGCGATTGGCCCGTTCCAGTGCGGACAACACCAGCACACCGGTGGTGGAATCAAGAGCGCCTGTCGGCTCATCGCACAGCAACACCTTGGGGCGCTTGGCAATGGCCCGGGCGATAGCGACCCGCTGTTGTTCTCCGCCGGAGAGCTGTGCCGGGAAATGGTCCATGCGCGCTTCGAGTCCAACCAGCGCCAATGCGGCTTCAGGAGACATCGGGTCTTGCGCAATTTCGGTGACGGCAACGACGTTTTCGCGGGCGGTCAGGCTGGGTATCAGGTTGTAGAACTGGAAAACGAAGCCCACGAAGTCGCGGCGGTAGCGAGTGAGCTCCTTATCACCGGCGTTGCTGAGGTTGATGTCCAGATAGCGGGCTTCTCCGCCGGTGGGAACATCAAGGCCGCCGAGAATATTCAGCAGGGTCGATTTGCCGGAGCCTGAGGCGCCCAGCATAACCACTAGTTCGGCTTCGAAAAGGTCAAGGTTGATGCCTCTCAGAGCGGCAATTTCCACTTCGCCCTGCTGATAGGTCTTGGTGAGGTCGCGGGTCTGAAAAACAGCCTGCTTCGGACGACGGGCTTCCATTTCGACGGCATTCCTTCGCAATGTCCGTTGCTGATGTTTTCAATATAGCAGGCCTTCGTTCGCCCGGAAGCCCGCACCAGGGCGCTAGGGTTCTTGTCGGAAGCGTTCTATCCGCTCGGCGGTGCCGGGGTGGCTCGACAGCAAGTCACTGATCTGCCGCCAGCCTTCGTTGTCGTCGTGTTCTTCCGGCGCGGGTTCACCATGGGTGGCCATCAAGCGTTCCATAATGTTGGCGAAATGCCTGGCAGGAATCTGGTTGGCCTTAAGTGTTTCCAGGGCATAGCCGTCGGCTTCTCTCTCCAGATCCCGGGAATAGGCGAGGCTCATCAGTATCGCAGGAAGCGCGACGGTGGTGTCGGAAAAGGCCGACAGGTCTCCGGTCATCATTACGATCAGCCAGGTGGTCAGAGAGGACTGCACCACACCTTTCATGCCGTGGCGATGGGCCACGTGGCCGATTTCATGAGCCAGTATGGCGGTGAGTTCATCGTCGTTTTCGGCCAGTTCCACCAGGCCATCGGTAAAAATCAGCGTGCCGTTGGGCAGGGCCATGGCGTTGGCACCGATCGCCTCGGATGACCGGAACAGCACTTCCAGGTCCTGACCACCAACGGGTGTCAGCAACGGTGCGAAATGGGCCTGCAGAGCCTGCTGCCGCTCCTGGGGCAGGTTGCTGGGCTCGAACCAGAGGTCGTCCAGGGTTTCCAACGTGGAATTGCCCACCTGTTCAACCAGAGTATCCGGCAGGGCATTGGCGATCGCCTGGGATGCCCAGGGCACCCCGTAGATGAAGGTGAATGCGATGGTAGCCACCGTGAAGACGGTGGCCGCCAGAATCAGGCCAAGGTGATTTTCGAGCCGGTGAATCCAGCGGGAACTGCGCTGCCCCGTCTGTTGGCTTAGGCGGTCAACGGCGTCATTGTCGCCGGTTTCGAAAACGCCGTCGTCCGGCAGATGAAGGTAGCGTGGCGTGTTGCCGATTCGCGGTGAAAGGGTCACCTGATCCGGCCGGAGGTCAAGGGCGACCCCGGCGGATTCAATGGTGATGGACTGGCCGTCGGAACGCAGCGTGGCATTCTGACGGCGGGAGTCCTGACCGGAAAAGTAGTGGCCTTCAACAACGACTTCAGATGGCGGCGAAGTCGACATCAAAGGCATCCCCCAGTTCCTGCCCCAGAGCGCTGGTGCGGGTCTCTTCTGCTGCCGTGAACCGTTGCAGGTCGCCGGCGATCAGCATGGAGGTGCGGCTGGCCCGGTACCGGGCCATACGGCACTTGGCCCAGGGCGTGTACAGCCCCAGGGTAATGGCCACAAGGAAGCTGTTGGACAGGTAGATCCAGACCATCTGGACCGGTTGCAGCTCGGAATCGAAGCCGTGGTCGGCCAGCTGCACGGAACTGAAGAACAGGTTGGCGATACCGGCAATGAAGTAGCCCAGCAGTGCCAGGTACCCGATCAGGCCTATGGCCATTCCCAGTCCTGCGCTGCCGGAGCGCGTGGCCAGATAACTGACGACACCAAAGGCGGCGGCAATCAGCACGGCCTTACCGAAGAAGCGGTAATAGTCGCCGATGCTGGCGTTCAGGGCGAATTCCGACGTGCCGTAGCGGCTGCCGTTGGCGATGAATTCGTGGGTGCGCTTCATCACCAATGGAGTCAGCAACATCAGGGTGAAGACGTTCAGTAATGGCCACACAAATGACACCATCAGCGCCTGGCCGTAACTGCCCTGGAAGTCGAAGCGGACATTGCGGTAGGCGCTGTTCACCGCCCGGAATCGCAGGGATTTCACCATGATCCAGGGCGTCAGTGGGATAAAGGCGATGGCCAGAATGATGGCCGCTTCCACGTAGAGTTCTGACAGCGCAACGAACAACACCAGAACTGCCAGGGCAATCAGACGGCCCTTGAGGATGGTTAGGGGCTTGGCCAGGTACTGGAAGCTGGAATCGTCCAGCTGCGTATTGCCATAGAAATACTGATTGTTGCGCACTGTGGCCCAGGCCGAATAGATGCCGAGGGTCACGATGGTCAGCAGGATATTGACGATCCAGATACCGAAATATTCCCTGCCGCTGCCGGTAAACTGAAAACCTGCCTGGCGGATATCGCCGGAATCGTCGTTCACCTCGGATATTGGAGGTTCCTGGGCAGTCATCGCCGGCGGCTCTGCCGTCGTAGAATACTCTGTCGAGGCTTCGAATGGGGAATCGTCGGCCAGGGAAACGGGGTCCGGTTCTGCTGGCGGCGTGGCTGCCAGCTCGGTAAAAGCACCGATACTGGCCAGACGTTGCTGGTAGTCAAGCGCCTGCTGATGCGTCAGGCCGGATTTTAGTATCTTCGGCGCCCCGGAGAACAGATGTGCGGCTCTGGTGTCGGAAAGTTGAAACAACGATTGGACGCCGGTTTTTACCGCGTCTATGTCAAACTCCGGCAGTGGCCGGCCATCAAAAATGATCTGATACGTGGTGCGTTCATTTTCGGAGGTCATAACGTTCCCTGTTGTGTGCCGGCCCCCTGATAGGACCGTTTTTCGAGAAGTTACCAGAAATTCATTTTCTATGCATGATTCAGGTCTCATCTGAACCCTTGTTTGTTATCGTAGACCCATGAATAGGCAAACCGGAGATAAACCCGTGGACAAAGCAACTCTGCTAGGCGAGCTCGAAACAGCCCGACGCCGGACCCGTGAGCTGATCACCTCGTTGCCGGAGGAGAAGCTGGATGTGCCCTACCATCGCGGGGTGAACCCGCCGCTCTGGGAAATGGGGCATGCCGCGTTTTTCTACGAGGTGTTTGTGTTCAACCTGCTGGACGGCACGTCAAGCTATGATCCCACCATGGATGACCTCTGGGATTCGTTTCATGTTGAGCACGGGGACCGCTGGCGCAGAGATCTGTTCCCGGGCCGGGAGCAGACGCTGGTGTACTTCGACACCATCTACGACCGGGTGGCCTCAAGAATCGAGAATCAGCCCCTGACCGACCGGGAGCTCTACCTCTACCGATACTCGATTTTTCATCAGAATATGCACATCGAATCGATTATCTGGTGTCGCCAGACGGTGGGCTATCCGGCGGTGCCGGATTTCCGGCCCGAGCGGGTCGCCCCTGGCCAGCCTCTCGGCGATGGCGTGCCGGGAGACGCGCAGATCCCGGCGGGGCGCTGGCTGGTCGGGATGCCGGGCGAGTCGGACGCCTACGCCCATGACGATTTCGCCTTCGACAACGAGAAGCCCGGCTTTGAGATCGAACTGCCGGCCTTTGCTATCTCCCGGCTTCCGGTGAGCAACTGGGAGTTCATGGCGTTTGTGGAAGAGGGGGGATACGAGCGACCGGAGCTTTGGTCCTTTGGCGGCCGGAAATGGTTGGAGAAAGAATCCGACCACACCCTGGCTCAGGGAACAGTCGAGCCATTGATACAGACGCCGCGCCATCCACTTTACTGGCGAAAGCAGGATGGCCAGTGGCAGGAGCGTGTTTTTGATCAGTGGCAGCCGCTGAATCCGGATGCGCCCGTTGTACACGTCAATTACTGGGAAGCAGAGGCCTGGTGCAACTGGGCAGGCCGAAGGCTGCCCACAGAGTATGAATGGGAGGTGGCGGCCCTGGGTAACCGCCCGGGTGAGCCGTTCCGCCGTTTTCCCTGGGGCAACGAGCCGCCAAACGCTGAACTGGCCGACCTGGGCGCACGGAACATGGCACAGAATCCGATCTGGGATTACCCGGCCGGCGAGAGCCGTTATGGCTGCCGCCAGATGGTTGGCAGTGTCTGGGAGTGGACCAGCAACCAGTTCTTCCCTTATGACGGCTTCAGCATTGACGTCTATCCGTTCATGTCCACCCTGCAGTTCGGCGACCATAAGGTCACCAAGGGAGGTGGCTGTGCGACCTCTCCGAATCTGATTCGTGGCACCTACAGACAGGCCTATCTCGCTGAGCGGAACGATGTTTACACCGGGTTTCGCACTTGCGCCCTATCTGAATCCGATCGCACACAAACCTGAGGACACGCCATGAACGTGTATGAAACCGATGAGCTTCTCAGCCAGTACCTGGACTTTCATTTTGGCGAGACCCATTTCGGTGTCGGCAATTACCCGGCCCGCTGCGCCCGGATATGCCAGGAGCTGATGACCGGGCGCGACAAATTCCGGGCCCTGGACCTGGGATGCGCCGTTGGGCGTACGGCGTTCGAGCTGGGGCGGGTATTCGATGAGGTGGTCGGCGTTGATCTGTCATCACGATTCGTCGAGGCCGCGGCCAGCCTCAAGCAGGACGGTGCCATTGATTTCTTCCGCCGCGACCAGGGCGAGCTGGGCGAGCGGGTCACCGTCAGCCTGGAAACCCTGGATCTGGCACGGGCTGCAAAAAAGGTATCCTTTGCCACGGGGGACGCCTGTCAGCTCGCCGACGAGCACCGGGACTACGATCTGATTTTTGCGGGCAACCTGATTGACCGCCTGCAGGAACCGGCCGCCTTCCTGCGTGACATTCACACCCGGCTATCAGCCGATGGCACACTGGTGATCAGCTCCCCCTACACCCTGCTGGAAGACTTCACGCCCCGGGCCAACTGGATCGGCGGATTTCAGCACAATGGTCAGCCAAGAACCGTGCTCGATGGCATGCGGGAGTTGCTGTCCGACCATTTCGAGGAAATTCAGCCGCCCCAGGATGTGCCTTTTGTGATCCGGGAAACCCGCCGCAAATTCCAGCACACCATCGCCGAGCTCAGTGCCTGGCGCCGGATTCGCTGATCAGTCCTGACGGGTGAAAAAAGCCGTCTGGGTGGGGTGGCCCACTTCCGGAACATATTCGCCGATACCGCCGAACCGCACGTCATAGCGGTTGCGGCTGGCGACGCCACGGGCCCAGCGCTGGAATTTGGCCCGGTCCCATTCGAATTTGTGGTCTTCCTCCCGGAATTCGCCGGGCTCAAGGTCGAACAGCGGGTTGTACTCCCGGTTGGGTGTGGTCATGAACAGGCAGCCCGGCCGGTACTCACCGAAAACCGCCATTTCCACCCTGGAAAGCTGCTCCGGGCGCACATGCTCGATGGTTTCCACCATGGCGGCAGCCTCATACCCGGCCAGGGCGGGATTGCACTCGGCATAGGACCCGCGGATCAGCTCAATCCTTGACGGTGTTTCGTCCAGAAACGGCGCCAGGATCGACCGTGCCTGGCGCAGCGATACGCCGGAATCCTCCAGGCCGGTGACCTGATCGAACTGGCTGTCCGCCAGTAACCGGTACAGCAGCGAGCCCGAGCCGCAGCCCAGGTCCAGTACTCTTCGGGCGCCAGTATCCCGCAGAGTTCGGAATACAAAGTCCAGACGCTCCTCGTGCAGGGAGGTCATCTGGGTCATGGTGTTTTCCCGTGAACCGGTCCGCTCGTGATTCATAGATTGGCGCATCAAATCGTTCCCGCCGTCTGCGAGGGCACGGCAGGTTGGTTGTCCCGTAAGTGGCTGGCCAATGCCACACCGGTCTCGCTCATGGTCAGGTAGGCTTCATCGGCGCCGGCTTCGCGAATTTTCTTTGCTTCATCTGCGTAGAGGGTGTGGGCGACGACATACCCTTTAAAGCCCTTTTTCCTCAGCATCCGGGCGGCAATCAGTTTGCCTTCTATGTCGTTCATGGCAAGGATCACCGCCTCTAAATTCGGCATATGCAAGCCCTCCCAGAAGGTGTTGTCTTCGGCGTCTGCAAAGACGACATTTCTGCCCGCTTCCTGATGGGTCCGTGTTTTTGCCGGGTCAGAATCCAGGCCGATAAGCGCCGGTTCGGACTCATGTAGCCAGTCGTAGGCGGCGGTTCCGGTTCGGCCCATGCCCATGACCAGTACCTTGGTGTCACCCAGCGAAACAGGCTGCTCGTCAGGGTGGCGGGTCTGGCTTTCAAACTGTCCCAGAGAACCGGAAAAACGCTCATACAGTGAATGGGAAAATCGATTCAGGGGTGCGGAGATGACAAAAGACAGTGACACTGTAATCGCCAGGGGAATCAGCCATTCGGGTAGTGCAACGCTGGCGACAATCAGGCCGAACTCACTGTAGTTGGTTAGTGACAGGGAACTGAGGAATCCGCTTCGGGCACGCAGTCGGAAAAGCAGCAGCAGGAAAAAGAACAGTATTCCCTTCAGCGGCAACACCAGGGTCGCAAGGATAGCGAATATCAGCGCCTCGCCGTCCGGTAGTCCGCCAATACCGATCTGGAGAAAGAAGCCTACCAGGAAGACCTCTTTGACGCTCCAAAGGGACTTTGCCAGTTCCTGGGAGCGGGGGTGATTGGCCAGCATGGCGCCGAATACCAGCGCGCCCAGTTCTGAGCTGAGTCCGACCGCCTCGAAACCCAGCCCGCCAACCACCAGGGCCAGCAACAGCCCCAGCAAAACCAGCAGTTCGTCATGGCCGCTGGCGTCCAGCAGTTTGTAAAGCAGTGGCCTGAGCAGTGGCAGGCCAAACACGATCAGCGCCCATTGAGACGGGGTCTGGCCTGCAGCCAGGCTCATGACCAGCAGGGCGACCAGGTCCTGCATGATCAGGATGCCGATGGCGACACGGCCGTGAAACGCCCGCAGCTCGCGTTTGGTTTCCAATACCTTGGCCGCAAGCACCGTGCTGGAGAAGGAAAGGGCAATGGCCAGCAGAAAGGCGGTCTGTAACTCAAGGTCCATCAACAGATAGAGGCCGGGCGTGAACACAGTGCAGGTAATGCCAAAATGTAACAGGCTGCCGCCGATGACCTCTCGGCTGATGATCGAGCGTAGTTTGAGTTTCAGTCCGACTGTGAACAGCAGCAGCAACACGCCCAGATGGGCAATGTGGGCCAGAACATCGGTTGCTTCAATGGTGATGTCAGTAGCGGCAGAAATGCCACTGAGCACAAATCCGGCGGCCAGATAGCCTACCAGGGGGGGAAGCCCCACGGCCTTGACCAGCAGGCCAAGGCCGAAAGCAAAGGATATCCATATAGCTTCTGGCATGGGTCACTTCATGGTTAACGAGAAGACTCGGCCAAGGCTAGCGTGTTTTTACCGACTCGGCCAGAAACTCCCGGAACAGAGCCGCTGATTTTTCCGGCGCCTCAATCATCGGGGCATGACCAATGCCGTCAAGAAGAACCTTGCGGGCATCCGGGATCTGCTGCACAAATATATCGGCATTACGGGGATCGGTGATGCGGTCTTCCTGGCCCCAGATAATCAGCACCGGTGCCTTGATGGCCGTAATGTCTTCACTGAATTGCGACGCCATGGTGCTGTCGCGGATGTCATTGAAAATCACCGTGTTCACGTCCCTGTTCGCGATGGCCTTTTCTTCCATAACGCTGTAGATCGGCCAGGGCACGAAGGGCTTTTCGACCAGAGCAAAATCCACCAGTCGCTCGAAATCTCCTTCTTCAGTGGGGATCAGCGGGTTTTTGCCCCCGGCCACCACCTGTTCAGCCAGGTCCGATTCGTAGGCCCAGATCCCGGCCGGGTCGAACAGCACGGCGGAGCGAATCTGTTCCGGATAGTAGGCGGCATAGAGCGCGGTGATGGCGCCGCCCATGGAATTGCCCATCATATGGAAACGGCCGAGATCCAGTTCTGCCAGAATCCGGCTCAGACGGCGGGTCTGCTCGTCGAAGTGATACCCGATGTCCAGCGGCTTGCTGCTCTCGCCGTGGCCGGGCAGGTCAATAGCATAAACGTTGAAGTCGTCGCTCAGTTCGCTGGCCAGGCGGGTCCAGTTGTCCTTGTTCGCGCCGAAACCGTGGATCATCACTATGGTGTCACCGTCGACGGTCTCTTTGCTTTTCAGGTAGGCAATGGTCATGTCGTCAACCGTCATGACCGCAGGTTCCAGTCCGGCGCCGGAGCGTTCCCAGGCAATGGCGTTGTCATACAGAGCTTGCCTGGAACAGGCGCTGATCAGCAACGAGGTGATTAAAATTGTGATCAGGGACAGGGCGGATCTTGGCATCATGAACGGTTGCTCCCTTCACGGGCGATGGCGCGGAAGCCAATGTCCGAGCGACAAAATACGCCGTCCCAGTGTATGCCTTGGGCCAGCCTATAGGCGCGCTGCTGGGCTTCAGTAACGGTATTGCCCAGGGCCGTCGCGCAGAGCACCCGGCCACCGTTGGTGACGACCTTGTCTCCGTTCAGGCGGGTGCCGGCGTGGAAGACTTTTTCGCCGTCGGTGTCGGATTCCGGCAGGCCGGAAATGACATCGCCCTTGCGGTAGGAGCCCGGATAGCCGCCTGCCGCTAACACGATGCCGACAGAGGCGCGCTCGTCCCACCGGGAATCACACTGATCCAGCTGGCCATCAATGGCGGCCTGGCAAAGCTCCACCAGGTCGGACGTCATGCGCAGCATGATGGGTTGGGTTTCCGGGTCACCGAAGCGGCAGTTGAATTCAATAACCTTGGGTGCGCCCGCGCCGTCGATCATCAGACCGGCGTAGAGAAAGCCCTTGTAGGGGTGGCCTTCTGCCGCCATACCCTGAACCGTGGGATAGATGACCTCATCCATGATGCGCTGATGAACATCAGCGGTCACCACAGGCGCTGGCGAATAGGCACCCATACCACCGGTGTTGGGGCCGCTATCACCATTGCCCACGCGTTTGTGGTCCTGGGAGGTTGCCATGGGCAGTACGTGCTCGCCATCCACCATCACAATGAAGCTGGCTTCTTCGCCTTCCAGGAACTCCTCTACCACTACGCGGCTGCCAGCTTCGCCAAAGGCATTGCCGGCCAGCATGTCCCGCACGGCGTCTTCGGCTTCCGCAAGGGTCATGGCGACAATCACGCCTTTACCTGCGGCCAGGCCGTCGGCCTTGATGACGATGGGCGCGCCTTGCTGGCGAACGTAGGCCAGGGCTTCATCCACATCGGTAAAGTTGCCATAGGCGGCAGTCGGGATCTTGTGGCGGTCGAGAAAATCCTTGGTAAAGGCTTTCGAGCCTTCCAGCTGGGCAGCGCCTGCCGTCGGGCCGAAGACCCGCAGTCCGCGCTCTTCGAACAGGTCCACCACGCCGTCAACCAGGGGCGCTTCCGGTCCGACGATGGTCAGTCCCACATTGTTGGCGGCGGCAAAATCGGCCAGGCCTTTCAGGTCGTTAACGTCGATGTTGACGTTTTCCAGGCCAGCTTCCCTGGCCGTGCCGGCATTACCGGGGGCGACGAATACGCGATCTGCGGTCGGGGATTGTGCGGCTTTCCAGGCCAGGGCGTGTTCACGGCCGCCGGAGCCTATAACAAGAATGTTCATAGTCGATTCCTCAGTGCCGGAAATGGCGCATGCCGGTGAAGACCATGGCAATGCCGTGCTCGTTGGCCGCGTCGATCACTTCCTGGTCGCGCATGGAGCCGCCGGGCTGGATGACCGCGGTAATACCCGCCGCTGCGGCGGCATCGATGCCATCGCGGAAGGGGAAGAAGGCATCGGAGGCCATCACCGAACCCTTCACTTCCAGGTTCTCGTCGGCGGCCTTGATGCCTGCGATTTTTGCGCTGTAGACGCGGCTCATCTGGCCGGCGCCCACGCCGATGGTGCGGCCAGCACGGGCGTAGACGATGGCATTGGACTTGACGTATTTGGCCACTTCCCAGGCAAACAGCAGGTCGTTCAGTTCCTGCTCGGTGGGCTGGCGGTCGGTGACCATTTTTACGTCTTCCATGGCGACCATGCCCAGGTCACGGTCCTGCACTAGCAGACCGCCGGTCACGCGCTTGTAGTCCAGGGATTTTGCCCGTTCGCCGTTGAATTCACCACTGGCCAACAGGCGGACGTTCTTCTTGGCTGCCACCAGTTCCAGCGCTTCCGGCGCGATGGTCGGGGCTATGATCACTTCCACAAACTGGCGGTCGATAATGGCCTTGGCGGTCGCGGCATCAAGTTCCCGGTTGAAGGCAATGATGCCGCCAAAGGCCGAGGTGGGGTCAGTGGCAAACGCCAGATCGTAGGCCTGGGTGATATCGGTGCCAATGGCAACGCCGCAGGGGTTGGCGTGCTTGACGATGACGCAGGCCGGGTCCGCGAAGGGCTTGACGCACTCCAGGGCGGCGTCGGTATCCGCCACATTGTTGTAGGACAGCTCCTTGCCCTGAAGCTGCTTTGCTGTTGCGACGCAGGCTTCCCGCGGGTGACGTTCTTTATAGAAAGCGGCACGCTGGTGTGGGTTCTCGCCGTAGCGCATGTCCTGCACCTTCACATACTGGCTGTTGAAGGTGCGCGGGAAGTCCGGGTTGTCGTTGTCAGCGGTGCGCCCACCCAGGTAATTGGCGATAGCGCCGTCATAGGCGGCGGTGTGTTCAAAGGCCTTCACCGCCAGATCGAAGCGGGTGGCGTGGGTCAGCTCGCCATCATTGCTTTCGAGTTCTTTCAGTACCCGGCTGTAATCGGCCGCGTTCACCACAATGGCGACGTCCGCATGGTTTTTGGCCGCCGCACGCACCATGGTGGGGCCGCCAATATCGATATTCTCGATGGCGGTGGCCAGATCGCAGTCCGGCTTTGCCACGGTTTCCTCGAAGGGGTAGAGATTCACCACTACCATGTCGATAGGTTGGATGTCGTGTTGCTTCATCACCGCATCGTCGGTGCCGCGACGGCCCAGAATGCCGCCATGTATTTTCGGGTGCAGGGTTTTGACGCGGCCATCCATCATTTCGGGAAAGCCGGTGTGGTCACTGACTTCGGTGACCGGCACCTGGTTTTCCTTCAGCAGCCGGAAGGTGCCGCCGGTGGACAGCAGCTCAATGCCGCGCTCGGTGAGCGAACGGCCGAATTCAACAATGCCGGTTTTGTCGGATACGCTGATCAAGGCGCGACGGACGGGGGTACTAGCCTGATTTGCCATGGGTCACTTTTCTGCCGGGTATGAACGAATGAAGGCCTCGCGAATGGTGTCCGGGAGGCCCTCCTTACACTGGGGTTGCTGGATTATAACAAATCGTACTGCTTGAGTTTCTTGCGCAGCGTGCCGCGGTTCAGCCCCAGCATGGTGGAAGCGCGGGTCTGGTTATTGCGGGTGTACTTCATCACCTGCTCCAGCAGTGGCGCTTCAACCTCGGAAAGCACCAGTTGGTAAACTTCCGTCACCGGCGCCCCGTCGAGCTGGGCAAAATAGTTCTTCAGTGCCACTTCAACGCTGTCGCGCAGGGTAACTGCGTTGCCGCTGCTGTTCACAGTCTGCAATTGATGAACATCGTCGTTGGCGGATTGATTTGTACTGTCTTTGGCCAAAGTGTCAGCGGTCATGCTGCGAATACCTCTCCATTTCGTAAGCTTGCAAAATACTGTTGGATGCTTTCCTTCTGCTCTAACGGATCATCAATGGCGTTAAAGCGCTTTCGGAACTGTCTGTCTTCATCGTGGCACTGCAGATACCAGCCCACGTGTTTTCTGGCGATACGCACACCCATGGGCAGGCCATAGAAACTGTGCAGCTCGTCAAGATGCTCGCTAAGAACCGACTCGACTTCGTCCAGTGGCGGTTCCGCCAGGTGCCTGCCGGTTTCCAGGAAATGCAGTATTTCCCGGAAGATCCAGGGCCGGCCCTGGGCACCGCGGCCGATCAGCAGGCCGTCGGCGCCGGTATGTCTGAGGACTTCCCGGGCCTTGATGGCGCAGGTGATGTCGCCATTGGCGAAGACCGGAATGCCAACCTGTTCTTTCACCGCCGCTATGGTGTCGTACTCGGCTTCGCCCTTATAGGCGTCCGCCCGGGTGCGGCCGTGAACGGCCAGTGCCTGGATGCCTGCGTCTTCCGCCATGCGGGCGATCAGGGGCGCGTTGCGATTGTCGCGGTCCCAGCCGGTGCGCATCTTGAGCGTGACGGGTACGTCCACGGCGGCCACCACGGCCTCGAGTATGTCCCGTACCAGTTTTTCGTCTTTCATCAGTGCCGAGCCGGCCGCCTTGTTGCAGACTTTTTTGGCCGGGCAGCCCATATTGATGTCGATAATCTGGGCGCCGTATTCCGCGTTCAGTCTGGCGGCATTGGCCAACATGTCCGGGTCGCCGCCGGCAATTTGCACCGAACGGGGCTCGGGCTCGCCGTCATGGTTCATGCGGGTCTGCGACTTGCGCGTGTGCCAGAGCTTGCTGTCGGCAATCACCATTTCCGATACTGCCAGACCCGCGCCCATGCGCCGGCAGAGCAGGCGAAACGGGCGATCGGTGACTCCGGCCATGGGAGCAACGATCAACGAATTCGGTAGGGTGTACGGCCCGATTTTTGCCGTTGGCAGCATGATCTCAGTCCGTGTCGGAGCAGGTTAAGCGAACTCGAAAAGGAGCGATTGCTCAAGAATTAACCGATCACCATTCGAAGGGCGATAATGATACCGCCGCTCCGGATGGTATTGAAGGGGCCAGCGCCTTAAAAAATTGATTATTTTTCGCTCTGTCTGGTTGACTTTTGGCCTGCCCGGTGGCGTAGGCGTTAACCGATATGCGAAAGTTTCGGATCAGGGGGTATAGGCCCGGAAGGCAATGTTGTAGTTGACGGCGTCTTTGCCCGGATCGCGAATATTGATCATGATCCTTACGGGCGTATCCGGTGGCATGGCCTCCATTCCCTTACCTTCTCCGGCCAGATATTCCTCCGGTGTGAAGACACTCTGGGCTACCACATCATTATTGAGGTTGGAAAAGGTCAGCGCTATGGCCGGGAAAGGCTGCTCAAAGGAGGCCCGGTTAATGATGACCGCATCCACGACCAGTTGGCTGCGGTTTTCCGGATTGGTTTTCACCACCAGTTTGCGACTCTGGATTGCCTGGACGTCGACAAGGGGCTTGAGCTCACAGCCGAACAGTTCGCAGCCCTGTTCATAGAAAGGTCGCAATTGGGGAATCGCCGACAGGCGATCGAACTGGAACCACACCACCTGGGAGACCAGGGCGCCCAGCAAGGCAAGAATCACCACGAACCACATAAAGGCTCTCAGGCGGCCGCTGCCGCTGCCATCTACAGCGACCGGTTCCCGGCGGAGGTTGTGGTAGGGCGACTCTGTTGCCCGTGGCCCGGGCACCGGCTCCGGGTCCATGTCGTAGTCGAAGCCTGTGCTTTCAGGCTCGTCGATATAGAAGCCGTCGTCATCGTCCTGCTTCTTGGGTTCGGGCGCGAGAGAATGTTCGGGTTCTGGCTCGGATTCCTCCTGAGGCTCGGGTTCAGGCTCCGGCTCTGGTTCCGATTCTGGCTCAGGTTTCGGGGCAGGCTTTTGTTCCTGTTTTGGTTCCTCGACTTCCGATAGTATGGCTTCGGCCCAGCTTTCATCTATGGACTCGTCTGTCGTCTCGTCGTCTTCAGGAGTAAACCCTGCGCTCGTGCCTTTCTCGTCCACCGAGCGGAAGCTGTCGCTCAGTTCATCGTCGCTGAAGGTGAGCCTGGTGCCTGTGTAAGTGCTTTCGGAGGCGTCCTCTTCCGGGTTGTCTGCGAACAGCAGATCGTCCTCGGAGTCCCTGGGTGTGTTATCGCTGCTGGCCTCTGGTGTGGAGGCCTCTTCCGGGGCAGGCGAGGGCCGCGGTGTTTCCTTCAGCTGGTGCTCAATGGCATTGAAAACCGACATGCAGTTGCCGCAACGCACCTTGCCCCCGGCCACGCTAAGCTGTGCGTCCGTTACCCGGAACCGGGTATCGCATTTGGGGCACTGTGTCTGCAAGCTGTTCTGGGGCATGCCGGGGTCCTGTCAGCAATCTTGCTACGAGTGAGGCAGTTTAGTTGGTTCGGCCTGGTTCGTCATCTGTCGTTGCGCCGTCCTGTGAGACGGATCCATTCCTCGCGTTGATCCGGCTCGTCCATGATAAACCAGGGCTCGTAGGCAGACATGACCTCCCGGGCCTGATTGGAAAGAATACCGGACAGTACCAGGTGGCCGCCGGGTCTGACTCTGCTGGCCAGATGCGACGCCAGGCCGATCAGCGGCTGGGCCAGTATATTGGCGAGCATAAGGTCAGCGACGGTCGCCGGTTCGTCTTCCGGCAGGTACAGGTCCAGCCGGCTCTGCTCTACGTTGTTGCGCCGGGCATTTTCCCGGCTGGCTTCCAGGGCCTGGGAGTCGGTATCCACGCCAATCACGTGGTCCGCACCCAGCAGCAGGGCTGCCAGTCCCAGAATGCCAGAACCGCAACCGTAGTCGATCACCTGCTGGCCTGTGACGTCCTGGCCGTCCAGCCATTCCAGGCAGAGCGCGGTCGTCGGATGGGTGCCGGTACCAAAGGCCAGCCCGGGGTCCAGTGCCAGGTTGGCCGCATCCGGGTCGGGGGCCTCGTGCCAGCTGGGAACAATCCAGAGACGGCTGCCGAACTGCAAGGGCTTGAAGTCGTCCATCCACTCCCGTTCCCAGTCCTTGTCTTCCACCAGGGTCACTTCGATGTCCGGCAGCGACTGCTGAGTCTGCTGGTGCCAGGCGTCTTTGACCGCGGCGCAGAGTTCATCAATGTTTCGCTGGGAATCAAACAGGCCGGTCACGCTGGTCTGGTGCCATAGGGGCGTGGTTCCGGGGTCAGGTTCGTAGAGGGGCTGGTCGGCGGCGTCTTCCATGGAAACGGCCTCGGCGCCCATTTCCATGAGCAGATCCTCCAGCTGATCGGCGCTATCCGGATCAGCCGGGATCTGTAGTTGTATCCAGGGCATGCTTAGTCCCGTATCAGTTTTTCCAGGTAGTGTATGGTGAAGTCTACCTGTTTAAAGCCGCCGTCGCGTATCAGATTGCGGTGTAGTGACTGATTTGTCTTGATGCCTTCCACGACCAGCTCGTCCAGAGCGTTCTTCATGCGACGGCGGGCAATCTCCCGGTCGTCGCCCCAGGTGATCAGCTTGGCCACCATGGAATCGTAGTAGGGCGGTACGGTGTAACCGCTGTAGAGGTGTGAATCCACGCGAATGCCATTGCCGCCTGGGGCATGAAAGTGCTTGACCTTGCCGGGGCTGGGCACGAAGGTTTTCGGGTCCTCCGCGTTGATGCGGCACTCCAGGGCGTGGCCGGAGATCTTGATGTCGTCCTGGGTATAAAGCAGTGGCAGGCCACTCGCGATCCGCAGTTGTTCGCGAACGATATCCACGCCGGTCACCATCTCCGATACCGGGTGCTCCACCTGAACCCGCGTGTTCATCTCGATGAAATAGAAGGCGCCGTCCTGGTACAGAAACTCGAAGGTGCCGGCGCCGACATAACCGATGGTCTTGCAGGCGTCCACACAGGCCTTGAGGGTTTTCTCCCGTGCCTCTGGGTCGATATTGGGGGCCGGTGCCTCTTCCAGAACCTTCTGGTGGCGACGCTGCATGGAGCAGTCGCGATCGCCCAGGTGAATCACGTTGCCGTGGGTGTCGGCCAGAACCTGAACTTCCACGTGGCGAGGGCGCTCAAGGTATTTTTCAAGATACACCGTGGCGTCGCCAAAGGTGTTGCTGGCTTCGCTCTGGGTGATCTGGATGCTTTTCAGCAGGGCGGCTTCCGAGTGAACCACCTGCATGCCGCGACCACCGCCGCCTGAAGCGGCCTTGATGATAACCGGGTAGCCGATCCGCCTGGCGATCTGCAGGGTGCGCTCATCGTCATCGGTGATGGGGCCATCCGAACCGGGCACGGTGGGAACGCCCGCCTTGATCATGGAATTAATGGCAGAGACCTTGTTACCCATCAGACGGATGGTCTCGGCCCTGGGGCCGATGAAGCGGAACCCGCTTTTCTCCACCTGCTCGGCAAAATCGGCGTTTTCCGCCAGAAAACCGTAACCGGGGTGGATGCCCACCGAGTCGGTCACTTCCGCCGCGCTGATAATGGTGGGAATGTTCAGGTAGCTTTGGGTGGCATTGTTCGGGCCGATACAAACGGACTCGTCTGCCAGACGCACGTGCATCAGGTCGCGGTCAATCTGGGAGTGAACCGCCACGGTCTTGATGCCCAGCTCTTTGCAGGCACGCAGTATGCGCAGCGCAATTTCACCGCGGTTTGCGATCAGAACTTTTTCTAGCATAGCCATGAGAGAGTCACCGGGTTCAGGAAATGATGATCAGCGGCTGATCGAACTCGACCGGCTGCCCGTTTTCCACGAGAATCTCGGACACCGTGCCGCTCTTGTCGGCTTCGATCTGGTTCATCATCTTCATGGCTTCCACGATACACACCACGTCGCCCGCCTTGACCGACTGGCCTACCTCCACGAAAGACTTGGAGGTAGGAGAAGGTGACCGGTAGAAGGTGCCCACCATCGGTGATTTCACCGCGTGGCCATCGGGCTCCGGTTTTGGCGCCGGTTCAGCGGACCCGCCGCCTGAGGAAGAGGGCGCAGAAGGCTCCTGGTATTGTTGCGGGGCAGGATAGTGGGCCATGTACTGGGGCGCCGGGGCCTGCTCGCGACGACGGGAGATGCGAACGGAGTCTTCCGCTTCGTGAATCTCCAGTTCCTCGACGTCGGATTCCTCCAGCAACTCAATCAGCTTCTTGATCTTGCGAATGTCCATAGTCAGTCCGGTTCCGTTTGTCAGGTCTAGCGGTGAATTCGACGCAGGGCGGCCGTCAGTGCCAGATCGTACCCTAGGCTGCCCAGCCCGCTGATAACGCCATCGGCGATATCAGAAAAATAGGAGTGATGGCGGAACGCTTCCCGCGCATGCACGTTTGACAGATGCACTTCGATAAATGGAATGCCCGAAGCCAGAATTGCATCTCTTAATGCGACGCTGGTGTGCGTGAAGGCAGCGGGGTTGAACAGAATGAAATCGACCCCTTCCGAGCGTGCATCGTGAATCCGTTCAATCAGCTCATATTCAGCGTTTGATTGTAAATGTAGCAGGTGATGGCCGGTTTCGGCGGCCTGATTGTGTAAACGCTCGTTAATATCGGCCAGGGTCTCATGACCGTAGACCTCGGGCTCCCGCGTGCCGAGCATGTTCAGATTGGGGCCGTGGAGTACCAATATTGTTGACATGAGCGTCGTTACCTTGCTGACTTTCCTACAGGATCGCCGAATATATCGACATTTTCCAGCAAATGGACGGATTTTAACTGATAAAAATTGACAGGCAGGATGATTGGCCGGTCAGTTCAACAGTACGGCCATTATTGTCGTGAAGGCGGCAGGCAACTTCTATAAGACGTTGGTTTCATAAACCTGCCCCTTGAGCGCGGGGCAGGGAACCTTCGGGATCAGTCGCTGAAGGCGGTAACGCAGTTGCGACCCTGCTCTTTGGAGCGGTAGAGCGCCCGGTCGGCACGCTCACAGAGGGACTGGGAGGTTTCACCAGGCTTGAGGGTGGCAACGCCGCAACTGAAGGTGACGTTGAATTCCCGGTCGCCGGCGGGTTGTACCAGTTCCGAGAAACGTTCGCGGATTTCGTTCAGTACGTTTCGGGCATCGCTTTCCCGGGTTTCCGGCAGAATAATGGCAAACTCCTCACCGCCGTAACGGCCAATGTGGTCGGATTTGCGCAACCGTTGTTTAAGGAACATCGACAAGCTGCGCAGGACCCGGTCGCCGATCGGATGGCCGAAGGTGTCATTCACCTTTTTGAAGTAGTCGATGTCAATCATCGCGAAGCAGAGCGGCTGGTCTTTCTGATTGGCGCGAACAATTTCCTGGTCCAGCAGATAGAGCGTGTGGGTGTGGTTATAAAGACCGGTCAGGCTGTCGCGGATCATCAGTGCCAGCAGCGAGCGGGCGCGCCGACCCCGGTTGTGAATGGTGGAAATGAGGTGCTTTGGGTCGATCGGCTTGGTGAGGAAGTCGTCGCCGCCCAGGCTCATGGCGTGGAGCTGCTTGGTGACGTCGTCCTCGGCGGAAAGATAGATGATCGGTACGCTGTGGAATCGGTCCTGCTGGCGAATCACCCGGGCGATTTCCATGCCGGTGCAGCCGGGCATGTACATGTCCAGAATAATGATTTCCGGCAGAAACGACTCCAGGGCGGTAATGATCTGCATCGGGTCGGTGATGATATGGGCGTTCATGCCCGCTTTCTTCAGCACCGTTTCCATGTATTTGGCCTGGGCCCGGGAATCATCCAGAACCAGCACTTTGTAGGGTTCGACCGTGTTGCCGTGGGTATAGGTCTCGATCTTCTCAATCAACTGGCCCGGGTCCACCGCCGGGTAGAAGAATTCCTCCCCGCCGCATCGGGACGCTCTCAGGCGGGTTTCAATGGTGCCGTCCTCATCACTCATGAAGATAATGGGGATGGGGGTGTCGTGGCGTTCCTGGAGCTTTTCGATGGTGCCAATGCCGTCCAGCGGCTGGGCACCGAAGTTGACGTCCATCAGGATGGTTTCGGGCTTGTGCAGGCCGCAGGCCTCGATCAGGTCTTCGGCATTGTCGAACGCAGAGGCCCGGAAGCCGAAAAATTCCAGCTGGCGAATCAGGCGATGGGCCATTTCCCGGTTGGCCAGGGCAATGTAGACCGGGGTCCGACGGAACTGCTGGGGGGCTTCTGTGGCCTGCTGGTCGGTTCTCCGCAAGGTGCTGCGGGAGAGAGTCTCGATGGCTTCTTCCAGAGGCTTGATCAGCTGCTCGGGCAGGCCATGGCCCTCAGGCCACTCGCCGGCAAGCTCATAAACCTTTTTGCCGGCCTCGCTGTGGCTCTGCATTTCAAACCGCTGGGCATAACGCACCAGCTTGTCGGCGGCCCTTGAAAAGTCTTCACGGAAAGCCGCTGCCTGGGCCGGGTTTTCATGGATTTTCTGCCATGTGTCCAGCACCACCCTGGCCTGGGTAGTCACGCGGCGTGCAAAATGCTGCCTGAGTTTCTCTTTCTGGCTTTCGTCGTTCATTTTGTTCCGGCCTGTTTTTTCTAGTTTTTTGGGCTGTCCGGTTCCGGTCCGGACAGCCAGACTTCACATTAGTCGTTTTGCAGAGTTTATAGTGTTTAGTGTTGTGGGCGTAGGTGACGCTGTGTAAATCTTTGTCAACAATCACGGGCGTATAACGCTTAATAACGGGGTTTTTCGGGGTATTAGGCCCTGCAAATTGCATATACCGGGGCATTGCTGCATGGTATTCACAGTGAGAATTCATGACAGGAGAGTAAACAACTGATGGCGGGAAAAATCAGGCAGTATTTCAGTGATCGCAAGGACGACGTCCGGGATTTTGGCGGCGGCGGTATCGTCGGCAAGCTCCTGATGGTCGCTATTGTCATCTATCTGCTGGTAGCGCTGGTGTTGGGCATGTTCTGGAGCAGCGAGCCAGAGGTCTATTCCGTTCGCGACCACGTTCGTTCCGTCGCCAATGAGATGCAGCGGGAGCCCGTTACCGGGTTCGCCACCACGGTGACCATGATCCGGCTGGGGGAGACCCTGCTAGAGAAGCCAGGCGGCTATCTTTCCAACGACATTTTCCCGCCGGGCGTGTGGCTGGACAACATGCCCAACTGGGAATATGGCGTGCTGGTCCAGTTGCGGGACTTTTCCCGGTCGATGCGCCAGGACATCAGCCGTTCCCAGAGCCAGTCAGCGGAAGATCCGGACCTGACCATTGCCGAGCCGCAACTCCACTTCGACAGCGGAAGCTGGGCTATTCCGTCTACCGAGGCGGAGTATCGACGGGGTATTCGCGCGCTGCGGAGCTACCTGGACCGGCTGTCCAATCCTGAACAGCCCAAGGCCCAGTTTTTCGCCCGGGCCGACAACCTGGCAAGCTGGCTGGTAAACGTGGAGTCACGGCTGGGCAGCTTGTCCCGGACGTTGGGTGAAAGTGTGGGCAAGGCCTCTGTGTCGGACGCCGTTGCCAACATCAACCCCGATAATCCGTTACAGGAAGAAGCGCTTGGGGAACAGGTAAAGACGCCCTGGACCCAGATCGACGACGTGTTCTACGAAGCCAGGGGCGGTTCCTGGGCGCTGCTGCACTTGTTCAAGGCGATTGAAGTGGACTTCCGCGAGGTGCTGGTCGACAAGAATGCGGTATCCAGCATCAAGCAGGTGATTATTGAACTGGAAGGCGCGCAGGGCGAAATGTGGAGCCCCGTGGTGCTGAACGGCAGTGGCTATGGCGTTCTTGCCAACCATTCACTGACCATGGCGGCCTATCTCTCAAGGGCCAGTGCGGCGATCAGCGATATGCGGGACCTTCTCTCAAGGGGCTGATGGTTCCCCTTCATCGCAAAAAAAAAAGGGCCAGTTCAAACTGGCCCGTTTTTTTGTGCCTGAGAACTGGTGTGCTGATCAGTTCTTGTAGGCCTTGATTGAAGCTTCAATCGCCTTTCTGGCTTCGGCGGCGTTAGCCCAACCCTGAACCTTGACCCACTTGCCCGGCTCCAGGGTTTTGTAGTTCTCGAAGAAGTGATGGATCTGGTCCCGCAGCAGTTGTGGCAGGTCGTCCACGTCTTTTACATTGCTGTAGGAGTTGGTCAGCTTGTCATGGGGAACCGCAACCAGCTTGGCATCGCCACCGGCTTCATCTTCCATATTCAGCACGCCTACCGGACGGCAGCGGATAACCGAACCTGCCTGAACCGGATAGGGTGTAACCACCAGCACATCCAGCGGGTCGCCGTCGTCTGCCAGGGTGTGGGGGATGAAACCATAGTTGGCAGGGTAGAACATGGGGGTGGCCATGAAACGGTCAACCAGCAGGGCGCCCATGGCCTTGTCCAGCTCGTACTTTACAGGTGAGCTGTTGGAGGGGATTTCAATGGCGACGTAGATGTCTTCGGGCGGGTTCTTACCAGCCGGAATGTTGTCAAAGTTCATGTGCGATCCTTTCTGAAGTGCGTTTAACTGCGTTTAAAAAGTGGGCGCAATTATACGGCACAAACCAATGGATCGAAACTAAACCTTGGTATCCTTCATAGTCGCATCTGCTTGGCGATCAACTCCTTCATGATCTCGTCTGTGCCACCACCGATGGACAGAATTTTTCCATCCCGATAGAGCCGCTCAACGACGGATTCTCGCATATAGCCCATGCCGCCATAAATCTGCACCGCTTCACGGGTGACCTTCTCGCAAACCTCCACCGCAAAGTTCTTTGCCATGGCTACCTGCTTGATGGGGTTCTTGCCCGCCTGCATCAGCGCCGCACAACGGTAGGTGTACTCCCGGGCGACTTCCACCTGGGTGGCCATATCCACCAGCTTGTGGCGGGTGACCTGAAAGCCACTGATGGAACGGCCAAAGGCCTCACGCCGTTTCGACCAGTCAATGGCGGCTTCCAGTGCCATTTCAGCCGTCATATAGGCCATGATGGCCAGGCTCAGGCGCTCGAACAGAAAGTTGCTCATGATGGCAATAAACCCGGCGTTCTCCGCGCCAACCAGCCGGTTAGCCGGCACCCGGCAATCCTCAAAGAACAGCTCCGCCGTATCACTGGCCCACCAGCCCATCTTCTTCAGCTTTTTGCCATTGGCAAAGCCGGGCATGTCCCGGTCGATCAGCAGCAGGCTGATACCGCCATGGCCCTCGCCACCGGTGCGCACCGCCACGGTAAAGTGGTCCGCCCGCATACCGCTGGTAATAAACGTCTTACTACCGTTAACGATGTAATGGTCACCGTCTTTCACGGCCCTGGTTTTAAGATTGGCCACATCCGAACCACCGCCGGGCTCAGTCACTGCCAGCGCTGCAATCTTCTCGCCACGCAGAACCGGTGGAACAATGGCTTCCTTCACCTCCGGCCTGGCCCACTTGGCCACCGGCGGTAACCCGATATCCAGCGACCCCAGCCCAGCCACCAGACCGCCGGACGTCGACCGCATCAGCTCCTCGGAAACCGCCACCTTCATGAAAATGTCGTCTTCCCCGACACCGCCCAGACTCTCCGGAAACCCCACACCCAAAAGCCCCGCCTCACCGGCCTTTCGGTAAAGATCCCGGGGGAACTCCCCGGCCTCTTCCCATTCATCGATATAGGGCAGTACATGGGTGGCAATAAACTTGCGGGCGCTCTGGCGAACCTGCTCGTGGGTATCGTTGAAATAGTCAGACACGGACTTGCTTCCTCAATCGAAATTACATGAGGTAGTCTTATCGCACTTTAAGAAACCAAGCAAGCGCTTGGTTGTCATAGGCCCGAAAAGAGTCAGACGCCTTTACGAGGAATACTCTGAACCCCATTGGAGGTTCCCAGAAGCAACAAATCAGCCGGCCGCCGAGCAAACAGCCCATTGGTCACAATGCCTACAATGTTGTTCAGCTTCTCTTCCATCTGAATCGGGCGGGAAATGTCCAGATTGTAGATATCAAGGATTACATTGCCGTTGTCCGTGGTGAAACCCTCGCGATACACCGGATCGCCCCCCAGCTTCACAATCTCGCGGCCCACATGGCTGCGGGCCATGGGCAGAACTTCCACGGGCAGCGGGAAGTCGCCAAGAATATCCACCTTCTTGGACTCGTCCGCGATGCAGATAAACGTCTTCGACACCTCCGCCACAATCTTCTCGCGGGTGAGGGCGCCACCGCCGCCCTTGATCAGCTCAAGGCGCTCGTTCACTTCATCGGCGCCGTCCACATAAAACTCCAGCGGCGCGGCACTGTTCAGGTCATACACTGGAATGCCGTGACTCTTCAGCCGCTCTGCGGTGGCATCGGAACTGGCGACGGCACCGTCGAAATCATTGCGCACCTTACCCAGCAGATCGATAAAGCAGTTGGCGGTGCTGCCGGTGCCCACGCCAATGATGCTGTCCTGGTCCAGGTGAGGCTTGATGTAGTCGAGCGCGGCCTGGGCGACGGCCTGTTTCAGTTCATCCTGATTCATGGTGGGCTCCGGTTAATGCAGAAAGTGGAAAGACGGCGACATTATAGCGGTTCAGGGCCTCTGCCTTATAGACGGCACCCGACCAAAGTTTCTACACTGTGCGTTTTGCCGACGAATCTTCGCATCTGGAAAGCACCATGCCGCAACGTTACATCAAGAAAATCCTCGACGCCCGCGTTTACGACGTGGCCATCGAGACACCGCTGACCGAGGCCCGCAGCCTCTCAAAGCGCTTTGGCAATAACATTCTGCTCAAGCGTGAAGACCTGCAGCCGGTGTTTTCTTTCAAGATTCGCGGCGCCTACAACCGGATTGCCCACCTGTCGGAAGAACAGAAATCGAAAGGCGTCATTTGTGCCTCGGCGGGCAATCACGCCCAGGGCGTTGCGCTGGGTGCCAAGCACCTGGGTATCAAGGCCGTGATCGTGATGCCGCAGACCACCCCGGAGATCAAGGTACGTGCCGTGAGGGACCATGGCGCCAAAGTGGTGCTCAAGGGCGATGCCTTTGATGAAGCCGCGGCCCATGCCCAGGAGCTGATCAAGAAGCATGGTTACACCTATATCCCGCCCTATGACGACCCGGACGTAATCGCCGGCCAGGGCACGGTGGCCATGGAACTGATGTGGCAGTTCTCCAAGCCTCTGCACGCGGTGTTTGTCTGCGTCGGTGGCGGTGGCCTGATTGCCGGCATGGCGGCCTATATCAAGTATCTCCGCCCCGAGGTCAAAGTCATCGGGGTAGAGCCCGAGGATTCCAACTGCCTGCAGGCGGCGCTGGCGGCCGGAGAGCGAGTGATCCTGCCAGAAGTGGGCATCTTCGCCGATGGTGTGGCGGTCAAACAGATTGGCGCCCATCCCTGGGAGATCTGCAAGGACCACGTGGATGAAGTGATCACCGTGTCCACGGATGAAATCTGCGCCGCCATCAAGGATATTTTCGAGGATACCCGCTCCATTGCCGAGCCGGCCGGCGCGCTGGGCGTGGCCGGGGTCAAGAAGTACATCGAGCGGGAAAAGATCGAGGGCGAAAACATGGCGGTTACCCTGAGCGGGGCCAATATGAACTTCGACCGTCTGCGTTATATCTCCGAGCGTACCGAGATTGGCGAAAAGCGCGAAGCCATCCTGGCGGTCACCATTCCGGAGAAGCCGGGTGCCTTCAAGACGTTCATTAACGCCTTGCACAAACGCAGCATCACCGAATTCAACTACCGCTACGCCGATGCCACTGACGCAACTATCTTCGTGGGTATCCAGATTCAGGCCGGCGGTCTGGGCCGGGATGAACTGGTGCAGGAGCTGCGGGAGACCGGCTACGGCGTTGTCGACCTGACTGACAGCGACCTGGCCAAGCAGCATATCCGCCATATGGTGGGCGGCCATGCGCCGAGCATTACCAATGAAAAAGTGTTCCAGTTCGAGTTTCCGGAAAGACCCGGTGCGCTGCTGAAATTCCTGATGTCCATGGGCACTCGCTGGAATATCTCCATGTTCCACTACCGCAATCATGGCGCGGCCTACAGCCGGGTGCTGCTGGGTGCTCAGGTAAACGATGACGAGGTGGCGGATTTTGAAGCCATGCTCGACAAAATCGGCTTCCGCTACGAGAACATGACGGACAACGCGGCTTATCAGCTTTTTCTGGGAGCGGGCAACGGTGGGAAATCCTGATCGAAAGGTCAGGTTACTAAAAATTAATCTGTCAAAAATTGTAAAATGTGAGTTGCGTGATAGTCTTACTCCAGATTGTCGAAACCGGCAATATCCTACTGATTTCGATCATTTTTAGAATCTGGAGCATCGGAGCTTCGCGCCATGAACCGCAAGCCTGACATCATTCGCGCAATTGTGCTGATTTTTGCAGTGGGCCTGGTGATTACCGGCTTTACTTCAATGCAGTCGTCCGAGAAGGGTTTCTCCGCGGCGGCCAGTGCCTATACGAGCGAAGCCCCACCCGCTGACTCCCGCGCCAACTAGTTGTTCTTTGTAATACTTTCCTGCTGATTTGCCTGATATCGCCGTTCGTCTGTGACGACGCTGTGCAGCGGCACGTCCCAGTTTTCTGTGGGTAGCGCCTCCACTCGCTGGCATTCGTGAGCCAGGCCGATCAGCTTCGGGGCCAGTCTGGGCCGGAAGCGGGAAAAGGCAAACGTGCGATCGTAAAATCCGCCGCCCATGCCCAGTCGCCCACCTTCTTCATCGAATCCCACCAGTGGAAACAGCACCGCATCCATAGCCCAGGGTGGCCTTTTCAGGCCATCTCTGAACGCCGGCTCCGGAATGCCGAAGCGATTCGGTCTGAGGATGGTGTCATCGGTAAACGGGCTGAATACCAGCCGCCCGGTGTGAACCGGGTGGATCACCGGCAGATAGAAGCGAAGGCCGCGCCGCCGCGCCAGACTCACATAGACGGATGGGTCGATCTCGCCATCGTTGGGCAGATAAACGGCGATGTGCCGGGCCCGGCGAAGATCCGGATGCTGCAATAGATTTACCGCCAGATTGTCAGCCGCATCCTGTTGCTGCTGTTCAGTCAGGGCATTGCGTCTTTGGCGGAGTTCTTTGCGAAGGGTTGAGCGCAGGTTGGAGACGGTGGACAAAATAAGCTTCCCGGGCTGCCGTTATCGGATGTGGCCCTTGAACCCAAAGTTCAAGGTCGGTGGCCGCTGTGACATATTAGGCTTTCCCCGAAAGGGGACGTGCTCACAATGCCCTGTAGTAGCCACCTGGGTAATACGCATCGGCTCGAGGACGAATCCGACCAGCGAACAGCCCAGGAAGTTGTTTCGATTATACGGGTAGGTCGGGGGGCGATTGCAAGACTTGTCATCGGCGACTTTTGTGGCGGTTTGCTGTCAGCGACCGGAAGCATCACCCAGGGCGCCGTCGAGTTTCTCATCCATGGCGTTGAGGATGCTGCTGGCGGCGTCGGACATGGTGTCCCGCTCGAGCAGGTCATGGGTGATGTTCAGTGCGGCCATCACGGCAATACGTTCGGTGCCGAAGACCTTGCCGCTTGAGCGGATCTCACGCATCTTGGTGTCCAGATGACGGGCGGCCTGCAGCAGGGCTTCCTGTTCCTCCTGAGGGCAGGCGACCAGGTAGTCCTTGTCGAGGATCTTTACTTCAACGGTTGTCGGCTTCTCTGCCATTAGTGGTGCTCCAGGGATCTCAGGCGGCCGATCATGGCTTCAATCTTGTGCTTGGCAAGATCATTCTTGTGCATAAGCTGAGCCCGCTCGCGGTTCCAGTCATCCTGCAGTTCCCGCAGCATGGCGTTATCACGCTCAAGTTTGTGGCAGCGTTCAATCAGCTGGTCCAGCTTGTCCGCCAATGCCTGTAGTTCGGACTGTTCCATGAGTCGCTTAACACCTGAATGAAAGAAGTGAACTAACTATAAGTGTGGACCGCAAGTTGGTCAATTTACAGGGATGTCATGGGTTGAGACGTGATACTCGAATCCGTGCATCGGCAAGCGCACAGACCACTCCAGAACACGCTGTAAATACGTCCCTGTACGCTCGGCCTCCGCCATCCATGGCTCCGGACGGTTCTGGAGTGGTCTGTCCGCTTGCCTCAGTCTCTGCTTTTACGGTTACTCCGGAACCGCATGGCTTAGCCCTTGTTTACGGCTGCCCTGCCAGGCTTTCAGTGCCGGTATCAAACTGACGAGCATGGCGGCCACGGGCACGGCAGCGATCATCAGCCATTCGGTGCTGTTCAGCGGGCGCAGGGTGATTTGTACGCCCCAGGTCTCCAGCAGCCAGGGGCTCAGCGCGCTGATGGCTGCGGCGCCTGCGCCAAGGGCAATCAGGCAGGCGATGATGGCCAGTACCAGGCATTCGATCACGTGGAGCAGGGCAATCAGCAATGGGGAAGCGCCCACGGCCCTGAGGATGGCGACTTCCTGTCGACGCTGTACCTGCAGGGTCAGCAGCACGGCCGCCAGGCCAATCAGGCTGGTGATCACCACGAAGCCGGTAATGCCCAGCAGCGCCTTTTCAAACTGCCCCATGATCCGCCACAGCTCGCTTAGGGCGACGCCGGGCAGAATGGCAGACAGGGGCTCGCCGCTGTACTGGTTAATGTCCCGCTGGATCTGGAAGGTCAGTATCTGCCGGTCGATCCCGAGGAGGGCGGCAGTGATTGTTTCCGGGGTCAGGTCCCGCTGACGGGCCTGCTCGGGCGTGACCGTGCGGCCGGGTATGGCGACGCCGGATTCCCAGCCGATATGGATGGCCTCCAGGCCTTCCAGGCTGACATACACTGCCTGGTCCACGGGAGTACCGGTGGGTGCGAGTATGCCGGACACGGTGAACGGTGTGTCCTTGTGGTTGGAGAAACTGGTCCGCCCGCCACCGTGGGACAGGGTAATGCTATCTCCGATGCCATGCTGATGGGTCCGGGCGACTTCAGAGCCCAGAACCACTTCGAATACATCTCCGAACCAGTTGCCGTTAACCAGCTCCAGCGACTGGTCCTGCCCGTAGCGGAAGTGCTCGGGGTACTCACCGCTGGTTCCCACCACTCGATGGCCGCGATAGCTGTCGCCCAGGGAGATGGGCACGATCCAGCCGATTCGCGGATCTTCGCTCAGATCCTGGTAGGTTTCCCAACGGATATTGTTGGTGGCGTTGCCGATATGGAACACGGTGTATAGCAGCAGGTTCAGCTGGCCGCTGCGGGCGCCGACAATCAGATCGGTGCCGGCAATAGTGCTGGTGAACGACTGCTTTACTTCGGTACGGAGGTATTGAATGCCCAACAGCAGGGTAATACTGAGCGTCAGCGTGAGGGTGACCAGTGCCAGCACATGGCGCCGGTGCCAGAGGCTGGCGGTTGCCAGGGACAGAGCCAGTCGCAGGTTCATTGGGCCGCCTCCGGATCGGTCTGGGGAATGGGTCTGGGTTGGGCAGCGGGTTGAAGCGCCATCTGGTGGTCAAACCGGCCGGCCAGGCCCTGATCGTGGCTGACGAACACCACTGAAGATTGCTGTTTCGCCGCCAGTTGCAGCAGCAGTTCGATAAACCGGTCGCGGTTGTCGGTGTCCAGTGCCGAGGTGGGTTCGTCGGCCAGAATCAGTTCGGGCGTGCCGATCAGGGCCCGGGCGGCGGCAACCCGCTGTTGCTGGCCGACGCTCAGCCGGGTAACCGGTCGCCGCCTGTGGTCCGCGGGAATGCCAAGCGCGTCCAGCAGGAAGTCCGCTTGCTCCACCGGTGTTGGTTGGGCCCGGTCCCTGCGTTTCTGTGAAAGCCGGCAGGGCAGCAGGACGTTGTCCAGGGGGTTGAGGTAGGGCACCAGATTGAACTGCTGGAAAATCACGCCAATATGGTTAGCCCTGAAGCGATCCCGCTGGCCCGCAGACAGGCTGGCGGTGTCTGTGCCCAGTACCTGCACGGAGCCCGAGCTGGGAAGAATCAGCCCACCAATCAGGCTCATCAGGGTACTCTTGCCGCTGCCGCTGGGCCCCTGAAGAAAAAGGTGCTCGCCGGCGGGTAGCGTCAAATCCGGATAGCGAAGGGGGGCTTGCTGGCTGTCCCAGGCGAAGGTCAGGTCACGCATCTCAAGCGCTCTGCCGTCGGGTCGGGAATTTTCCGCTCTTTTTTCTGTCTTGCTCGTCATGTCGGGTGTCTGATATCCGGTGTATAGTTCGCGCGTTGGCAAGCGTTCTTTTTCTGCGAAGACCTTGTCGTATTTATGTTGCAGCAAAGAGAGTCTTCCATGCGACCTTTTTCCTTTGCCCTTCTGGCAAGTCTGTTAGTTGCGTTCTGCGTCCCCGCTCTTGTCAGTGCCGAGACGATGAAGGAGATCGACTGGCTGGAGCTGATGCCGGAAGAGGATCTCCATCTGCTGGAAAATATGCCGGAAGTGGAACACGAGGGCGACGGCCCCGCAGCGCTGCCCGATGAAATCATGACCGGCCGCGTTGTGCCGGAGATGAACGGTGTCACCGGCCGCATTCCCGGCTTTGTGGTTCCTCTGAAAACCACGGAAGACATGCGGATACTGGAATTCTTTCTGGTGCCCTACTACGGCGCCTGTATCCATGTGCCACCGCCACCGCCCAATCAGATTATCCATGTGAAGTACAAAAAAGGCTTCAAACTGGAAGCCCTGTATGACCCGGTGTGGATCGAGGGCACACTGGAGATCCAGAGAACGGAAAACGATATTGCCTCGTCTTCCTACTCGATCGTTGCCGCAGACGTTTCCCCCTACGAGCAGTAAAGCCGCCCGGGCAACCGGACAATTATTCGCTGACGCGGAAAGTCCGGTTGGCCGGGGTTACCAGAGAGCCGCCCTGGCCGCCTGCACCCACCCACTCAATCTCTAGCTCCTCCAGTTGCGGGAACCGAGCGGGCAGGGGCGACGTCAGTTGTACGTCGGGCGCCAGCTTGTCGCAGCTCAGTTGCTGGGTAACCTCATAGTCCCGATGGCTGGTTTCTTCGCCGTGATGATCGTGGTCATCATGAGAGCCAGTTTCCCCTCCCAGGCTGACGGTTGCGGACTTAAGGGCACAGGTGGCGCTTTCCGTGTTAATCAGGGGGGTGGTTTCCAGCCACTGACGAATGTTGGCCAGCTGCTGTTTTTCCTCTTCGGTGCGGGCCTGGTACTCGAATCCCGCCAGATTGTAGGCCGGGGAGGTGAAGATCAGCTCCATCCGGTTGTTCTCGATGGCCAGTTGCAGTGCGGCATGACCATGTTCATGGGCGCCGGGGTTGTCCGCCGCTAACCCCTGCGAGGACAGTATAGAGCCAGCAAGCAGGAAGCCGCCAAGCCGGCACAGGGCGCCTTTATAGAATGGGTGTTTACGTTGCATGAGCCTGGTCCCTTCCCGGATAAATGATATGTTATAACATAATGCACTTTTTTGGTGGCAGGAATCAACAGGCAAGTGTCTTCAACAGGGCTGAATGCTAGGATAGGCGTTCATCCATCGATACAGGAATGTCCCGTTTCATGTCTGAAACCGACCTTTCCAATTCACAGGCCGTTGCGTTCGAGCAGTGGGCCAATGTTTTCACCGTACATCAGGCATTCAGCCATCCCTCCGAGCTTCACGGCGCGCTTTGTGGTCGCCTGGCGGCGGGCGCTCGTATGCAGGAAGGTGAATGGCTCGGAATGGTTTGTGAGCACATGGGATTGCCTTCAACGGGCGGCGAAGATTCGCCAAAGTTGCACGATTTTATGGTGAACGCCTACGCCGAGACTCTGGAGCGGCTCAAGTCCGCGGACATGAGCTTCAGGCCGCTGTTGCCGGATGACGATTACGCCATTGAACAGCGGCTGGAGGCACTGATTTCCTGGGTGCGGGGGTTTCTGGAGGGTATGGCGCTGTCGGCTGGCGAATCGCTGGGGCAGGCGCCGGATGAAATTCGCGAACTGATTGAAGATATGGTCGCCATCAGTCAGCTCTCGGACGAAGAACAGCAGGATGATGAAAGCGAGCAACAGCTGATGGAAATCACCGAATACGTGCGCCTTGGTGCGCTGTCGGTGTTTACCGAGTTCAATCCGCCGGAAAAGCCGCAACAGGCGTCGCCGACCCTGCACTGAACCTTATCCGGACAGAATAGGACGTTAGAAACACTATGGCCGCAATGATCCCCGTGAAGGAATTCAATGACCGTCGGCGCCGGCTGATGGAACGTATGACGCCCGACAGTATCGCCATTATCCCGGCGGCGCCGGAACGTGTGCGTAACCGCGATGTGCTTCATCCTTTCCGGCAGGACAGTGATTTTCAGTATCTGACCGGGTTTGGCGAACCTGAGGCGGTCCTCGCACTGATTCCCGGCCGCGAGCATGGCGAATCGGTGCTGTTCTGCCGCGAACGCAATCCGGAAAAAGAACTCTGGGACGGTTTCCTGGTGGGTCAGGATGGCGCTATCGAACACTACGGCCTGGACGATGCGTTTCCCATTTCCGATATTGATGACATTCTGCCGGGCATGATCGAGGGCCGCAGCCGCGTGTATTACCCGCTGGGCAAGGACCACGAGTTTGATACCAGGGTCATGGACTGGGTCAAACAGATTCGCAGCAAGGTGCGCTCCGGCGCCCATCCGCCCGGGGAGTTCGTGGCGCTGGAGCATCTGCTCCATGATCTGCGCCTTTACAAGAGCGCGGCAGAAATCAAAGTGATGGCAAAAGCCGGGCAGATCAGCGCCGAGGCCCACAAGCGAGCCATGAAGCGGGCGCGTCAGGGCGGATACGAGTACAACCTGGAAGCGGAACTGATCCATACCTTTATGGAAAACGGTGCCCGCTCGACGGCCTATCCGTCCATCGTTGGCGGTGGCGCCAATGGCTGCATCCTCCACTACATTGAAAACAGCGCACCGCTGAAAGAGGGCGACCTGGTGCTGATTGATGCGGGGTGCGAATACGAATGCTATGCCTCCGACATTACCCGCACCTTTCCGGTCAGTGGCAAGTTCAGCCCCGAACAGAAAGCGCTCTACGAGGTGGTTCTGGCGGCCCAGTACGCAGCGATTGACGCGGTTCATCCCGATAATCACTGGGACCATCCCCATCAGGCGGCCCTGCGGGTATTGACCCAGGGGCTTCTGGATCTGGGCCTGCTGAGTGGAACCCTGGATGATGCACTGGAACAACAGGCCTATCGCCCCTTCTTCATGCACCGGACCGGTCACTGGCTGGGGTTGGATGTGCACGACGTGGGCGACTACAAGATCGGCGAGGCGTGGCGCCAGCTTGAGCCGGGTATGGCCATGACAGTGGAACCAGGACTTTATATCGCCCCGGACAACACCGACGTGGATGAAAAATGGCGCGGTATCGGCATCCGCATTGAGGACGATGTGGTGGTCACCAAAGACGGCTGCCGGATTCTCACCGAGGCCGTGCCGAAAACCATTCCGGAAATTGAAGCGCTGATGGCGAGCTGACCGTGAGCAGCCACGATACCGATATCGTCATTGCCGGTGGTGGCCTGGCCGGAGCCACGCTGGCCCTGGCTCTGGCCCGCTGCGTGCCCGAGCTTCGGGTGACGGTAGTGGAGTCCTTCCCGCTGTCGACCCAGGCTCTGCCGGAATCCTACCAGCCCAGCTACGATGCCCGTTCCACGGCGCTGGCCTGGGGTTCCCGACTGATCTTCGAAGAGCTTGGGCTGTGGCCGCGCCTGTCTGAACACGCCACCCCCATTCGTCATATCCATGTGTCCGACCGGGGGCATTTCGGCGCTACCCGCCTTCACGCGCGGGATCATCAGCATGAGGCGCTGGGCTATGTGGCGGACAATCGCTGGATGGGGCTTTGCCTGATGCGGGAACTGCTGGAAACCGGCGTGAAGTGGGAAGCTCCGGCCGCGGTCACCGGTATGGAGCCCCTATCGGAGGGCGTGAAAGTCTTTATCGGAGAGAAAGACGGCAGCACCGGTGAGGAACGGGAAATCACGGCCCAGTGTCTGGTGGTTGCCGACGGCGGGCGCTCCGGCCTGCGGGAGAAGCTCGGGTTTCGGGTTAATCAGCAGGCCTACGGTCAGCACGCCTTGATCGCCAATGTGTCCACCGCCGAAAGCCATGAAAACACCGCCTACGAACGCTTTACTGACGCCGGGCCCATGGCCTTGTTGCCGCACAGCCCGACGGACCAGGCGGAAACCACCTCGGCACTGGTCTGGACACTGGATGCCGACACCCTGGACGAACTGCTGGCCCTGGATGACGGTGAGAAATGCCGTCGTTTGCAGGAACGCTTCGGCTGGCGGCTGGGCCGTTTCACCCACATTGGCGAGTGCAGTCATTATCCGCTGACCCTGCAGACGGTGGACGAATCGGTTCGCCCCGGTGTTGTGCTGGTGGGCAACGCAGCCCATACCCTACACCCCGTGGCAGGCCAGGGCTTCAACCTGGCATTGCGGGGGCTGATGGCGCTGGTGGAGCGATTTCAGCAGGCACAGTCCCATGGCCAACCACTGGGCAGTCTGGCCGTGCTGAACCAGTACCAGGCCCGGCACCGGCAGGACTGGAAGCAGACGGTTCAGTTCTCGGATTCACTGATCGAGATTTTTGGCCAGTCCATGCCGGCGATGGCCGTCGCCCGGGATATTGGCCTGACCGGCCTGGACCTGCTGCCCGGTGCAAAACGGTGGTTTGGCAGGCGCGCCATGGGGATGGGTGGTCGACGCCCGCAACTATTTTCCGCCAGCGATAGCGAGGGGAAGTCGGCAGGCCATGAGTAATTCCGCGGATTTCGACATTCTGGTAGTGGGTGGCGGTTTGGTTGGTTCTGCCGCCGCGCTGGGCCTGTCACAGCAGGGCTGGAGAGTGGGGCTGGTGGAAAGCCAGCCTGGGGAGTCGCTGGACGCGGAGATTCCACCAGCGGCAGCCGTGGACGATTTTGACCCCCGGGTCAGCGCTCTTTCTTTGGCCAGCCAGAGTCTTCTGGAGCAGCTTGGGGCCTGGGACGGCGTGCGTAAAGGTCGCCACTGCCCCTACCAGGCTATGACGGTCTGGGACGGCGACGGCACCGGCCGGATTCAGTTCGAAGCTGCGGAGTTGCAGGCTCCGTCCCTCGGGACCATTGTCGAGAACCGGGCTGTGGTTAAGTCCCTGTTTCTTCAGCTAGCAGAGAGTTCCGTCGAGCTGATTGACGGTGTGAAGGTCGCCGGCTGGTGGCAGGATGCGGCCCTTAGCGGTGTCCGGCTGGACGACGGGAGATCGCTGGCGGCCTCGCTGGTAGTCGCCGCGGATGGCCCGGCCTCGAGACTGAGGCAGTGGGCTGGCTTGCCCACGCGGGAATGGGACTACGATCAGCAGGCCATTGTATGCACCGTAAAGACCACCCATGGCCACCGGTCCACTGCCTGGCAGCGATTCTCCCAGACCGGGCCGCTGGCCTTTCTTCCCCTTTGCAATGAACAGGGCGACAGCCATTTCTGCTCCATTGTGTGGTCCCAGGATACGGCGGAAGCCAGGCGGTTAATGGACCTGGACGACGGGGCGTTTGCCGGCGAACTTGAACGGGCCATCGAGCGGGAGCTGGGCGCAGTAGAGTCGGTATCCCGGCGCTTTGCCTTCCCGTTGCGCCAGCGCCACGCCAAGGACTACGTGGCCAACGGCATTGCCCTGGTGGGCGATGCGGCCCATAGTATTCATCCGCTGGCGGGGCAGGGGGCCAACCTGGGGTATTCCGATGTGAGGGCCCTGCTGGAAGAATTGTCCCGCGCAAAAACCGTCGGCCTGAGCCCGGCGGATGCCACCGTCCTGGCCCGCTACCAGCGCCGCCGAAAAGGCGAGAACCTGGCAATGATGGCGGCCATGTCGGGCTTTAAGCAGTTGTTTGCCCGTGATGAGCTGCCGGTCCGGTGGTTACGCAATACCGGGCTGCGGTGGTTTGACCGGCTGGGCCCGGTCAAGCACCGTATTGCCGCACAGGCGATGGGATTGAATCGCTGAGCCGGTCAGGATGGTCTGTCCACTCTCTCTGAAACTATCAAGGACAAAGTAATGGCAGGAAGCAGCCTTCTGATACTGATTGACGACATCGCCACGGTGCTGGACGACGTGGCGTTGATGACCAAAGCCGCCACCAAGAAAACCGCGGGTGTGCTGGGGGATGACTTGGCACTGAACGCCCAGCAGGTAACCGGCGTGCGGCCGGCACGGGAGCTGCCTGTGGTCTGGGCGGTGGCCAAAGGGTCGATGATCAACAAGGCGATTCTGGTGCCGGCGGCGCTGGCCATCAGCTTCTTCATTCCCTGGCTGGTGACGCCCCTGCTGATGCTCGGTGGGGCATTTCTGTGCTTTGAAGGCTTCGAAAAACTGGTTCACAAGTTTCTGCACCGGGAGGAAGACAGTCAGCACAAGAAAGAACTTCGTGAAGCCCTGAAAAATCCCGAAGCGGACCTGAAGGCGGTCGAAAAGGACAAGATCAAAGGCGCCATCCGAACGGACTTTATCCTGTCCGCCGAAATCATCGCCATTACCCTTGGCACAGTCGCCACCCAGACTTTCATCATGCAGGCGCTGGTTCTGAGCGTGGTGGCGGTGATGGTTACCGTGGTGGTGTACGGCCTGGTGGCGGGAATTGTAAAGCTGGACGATATTGGGCTTTACCTCTCACAGCAGGCCAGTGCTTCGGCGCGCAAACTGGGCGAGGGTATTGTCTGGGTCGCGCCTTACCTGATGAAAGGGCTGTCGATCCTGGGCACCATCGCCATGTTTCTGGTGGGCGGCGGTATTCTGGTTCACGGTGTTCCACCGGTCTACGAGGCGGTCAACCAGTTTGCCGCTGGCATTGGCGGCGTTGCCGGGGCGCTGGCGCCGACGCTGGCCAATGGCGTAATTGGCCTGCTGGCCGGAGGGCTACTGGTGGCGGTCCTGACGCCGCTAATGAAACTCTGGAATAACCGTAAAGCCGAGGCCTGAACGGCTGTCGTCTATAGACAGCCATCAAACAGTCGGGAAATGAGCACCGGCACGGCGGTTTCCACCCTCAGGATCCGCCGGCCCAGATGTACCGCCTGGCAGCCTGCTTCCTGCAGTTTTTCCACTTCGTAGGGAATAAATCCCCCTTCCGGACCAATGCACAATACCGTTGGCGCATTCAGGTGGGTGGGGCAGGGTGTGCCGGTGCCGGGGTGGGCCACCAGCGCAGTGCGGTCGCCGATCAGCTCCGGCAGCTCGTCCTCGACGAAGGGCTTGAAAAGCTTGCGCAGGTGAACCCGGGGCATCACCGTATCCATGGCCTGCTCCAGCCCCAGAACCATGTTGTCTGTCAGGGCTTTTTCTTCCAGCCAGGGAGTCTGCCAGAAGCTTTTTTCCACCTTCCAGGCGTTCAGCAGCCAGATATCTTTCACCCCCAGAGCGGTCGCCGTCTGCAATACCCGGCGAAACATCTTGGGCCGGGGCATGGCCATCACCAGCGTCAGTGGCAGCGCTGGCGGCGGCGGGCAGTCCAGGGTGACGGCGATCTCGGCCTCGGTGTCCGTCAGCCGGATGATCTGCCCGGTGCCCATGGCGCCATTCACCTGGCCTACCGGGATCTGGTCGCCTTCGGTGGCTTTCAGAACGTCTTCCAGATGAACCCGGCGTCTGCCGGTCAGCAGCGCCCGGTCCGGTGCGGTGAAGTCAGTGTCAAACAGCAGCGCCAGGTTCATGGCTGGAGTGATCTCAGGATTGGGAAGTTTCTTCTTCGGTCTGCGCTCTTTCGCGCTGGGCGAGACGGCCAAACAGAATGCCCATCTCGAAAAGCAGCCACATGGGCAGCGCAAGCAAGGTTTGTGAAATGATGTCCGGTGGGGTCAGCAGCATGCCGACGACAAAACAGCCCACTACGATGTAGGGGCGTTTTTCCGCCAGATCTTTGGGGGTTGTCGCCCCGGTCAGAATCAGCAGTATGGTGGCGATGGGGATTTCGAAGGCCACACCGAAGGCAAAGAACATTTTCAGCACAAAGTTCAGGTAACTGGTGATGTCCGGCAGCTCGACGATGCCTTCCGGGCCGATGGCGGTGAAAAAACCGAACACCAGCGGAAACACCACGAAGTAGGCAAAGGCCGCGCCCAGATAGAACAGGATGATGGACGTGAACAGCAGGGGAAACGCCAGGCGTTTCTCATGGGCATAAAGGCCGGGGGCAATAAAGCTCCACAGCTGATAAAGGATGATGGGGATGGCCACGAAGACCGCCAGCACCAGTGCCAGCTTCAGTGGCGCAAAAAACGGCGCCGTGACGTCCGTGGCAATCATGGTCTGGCCCACCGGCAGCAGCGCCCGAAGCGGTTCGGATATCCACAGATAGAGCTCGTTGGCAAAGGGATAGATCGCGGCAAAGCAGATCAGTACCGCCAGTACCATTTTCAGCAGCCGGTTGCGCAGCTCCAGCAGGTGCTCGATCAGCGGCATTTCCTGATGAATCTGGCTGTTGGAAGCCTGGCTCTTGTTGTCGTCCTGCCGGGTCATGAGCGATCGTCCCGTTCATCCGGCTTGCGGTTTGTTGTTTCAGGTGGTTCTTCGGGCGCGTCCAGCGCCGAATGGCCGGAATTGTTTGCCGAGGTCGGATCTTCGTCCGGTTCAAGCTGCTCTGCTTCCGCAGCAGGCGGGGTTGCGGGTGCTTCAGGCTTGGAGCGTTGGGGCGGCCGGGTGGTATCGTTCGATCTGACCATGTGCTCGTACTTCTTGGCTTCGTCCAGGGCGCCGCGCACGGATTTCTGCACGTCTTCCAGGCCAACGTCACCGGCCTTGCGCAGTTCTTCCCGCAGCTCGTCCGCCTTGAGTTGGCGGTCGAGCTCTGAGGAAAACTGGCCGACCATGCGCCGTGCGCCAGCTACCCAGCGGCCAGCCGCACGGGCCGCCGTGGGCAGGCGTTCCGGGCCCAGCACAATTAGTGCAATAACACCGCAGATCAGCAGTTCGACAAAGCCAATATCAAACATTCAGCCCGTCTCAGCTGTGGGACTTGTCCCGTGGGGTTTCTTCGGCCTTTGACGCCTGCTGGGTCTGCTCGTCAGTTTTGCTTTCGAGACCTTCGGATTCCGAGTCGGCGTCCTTTTTCTTGTCGTCATCCTCATTCATGGATTTCTTGAATCCGCGAATAGCACCGCCAAGATCGCCACCGATGTTACGAAGCTTTTTGGTTCCGAACAGAAGGATGACAATGCCAAGAACAATCAGAAGCTGCCAGATACTGATACCCATGTGGGGATCCTCATGCTTGTATTTAGATTAGGTTGATTGTACGACAGTTTGGGCCCAATCCGGAAACTGGTTCCCGCTATCTTATTGCCGGGTCCGTGACGCTTTTTCTTCCAGTCCGGACAGGTCGAAACGACTTGCCAGTTCCTCCAGGACGTCGTCCGGTCCCAGGCCCAGGCGGGACAGCATCACCAGGGTGTGAAACCACAGATCCGCAGTCTCACTGATCAGCGCCCGGGTTTCCCCGGAGTGCTCAGCATCCTTGGCGGCCAGCACGGTTTCCGTGCATTCCTCGCCCACTTTTTCCAGAATCTTGTTCAGACCTTTCTGATGCAGGCTGGCGACGTAGGAGGTTTCCGGATCCGCTTCCTTCCGCGCTTCCAGTACCCGGGCCAACTGCTGAAGAACCTCACTCATCTTTTGTACCACCTGATGTTTCGCCTGACTGGCTGTGTTTCTGGCCGTAAATCTCATCCGGGTCTTTGAGGACCGGGTCGACGCTCTGCCACTGGCCGTTTTCCAGCTTCCGGTAGAAGCAGCTGCGTCGGCCGGTATGACAGGCCATGCCGCCTTTCTGTTCAACTTTGAGCAGAATGACGTCTTCGTCGCAATCCAGCCGGATCTCGGACACGGTCTGCTGGTGGCCGGAGGTTTCCCCCTTGCGCCAGAGTTTGCCCCGGGAGCGGGACCAGTAAACGGCCTGGCCTTCTTCCGCGGTTAACTGCAGGGAGCGGGCGTTCATCCAGGCCATCATCAGAATATCGCCGGAGTCGGCGTCCTGGGCAATGGCCGGCACCAGACCGTCTTCGTTCCAGCGAATGTCGTTGATCCAGTCCGGAAGTGGGACTGTAGCGTTGGTATTTTGCATTTCCGTGACGTCCATTAATGTTTTCGTCCGATGCCGGCAACCAGCCAGGCGGCGCCTGCCAGTAGTACCCAGCCGTGTGCAGGCACGGACTGCGCCAGGCTGGCCAGATCATGATCAATGCTCAGCCAGGCCACGCCCACCAAAGCCAGTGCCGCAATGCTGCGCCGCCATCGCCGGTCCGCTCGCTTGCGGCTTTCCCGCAACAACTCGATGGCCTGGCGGCTGGCACTGTCGCTGGGGCCTGAATGACGCAGTTGAAGCAGGGCATCGTGCACTAGCTGCGGCATTTCCGGTGACTGTTCTATCCAGTCCGGTAAATGGGATTTCAGGGATTTTAGCAGGCCTGCCGGGCCAACGCGCCCGCGCATCCAGTTTTCCAGGAAAGGCTGGGCAGTGCTCCAGAGGTCCAGGTCCGGATACAGCTGGCGGCCCAGGCCTTCGACGTTCAACAGGGTTTTTTGCAGCAGCACCAGCTGGGGCTGGACTTCCATATTGAAGCGCCGGGCGGTCTGGAACAGACCCAGCAGGAAATGGCCGAAAGAGATGTCTTTCAGCGGCTTCTCGAAAATCGGCTCGCACACGGTGCGGATGGCGGCCTCGAATTCATTGACCCGGGTATCCGGCGGCACCCAGCCGGACTGGATGTGGAGCTCTGCCACCTGGCGGTAATCCCTGCGGAAAAACGCCAGCAGGTTGCGGGCCAGGTAGCTCTGGTCGTCCGGTGCCAGGGTGCCGACAATCCCGAAATCAATGGCGATGTACTTCGGGTCGGCAGGGTTGGTCGCGTCTACAAAAATATTGCCCGGGTGCATGTCCGCGTGGAAGAAGCTGTCTCGGAACACCTGGGTGAAGAAAATCTCCACGCCTTTTTCTGCCAGTACTTTCAGGTTAACCCCGGCGTCCCGAAGGGCGGCCACATCGGCGATGGGAATGCCCTGTATGCGCTCCATCACCAGCACTGACTTGCGGGTGTAGTCCCAGTCTATATAGGGAATATAGATCAGCGAGGAGTTTTCAAAGTTGCGCCGCAGCTGGCTGGCATTGGCCGCTTCCCGTTTCAGGTCCAGCTCGTCGTGAATGGTGGCGTCGTAGTCGGCGACCACTTCAACGGGGTGCAGTCGTGGGCCTTCGGACCAGTAACGTTCCAGCAGGGCGGCCATCAGGTACATCAGGGACAGGTCCTGATTGATGACCCGTTCGATACCCGGGCGGATGACCTTGACCACCACATCGCGGCCATCAAGCAGGGTGGCGGCATGCACCTGGGCGACGGACGCCGATGCCATGGGCTCGCGGGAGAAGGCCCGGAACAGGTCGCCTACGCTTGCGCCAAGCTGGCGCTCGATGATGGCCTGGGCGGTAGCCCCGGGAAAAGGCGGTACCCGGTCCTGCAGTTGTGTCAGGGACTCGGCCATGTCGTCTGGCAGCAGGTCACGGCGGGTAGACAGAATCTGACCGAATTTGACGAATACCGGCCCTAGTTCTTCCAGTGCCACCCGCAGCTGGTCGCCCCGGTCGGTTTTCGGTTTCGGGAACAGGTGCCAGGGGGCCAGGATGAACAGAATCTTCAACGGCACCGGCAGTTCGTTCAGCGGCAGAAAGGTGTCCAGCCGGTAGCGGCAGAATACCCAGGCGATGCGGATAATGCGTTGTAGTCGGGTCACGATGACTCCGGTCCGGATTTGTCGGTAGCGGGCTCAATCTGTCGGATGCGGGCGTCCAGGCGTTCAACACGGAGGCTCAGCTGATCAATGTCCTCGAACGTGGCTTCCAGCTCCCGGCGGCCAGGCAGGCTCCGGCTTTCCTCGTGGATGTATTCCTCCACGTTGGCATTGAGGGACTGAAAGGCCTGTCGGCTCCATTTCACGGCGCCGCGCAATCGCTGGCCCAGAAAGTGAGCGGGCACATCCCCGATGTAGTCTGCCATGGCCGCTTCCCAGTCCGGATCCAACTGGTCAATGGCGCGCTGGAACTGGTGCGCCAGCGCCATATCGCCAGTCACATTGATGCGGCCTTCACTGAACACCTGGTTGTCCCCGGTGGCCAGGGCGGCGAAAGCCATGGGCCGGCCCTTGAGCTCCAGCGCCGGTGTTTCCTGTGGCTGGCCGGCAACCTGAATGCGATTGTCGGCAGGCACCAGGGACAGGGTCATCGTCAGGGGCGCGTCCACTGTAAATTGCACCGGGCCCGTCAGGGCCTTCATCAGGGCCTGCCTGCCCGCCGGATCCAGTTCCAGGGCACGATTGAGGCCCCGTTCGATCACGGCGGTTACGGCAGACATGAACGTTGGCCCGGGAAACATCAGGGCTTGATTCCCACGTGCAGGGCGACCACGCCGCCGGTCATGTTGAAGTATTTGCAGTTCACCAGACCGGCGGTTTCCATCATGCCCTTGAGCGTGTCCTGGTCCGGGTGCATGCGAATGGATTCCGCCAGGTACTTGTAGCTGCTGGAATCGCCGGCAATCAGCTGGCCCATCAATGGCAGAGCGCTGAACGAATAGGCATCATAGGCTTTGCTCAGCAGCGGATTGGTGGGCTTGGAGAATTCCAGCACCATCAGTTTGCCGCCGGGCTTGAGTACCCGCGTCATGTCCCGCAGGGCCTGATCCTTGTCGGTGACGTTGCGCAGTCCGAAGGCGATGCTGACGGCATTGAAGCTGTTGTCGGGAAAGGGCAGGTGTTCCGCATCCGCCTGCACATATTCGATATTGCCCGCATAGCCACGATCCACCAGCCGGCTACGACCGACTTCGAGCATGGAGGCGTTAATGTCGGCCAGCACCACTTTGCCTTCGGGACCCACCAGATCGGAAAACTTCATGGTGAGATCGCCGGTACCGCCGGCGATGTCCAGCACCTGGTGACCCTTGCGCACACCGGAAAGCTCGATGGTGAAGCGCTTCCACAGGCGATGGATGCCCATGGACATCAGATCGTTCATCAGGTCGTACTTGCCGGCCACCGAGTGAAAAACGTCGGCCACCTGGCTGGCTTTCTGGCTTTTGGGTACGTCGCGGAAGCCGAAGTGGGTCAGGTCGTTCTGTTCGCTCATGGCTGGGTCCTGTCTGAATCTGAATCCGTATTCTAACGCCTGCCGGATTGTCTACAAGGGTAGCCACGGGGGTGGCGACAAGTTTATTGGCACCTTACACTGTATTTCCCGTTCAATGCCCGGAGAAACCTGCTTAATGTCCACTATCGACATCCATCGTGCCCACTCCCTCGACAAGGCCCACGCCCGCGAAGCGGCAGAGATACTGGCCAAGGATCTGTCCCGGCAATTCGATGTGAATTACGAGTGGGAAGGTGACCGGCTACGGTTCAAGCGCAGTGGCGTTAAAGGCAAGCTGGAGATTTACGAACAGGAACTGCACGTTCACCTGGAGCTCGGCCTGATGCTGAGGGCGTTCAAACCCCGTATTGAACAGGAAATCCACACCCAGCTTGACCAGATCACCGGCGGCTGAGGCGGGTTTATAGCTCGTCCGGCAGGTGAAAAGGCCGGGGGCTCTGGTTCAGGATATTGTCCAGAACCCGGCTCTCACGGGCTACCAGCCGGTCAATCAGCGCTTCCACATTGTCCATCTGCCTGAATGCCGTGTATCCCCGGTGCAAAAAGCTGTGCAGGTCCGTCAGGTCTGCCATTTCCGCCGGGCCCCGGCTCATGGCCAGTAACCAGCCCAGGGTGCGGTTGCGCACGTAGCGGTCCAGCTGGCGCCCCACTTCGGCCACCAGAGCAATCTGTCGGGACCTTTCGCCGGTCCGGTCGCTGGCTCTCAGGGCTTGGCAATAGATGGCTTCATCCAGCCCGCTCAGATCATGTGTCAGCCCGTGGCGGGTAGTGAGCACCTCTATCAGATCCAGGTCCAGCCGCTGGGTCAGCAGGTTCAGCTCCATCAGCCCGGCAAAGGTGTCCAGTTGCCGGTCCGGCAGCCACTTCACCATTTTCGGGAATACCCGGTCTATGTTGTCATCCCGCCGGGTCATGCTGACCGGTGCGTAAAGGTCCGTCAGCAGGAATTCCAGACCGGTGTGATAGCCCGGGTGGGCGTAGAGGTCGCGATGGGTGTTTTTCAGCCGTTCAGCCTGCCAGCTGGCAAGGGTGTAGGTGGCGGTCAGGTATTGATGGCTGGATCTGAGCTGCCGGAAATCGTGATAGGCCAGCAGCACCTGCTGCAGGCGTCGGGCACTGGATGTCGTGACGGGCGTATTGACGAGGCGATCACGATACATGAAGGAACAGGGCTCCACTGAAACGGCACTTAACGGGCACGCCAGTTTAGCGAAGCCGGACGCCTATTGCAGCCGTTCCGGAGCAGGTTGGTGCTTAATTCTGCGCGGCCATGGGCAGGGTCTCAAAGCCGGGGATCCATTCCTTGCTGTCCAAGGTAATGAAGTGGCTGGGCGCTTCGGTCTCCACGATCCGCATGGTGGTGGGGCTCTGGCGCGCACTTCTGAGCATGGCGTCGCGGTCCAGAATGCGGTCCACAGCGGGAATCAGGAAGGTGCCATAGCGGATGTTCTCGTAGGCCGTGGCGTCCGCCCGATGCATCCAGGCCATCAGGTTCTCGATGTTCCGGACAATGGTCAGGTGATCCTGGGTGGCGGAGAAAAGCTTGGACAACAGCTGCTTTTTCCGGGGATTCATCTTGCCGAAAAACGTCTGGCCATAGGCCGAGGAGGGCGCGCTGTTGATCAGCCGGATCAGCCAGGGCCACATGCCGTGGCTGACCGGTTCCAGCACCGCCGTAACCAGCGCGGAAAGCTTGCCCTGGGGCAGAATCGGCGCTTCCAGCACGACCTCGACGTTCTCATAAAGATCCGGCCACTGTCTTGCCGCCTCCAGAATCACCGCGCCACCACGGGAATGACCGTGGATGCGGATATTGTCGGTGCTCGGCAGGTTGGCCATGGCCTGGTTAAGAATGCAGGCGTCGTATTCGATCGTGCCTTCGAGGTGTTTGATCGGTACTTCCCAGTCCGGGGATTCCGGGGTCACACCGTTCACCGGAATATGGTAATTGCTGCAGGTGAGCAGAATCAGTTCGGTTGTGGGGGCGTCATAGGCCTGGGTGAAATAGCAGTGGTTCTCCAGAAAGCCATGTACACCAATGACCGTCTGCTCGGCATCGCCACTGTGGTTGCGAACCGATACGGCGCCAGTGCCCACGCGATAGACCCGGCCCGAGAACATTTCCGAATAGGCGCTTTCGATGGGCTTGATCAGTTTTCGAACGTGACTCGATTTCATGGTCTTTCTCTCCCAGGCTCCAAAGCCGCCAGCAACGCCTGACTTTTTATATTGGTGTATGTCTACGCTGGTAATACTCTGACCCTTAAAGTATAGCCATGTATTGGCACAAGATACTGAATTTAAACTGTCCCGTGGCCAATGGCTTACTTTCAGAGTATACGAAGGCAAGGTTACTTTCGCGTAACGTTTTGTAACCCGGCACAGAATCTTGAACCGGTGGTTATATGGAGCCCGTCGGGCATGTCTGGCACAATGGCGGGTCACTTTCTTCAGATTGTTCATTCGCAGCATTTGGCCGGGGATACACAGGTTTGAGTCAAACGGAATCGCACCTCCTGTTGCCTGTGGATTCGGCATGGCTCGCGCTGGAACGGCCCGGCAACCCCATGACCATCACCGTCATGCTGCGGGTTGAAGAGCTCACCGAGGCCCGTTTTCGGGAGTTCCTGAAGGTCTATTGGATGGCGTGGGAGCGATTCCGGTACATGCCTGTCCGCCGCACCACCGGCTGGTGGTGGGAAAAAGACCCGGTGTTTTCCCTGAACCACCATCTTACCGTGGTGCACGGCCATTTTAACGAGTCGGCGCTGCAATCCTGGATGTCCGCACGGCTGAACCAACCCCTGCCGGACTATCGGCCGCTCTGGAAGTTCTGGTTGGTACCGGATGCCGAAGGCGGCGCAGCGCTGCTACTGCGAGTGCATCACTGCTATGCCGACGGCCTGTCCCTGATGGGCGTGTTCGAGCGGTTGTGCCCGCCGTCGCCGCGACAGGCGCCGGCTATCTATGGCGCGCCTGAGCGCGGGGATCTGGGGCGCTGGAAGCAGGCGGCCGGTGCCTGGCTGAACGAACTGGTGTCCTCGGATGGAGACCGCGCTCCGGATTCCGGCCAGATCCCGGGTAACGGGGCCACGCCGGCCCGCAGCGCCCTGGAAACCGCCGCCTGGAAAAGCGCGAAACTGGTTAACGAGTTGAGCCAGTTCCTGGTCGAGCCGGAAGATACTCCATCCAGCCTCAAACGGGCGTTGCTCGGGCGCCGGCAGTGTCGCTGGTCCGCGCCGGTGGAGCTGAACAGGTTCCGGCGGATTGCCGCCATGACCGGCGTCAAAATCAACGACGTGCTGCTCAGTTGCGTTGCCGCCGCGGTGCGCCGGCACCTTCAGACCGCCCCGTCCCCTCTCGATCCCGCACAGCTTGAAGACGCAGTCCTGCATGCGGCAGTGCCGGTGGATATCCGCAGCCGTCTGCCGGATGACATCAAACCGGGCGCCGACGCGCTGGGCAACTACTTTGGCACGGTGTTTGTGCCCTTGCCGGTGGATGGGGAAAGCGCTTTGGAGCGCCTTTACCGAATCAAGCACGAAACCCGTAGACTCAAGAAAAGCTGGCAGCCGGGCCTGGCCTGGGCTCTGACCGGCTCGGCGGCTATGGTCCCCGAAAGCTGGCGCCAGCCTCTGGCAGACCTGTTCTACCGCAAGGCCAGCGCCGTCGTTTCAAACGTGCCCGGTACCCCTGAAACCCGCTATCTGGCGGGTTGCCGGATAACCGAGCAGATGTTCTGGGTGCCCCAGGCCGGGGATATCGGGTTGGGTGTGAGCGTGGTCAGTTACGCCGGGCAAGTGCAGTTCGGGGTGGTGGCGGACGAGGCGATCATGGCCGAGCCCGAACAGTTCCTGTCGGACTGTCTGCACGAACTGAACGCCTTTTCGGATCCTTAGACCAATGGACGGGTTTTCGCCGCGATAGAGTCATTCTTTTCATTGGGGCGCAGGTTTAAAGTGAAGTGACCAATAACCACAAAAAAGGTCATCCCCATGATTTATGCGAATCCCGGTAAAGAAGGTTCCGTTGTCTCTTTCAAATCCCGTTACGAAAACTACATCGGCGGCGAATGGGTTGCCCCGGTTAAAGGCCAGTACTTCGAAAACATCACTCCGGTCACTGGCGAGGTCATCTGTGAGATTCCGCGCTCCGGCCAGGAAGATATTGATCTTGCTCTCGACGCAGCCCACAAGGCGGCGCCTGCCTGGGGTGGGATGTCCACCACCGAACGCTCCAACATTCTGCTGAAAATCGCTGACCGCATGGAGCAGAATCTGGAGATGCTGGCAGTCGCCGAGACCTGGGACAACGGCAAGGCGGTGCGGGAAACCATCAATGCCGATCTGCCGCTGGCGGTGGACCATTTCCGTTATTTCGCGGCCTGTATCCGGGCGCAGGAAGACACCTCCAGCGCCATTGATGCCAACACCGTGGCCTATCATTACCACGAGCCGCTGGGCGTTGTTGGCCAGATCATACCCTGGAACTTTCCGATACTGATGGCCACCTGGAAGCTGGCGCCCTGCCTTGCGGCGGGCAACTGCACGGTCATGAAGCCAGCCGAACAGACGCCGGCCAGCATTCTGGTACTGATGGAGCTGATTGGCGACTTGCTGCCTGCGGGGGTTATTAACATCGTCAACGGCTATGGCGTTGAGGCCGGCCAGGCGCTGGCAACCAGCAAGCGTATCGCCAAGATCGCCTTCACCGGCTCCACCCCGGTAGGCTCCCATATCCTCAAATGCGCGGCGGAGAACATCATTCCCTCCACCGTGGAGCTGGGTGGCAAATCCCCGAACATTTATTTCTCCGACGTGATGAAGGCCGAGCCGGAATTCATCGACAAGTGTGTGGAGGGACTGGTTCTGGCGTTCTTTAACCAGGGCGAGGTGTGCACCTGTCCGTCCCGCGCTCTGGTGCAGGAAGATATGTATGAGGAGTTCATGGCGAAGGTGGTTGAACGCACCAAGTCCATCAAGCGCGGAAACCCGCTGGATACCGATGTTCAGGTAGGCGCCCAGGCCAGCAAGGAACAGTTCGACAAGATCATGTCCTACCTCGAGATCGGCAAGCAGGAAGGGGCGGAAGTGCTTACCGGCGGCGGTCGCCAGGAAATGGAGGGCGAGTACAACAATGGCTTCTATGTTCAGCCAACCCTGTTTAAGGGGCGGAACGACATGCGCGTGTTCCAGGAAGAGATCTTCGGCCCGGTGGTGGGCGTGACCACTTTCAAGGACGAGGAGGAAGCCCTGGCCATCGCCAACGACACCGAATTCGGGCTGGGAGCCGGGCTATGGACCCGGGACATCAACCGCGCCTTCCGGGTTGGCCGTGGCATCCAGGCTGGCAGGGTGTGGACCAACTGCTATCACCAGTACCCTGCTCACGCCGCCTTCGGTGGTTACAAGAAATCCGGCGTTGGCCGCGAGAACCACAAAATGGCGCTGGACCACTACCAGCAGACCAAGAATTTGCTGGTTAGCTACGACATCAATCCTCTCGGTTTTTTCTGATCGGGAAAGTGAGGATCCGGCACAGGGACGTGCCTCTTTGCGTTACGCGATCGGCGTCAGCTACCGTTATATGGAACGGTTGTCATGGCAGCGGCTGGTAGGCGTAAACTGGTGACAGGCGAACATGCCAACGCCCGAAAGCAAGGAGGACTCAATGATGGACTACCGAATCGAAAAAGACAGCCTGGGTGACGTTCATGTGCCAAAAGATGCGCTCTGGGGCGCCCAGACCCAGCGCGCCGTCGAGAATTTCCCGGTCAGCGGGCTTCCCATGCCCACGGAATTCATCCGGGCCGTCGTACGTATCAAGCAGGCGGCCGCTGATGCCAATACCAGCCTGGGGTTGATGGAAACCCGATTGCGGGATGGTATTTCAGAAGCCGGTGATCGGATTCTGGACGGCGAGTTTGATGACCAGTTTCCGGTGGACAGATACCAGACCGGTTCTGGCACCAGCACCAATATGAACGTCAATGAGGTGATTTCCGCCCTGGCCAACCAGTCGGGGCTGGAAGTGCACCCCAACGATCACGTCAATATGAGCCAGAGCTCCAATGATGTCATTCCCACGGCGATCCACGTCAGTGCGGTGGCGGGTGTTCAGGAGCGACTGTTACCGGCACTTACGCATCTGTGCGGCATGATCTACGAGCGTGAGGGGGTGTTGAATGAGCAGGTAAAAACCGGCCGTACACACCTGATGGATGCCATGCCGGTTACCCTTGGCCAGGAACTCCGAACCTGGCGGGAGCAACTGTTGGCGACCGAAAAGCGCCTTGATGCCGCCGCCAATGACTTGCTGGCGGTTCCCCAGGGTGGAACTGCCGTGGGCACGGGAGTTAACGCGCCCGAGGAATTTACCGAGCAGTTTGTAAAATCCCTGAAAGATAAGACCGGTTATGCTTTCCGCTCAATGGACCACAAGTTTGTGGGCCAGAGTGCGATTGATGCGCCGGTGAATTTGTCTGCCCAGCTCCGAGGGCTGGCGGTGGTGCTGACCAAAATTGCCAACGATCTTCGCTGGATGAACAGCGGCCCCATCCACGGCCTGGCGGAAATCAGCCTGCCGGCGTTGCAGCCGGGCAGCAGCATCATGCCGGGCAAGGTGAACCCGGTTATACCGGAGTCAGTGGCCATGGCGACCGCCCAGGTCATGGGGCTGGACAGCACTAACGCCATTGCGGGGCAGTCCGGCAACTTCCAGTTGAACGTGATGCTGCCACTGGTAGGGGCCAATCTGCTGGATATGATCGAGCTATTGGGCAACTCAATGACCAATCTGGCGGACCGGGCCATCCGTGGCTTTACGGTCAATAGCGACACGCTTGATGCTGCAGTCGGCAAGAACCCGGTTCTGGTAACCGCGCTCAACCCGGAAATCGGCTACGCCCTGGCGTCCGATATTGCCAAGGAAGCGTATAAAACCGGACGAGCCGTTATTGATGTGGCCGAGGAGCGCAGCGGGCTGAGCCGTTCCCAGCTGGAAGATCTGATGGACCCGCTGAAACTGACCCGCGGAGGGGGCTGACATCCCATGCAGAAGCCCAGGGAGGCAGGATCGACGCTAGCAATTTTTCTGTTGTTCCTGCGCCTGGGGCTGACGTCATTCGGTGGGCCTGTTGCCCACCTGGGTTTCTTCTACGATGAGTTTGTGAAGCGCCGGCAATGGGTGACGGAGCAGGCCTACGCGGAAGTTGTGGCCTTATGTCAGATGCTGCCGGGCCCGGCGTCAAGCCAGGTGGGGCTCACCGTTGGCTACCTGCGGGGCGGCTACCCGGGGGCAGCAGCTGCCTGGGTCGGATTTACCCTGCCGTCGGCGCTGATCATGGCGCTTTTTGCCTCGGGAATGGTGCTCTGGCCCGAGGCCGGGTCCGGCGGCTGGGTAACGGGCCTCAAGCTCTTTGTTGTTGCGGTGGTGGCCCAGGCGGTCTGGCAGATGGGCACCAAGCTTTGCCCGGATCGTCCCCGCCGCACTATTGCGGTACTGGTAGCGGCGGCGCTGCTGGTCGCCGGGAGTGTCTGGATACAGGCGCTGGCGCTGGTGGTTGCGGGTATCACCGGCGCCTGGCTCGGGCTGCCTTCCGACAAGGCCGGTGGTGCACTGGATATTCCGGTAAGAACTCGCAAGCCGATGGTGTTCTTCTCTCTGTTCCTCGGGCTGCTGTTGTTAACTTTCCTGCCCTGGGGTGCCGGCGCCCATACCGCGATTGCCGCGGAACTATACCGTGCCGGTGCACTGGTATTTGGTGGCGGCCACGTGGTGTTGCCATGGCTGGAAGAGAGCTTTGTGGCTTCGGGCGCGATACCGGCGGATACCTTTCTGGCGGGTTATGGCGTCGCCCAGGCCATGCCGGGGCCGCTCTTCTCCTTCTCTGCGTTTCTGGGTGGAGTGGAACAGGGCTGGTCCGGTGCTGCAGTGGGTGTGGCAGCGGTGTTCCTGCCCGGCGCCCTGCTGGTGTTTGCAGGCCTGCCACTGTGGCAGTATGTGAGGAATCACGCCGGGGCAAGGTCCGCCCTGGCAGGCGTGAATGCCGGAGTGGTTGGGCTGCTGCTGTCTGCGCTCTACGATCCGGTATGGACATCCGGCGTGGTGTCGCCGGCGTCGGTCGGTTTTGTGCTGTTGGTCTGGGCGGCGCTGTCGCTCTGGCAGGTGCCCGTATGGCTGCTGGCGTTTTTAAGCGGGCTGGTGGGCTTTTGGCTGTTTTAACAAACCGGAACCAGAGGTAGATATGACAACATCTTGCGATATACCGGGAATGAATGTGCCCCGAAGCCGTTTTCCGGATCCGGAGCATGATCTGACTGGCGAAACCGGCGAGCAGCGGGTGGTCCTGGGAGGCGGCTGCTTCTGGTGCGTGGAAGCGGTATTTCTTGCCGTTGACGGGGTTACCGGCGTCATTTCCGGCTATGCTGGCGGCAGCCCGGAAACCGCCAACTACGAAGCGGTCTGTTCCGGTCAGACCGGTCACGCTGAAGTGGTGGCCGTTCAGTACGATTCGGCAAAGGTCAGTTTTGGCGAACTGCTGAAGATATTCTTCTCGGTTGCCCATGACCCTACCCAGTTGAACCGCCAGGGCAATGACCGGGGTACCCAGTACCGCTCTGTGGTTTTCTATGAGACCGAAGATCAGAAGCAGGTGGCCCAGGCCTACGTTAATCTTCTGAACGAGGCGGGCGTTTACAAGGAGCCGCTGGTGACAACGCTGGAGCCGCTGGAAGCGTTTCATCCGGCCGAGTCCTACCACCAGAACTTTGCGGCGAAGAATCCCTATCAGCCCTATGTGATGGCGGTAGCGGCGCCGAAAATGGAGAAGCTTGCGAGCAGCTTTCCTGAGCGCCTGAAGCCTGAATACACCAACGACGACAACGATTGAGGAACCACCCATGAGTACATCTGCTGCCGGGTACGACCTGACCCCGCTCACGCGGGAACAAATTGAAGAAAAGGCAGCCCACCTGTCGGAAGAGGAGCGGCGGGTGCTGCTGGATCACGGCACCGAAAGGCCTTTTTGTGGCACTCTGCTGGATAACAAGAACGCGGGTGTCTACGACTGTCGGCTCTGCGGGCTGCCTCTGTTCAGTTCCGATTCAAAGTTTGATTCGGGAACCGGCTGGCCCAGCTTTTTCCAGCCTT